>DATDGN010000215.1:0-36782 GCA_036522095.1 Candidatus Cybelea sp. | reverse complement strand
CTACGAGGAACCCCAACGTGCACCGAGCCGTAAATGGCCCATAGCGAGTGCGGATGGAAGCGGGGCGAGACGAATTGCTTCAAGGAATGGAACCCAGCCGCCACGTCGGCTTGACAAAATCAGCCTTCTCATGGAAGCGTGGAGCAAGCGTAGGTTCTCATGTGCCAAGCCTCCCGGAAGCTGAACGGATCAGCGGCTAGGAACGTTCGGCGCGGCGAGGCTCAGTCCCAGCGCAGGTCGCCGGTCAGGTCCCTTACGGCATCTGAAGCTGAAGCTGCCAAGCAGGCATCCCCTAGCGGGTCCCGAACGGCCGCAAATTCGTTCGGGCGGCAGCACGAAATGTGCGGAAAGGACCTGCGACATGGGGACAACGACGAAACTCGAACGCGACGCCGTTTCCGTCGATCCGAAGCACTACACCGTAGAGGCCGATACGGATACGATCCGCATCGTGCGCATTCGCTATGGCGGCCGTGAGAAGTCGGGCATGCACCAGCACGCGCGCGGTGTGGGCGTGTTTCTGACCGACGCCGACTTTACGTTTACGTGGCCGGATGGCCGAGCCGAGCGCGTTCAGGCGAAAAAAGGCGATTACCTGAACTTCGACGACACGTGGGAGCACGAGCCGGAGAACAACACCGATCAGCCCTTCGAAGCGATCTACATCGAGATCAAGTAACTCTCCAGAAATTTGAGCGGCGGCGCCTTTTGGCGCCGCCGCATTTGTCGTTGGCCTGGAGTGGGTTACGTGACCGTTACGCTGACGCCGGCCGACTGGATGCCGTTGACGACCACATAGAGCGTGCTCGCGCCGGTCTCGATGCCGGACGGAACGTCGAACTTCGTCGACACCGTCATGCTCGATCCGATGCCCATGAAGCTGTGGTTGTGGGTCTTGCAGTAGAACACGTGTCCCGTCGAGTTGTTCACGATACGCAGCAGCGGATAATTCGTGGCTGACTGAACGTCGTCGCCGTAGAAGTTCGCCTGCGTCCAGCCGTTGAAGCGCCTGCCGGTGACCGTGTAGGTGGTTCCCGGCGCAAGCGACGACGGCACGGAGCTGATCGAGGGAGCGGTGCTGTGGTGGCGCAGGGCCGCTGTGCTGGAATAGATCTCCACGTCCGTCGATCCATCGGTCTCCAGGATCTGGCCCGTCGGGAGCACCAGCAGCCGGACGTTGTAGCTCGAGTCGTTGGGAGCGTTCGGCGGCGCGGTGAGGCTGTTGAGCGCCGTGCCGTTGAAGAGGTAGAACGTTGTCGGCGCGTTATAGCAGCCGGGGCTGGCAGCGATCATCACCTGGCCGTTGGGCAGCACCGACGACGGGCCGTCGGCCACGTCGATTCCCGAGGGGAACGACGGACCGGTCGTCCACACCTTGGTGTTAGCGTTGTAGACCGCAGACTTGCCGTTCGCTCCCGCGACCCAGACGGTGTTATTCGGGCGCATGGTTTGCGGACCCATCTCGGTGCACTGCACGAGGCTCATTAGATTTCCCGCAGTCTGCCACGTGTTGGCCGTCGGGTCGTAATACTCCGAGTTCGGCGCGCTAAAGACGTCCGCGGTCAGCACGTCGCCGTTGCGCAGCAGCGTCCAGCCCTCTTCACTATTAGTGTCGTGTTTGCCGGTGCCGATCTGAGTCCACGTCATCGACGACTCGTTCAGGAGCGCCTGATTGCTGGTACAACAGTTGCCGAGCATGTAGGTGTCGTTGGCCAGCACGATGCTCGAGGCGTCGCCGATCTGGCTCCAGCCGGATGGCCCGGTCACCGCGGTCCACGCGTTCGTGGCCGGATCATAGATTGCGCCGAGGTTCGTCTCGGCTGAGTGGCAGAAGTTGTACTCGCCGCCGTTGACGATCAGCTTGCCGTCGGCGAGAACCGCCGACCCGAAGTAGAGCGGCCCGTAACTGGACGGCATCGACCCCATCTTGGTCCACGTGCCGTTGACGTAGTTGCCGGTCTTGTCGGGCGTAAGGCTATACCAGTTCGGCGTGCAGTAGTCTTGGACAAACACGGTCCCGTTGGTCATCTGGATCTCGGTGCCGGGCCCGTTGGTCCACGGCGCCTTCGAAGTGACCGGGGTCCATCCCGCCAAGCGTGCGCGAGCGCGCTCGGCGCCCGTGATGTGATGGCGCCGCGGCGGCGGATATGCCGGCGTATGGCGGAAGTGAAACAGTTTCGCTCCGGCGGTCATTCCGGTCTCGCGATCGAACGGGACCGCCGCCGTGCCGGGGGAGCTCGGGATCGGCGCACCCGCATTACCGCTGCACCCGGCGATCATGACCGCCGGGACGAGCGCCGATAGAAGAATTCCTAAACGTCGCATTATGACTCCTCGTCGAAAGTAGCGCGGGAAACTACGAGCCCTTCGCCTTGAGCGCCGCGCGTAGTGATAACGGTCGTCGAAAATGGAAAAGTTCTAGCGCTTCCTCCGCCCGGCGGCCTTTCTCGCCGGAGTCTTGCGCGCCGAAGCCTTGGATGCGGCCTTCTTGCGAGACGCGCCGCCGCGTGCGCCGCGCTTCGACATGACGGCCTCTTTGAGCGCCTTCGCCGGTAGGAACTTAAAGACGCGCTTCGCGGGCACTTTTACCTGCTCGCCCGTCGCCGGATTGCGCGCCATGCGCGCGGCCCGATCGCGAACCTTGAACTGGCCAAAGCCCGGGATCTTGACCGGCTCGCCTGAAACCACCGCCGTCTGAATGTCGCCAAAAACGCCGTCGATCAATGCGACCGCATCCCTGCGCGAGAGCTCGAGCCGATCGACCGCCGAGCGCACCAAATCTAGTTTGTTCATCGGTTCCTTTCGTAGTGAAAAAGCAGCCACTGATCGTGCTAAATCGCTTCGCGCTGCTTGCTACGAAATGATGATGGACTCCTTGTCGAAAAGCTAATCCGCTCATGCCCGGCAAGGTCGCGACCTTTCATCCCGGTCCGCTGCGCGGCAACGTCGGCGTCCCCGGCGACAAGTCGATTTCGCACCGGGCATTGATCGTGGGCGCCCGGTGCGCCGACCCATTGCGCATCTCGCATCTCAACCCGGGCCGCGACGTCCACGCCACGCGTCAAGCGCTTATCGCGCTCGGAACCCGCATCGAGGGAGACGGCGACGACGTCGTCGTGCACCCCGGGCCGTGGCAGTCGCCGGACGGCACGCTCGATTGCATGAACTCCGGTTCGACCGTCAGGATGCTCCTCGGCGCCTGCAGCGGCGCGAACGTGGCCGCCGGATTCGACGGCGATGCGTCGCTGCGCCGCCGCCCGATGGAGCCAGTCGCCGCGCAGCTGCGCGCCTTTGGTGCGAAGATCCGGACGTCCGACGGCCGCCTCCCACTCGAGTTGTCCGGCACCCCGGCAGTCGAGACGCGCCGGTTCATCCTCCTGGCGCCCTCCGCGCAGGTCAAGTCCGCGCTGCTGTTTGCGGGACTGTTTGCCGGCGTCACGGTGCGGATCGACGGGGACCGCGGCTCGCGCGACCACACGGAGCGGCTCCTGCGCTATCTCGGGGCGGAGATCGAGTGGAATGCCCGGACCGTGGAACTGAACGGGACGGCGCTCGCGAGCCGCGCCGTTGAGGTGGTGGGCGACATCTCGGCCGCCGCGTTCTTCATCACGGCCGCCGCGATCACGCCGGGCAGCGCGATCCTCATCGGCGACGTGGGCGTCAATCCGACGCGCATGGGCCTCCTCGATGCGCTGCGCACGATGGGCGCGAGCATCGAGCTGCGCAACGAACGCATGCAATGCGGCGAGCCGATCGCGGACCTGGCCGTGCAGTACCGCGCTCTGGGCGCGGCGCGGATCGGGCCGGAGATCGCACTGCGCGCCATCGACGAGATTCCGCTCCTGGCGGTCGCCGCGGCGTTCGCCTCGGGCACGACGACAATCGACGGCGTCGCCGACCTGCGCACCAAGGAGTCGGACCGCCTCGCGGCCATACAGCGGCTGCTCGATGCCGTCGGCATCCGCGCCGTTTGCGAGCGGCATGGACTCGCGATCACTGGGGGCAGGCCGGCGCAACGCGGTACCCTGGTCGCGACGCGCGACGATCACCGCATAGCGATGGCGGCGGCGGTGCTGGCCTGCGCGGCGGGCCCGCTGGCAATCGACAGCGATGCCAGCCTGGATGTGAGCTTCCCGGGGTTCGTGGCGGCGCTGAACCGCCTGCGCGGGGGCTAGGCCGCTGGTTCGGAGGCCGCCGTGGCGGGCTTGTCGCTCTTCTCGGCCGCCGCCGGCTTTTCGCCCTTCTCGGGCTTCTCGGGCTTCTCGGGCTTTTCGGCCTTTTCGGGCTTGCTGCCGGCGCCGGTACTCCGCGAGTCCGTTACGTAGAATCCCGAGCCCTTGAAGAGCACCGGGGCGGCGTTAAAGACTCTGCGCAGCGGGGCGCCGCAGCTCGCGCACGGCGCGGCATGGGTCTCGTCGAAGCCGTGCCGCACCTCGTGAATCCGGCCGCAGCGCGTGCAGGCATAGTCATAGAGCGGCATGGTCAGAGTATAGCCCCCTTAGCACTCTCGGTCAATGACTGCTAGAGCGCGCTCGGCGACTAGAAATCCGCCAAAACCGGTGCGTCGCGCCGGTACTCGACCAGACCCTTGAAATGAATCAGGGAATCGTCGAGGGCACTGGCGAGCCGGCGCCCGCGCTGCCAGCGGTCGAACAGTAGCCCGAGCCGCCCGTGGTACGCCGGATAGGCGAGCCGCACGTGAATCCGGGTGCACGACGTCCGCCGCTCGATCCGGAAATCGATCCGCCTGCGCACGGAATACGCGCCGACCAGCGAGAGGCGGTAGTTGGCGATGAGGTCGTCGACTTCGTAGAGCTCCTCTTCGTTCCCCGGCAGCCCCGAGCGGATCACCACTTCGCTGCCGGCGTCCAGCGGTTCCGCGCTTACGCGGCGCGCGCTGCGCAGGAAGGATAGCCACACCGGCCACTTCTCAACGGCGCAGAGCAGCGCGAACGCGTCCTCCGCGGAGCAGTCGACGTCGAGGCTCGAGGCATGCGTGGGAAGACCTGGCGCAAATACGTCGTCGGCGATAGCCATATCGCCCGTCTTAATCCGAGTTAAGGCGGTGAGACTCCTGCGCGAAGAGCGCAAAGAGCACGAGCGTCTCGACGCCCACCGGCAGCGCCGCCTCGTCGATGCGAAACAGCGCGCTGTGCCCGGGATGGATGGCGCCGGCCGATTCGCTGCGCACGCCGAGCCGGATCAAGAGCGCCGGGACGCGCTGCGCGAAGTACGCGAAGTCCTCCCCGCCCATCGTCGCCTCCGTCGCCTCCACGCGCAGCGCGCTGCGCGTGGCGACGTAGCGGGTGAATCTCTCGGCGAGCGCCGCGTCGTTGACCACCGCCGGATATCCCCGGACGATGCGCACCTCGCTCTCGACGTTATACGCAGCGGCGATGCCTACCACGATGCGCCGCACCTTTTCGATGAGCGCCTCGCGCACCGCCGCGTCGTGCGAGCGCAGCGTGCCGCTCAGCGAGACTTCATCCGCGATCACGTTGCTGCGATAACCGCCGGCGATCGTCCCGATGGTTACGACAGCGCTCGCCAGCGGGTCGGTCTCGCGCGCGACGACGTTCTGCAAGGCGAGCACGATCGCCGCCGCCGCGGGCAGCGCATCGACGGCCGTGTGCGGATAGCCCCCGTGGCCGCCGCGCCCGCGCACCGTGATGTAAAGCTCGTCAGTCGCTGCGTTCACCGGTCCGGGCGCGACGCCGATCGTTCCGACGTCCAGGCGCGTGTCGACGTGCAGCATCGCGATCGCATCGACCGGCGGCGAGTCGAGCGCGCCCTCTTCGAGCATCGGCAGGGCTCCGCCGGGCCCTTCTTCCGCCGGTTGGAAGAGCAGCACGACGGTGCCGCGCAGCGTCGACGGCATCGCCGCGAGGACGCGGGCAGCGCCGAGCAGCATCGCCGTGTGCGCGTCGTGACCGCACGCGTGCATCTTCCCATCGATCTCCGACGCAAACGGCAGGCCGGTGCGCTCGGCGATCGGCAACGCGTCCATGTCGGCTCGCAACGCGATGGCCTTGCCGGGCGCGTCGCCCTCGAGGTACCCGATCACGCCGGTCTGCGCCACGCGGCGGTGACGGATCTGCAGAGAATCAAGCTCTCGCTCGACCAGCGCGGCCGTGGTGTGTTCTTCGAAGCCGAGCTCCGGCCGCCGGTGTATCGCCCGCCGCAGCTCCACGACGCGCTCGGTAAGACTTTCGTCGATCTCTAACGCCATCGCTGCGAAGTTAACGCACCGGTACTTTCGTTCCCTGCGGCGAAGCTAGTGTCGTGTCTCCAAAGGCTCGACACTGACCGCCGCGATGATGACGCCGGATCTCGCCTTTGCGATTCTGATCAACCGCACCAGCGCGTACTACAACGCCAATCCGCCGGTCTACATGACCTATGTCGAGCGCACGCACGTCTCCGCGCCGACCCTGGGACGGACGCAGGACATCAACCGGTCCATCGCGGTGCGGGTGGCCGACGACTCCGCCGTCATGCAGGACCTGCCGAATGGAGGCTCCCGTACGGGCCAGGCGTTCCCGGTCGTCGCGTATTTCGATCCGCTGTCGGCGTTCCAGTTCAGCTACTTCGCGAACCTCAAGCGCGTCGACATCACGCTGCAGCGCGGCGCGCCGCTGTTCCTGGCGCTGCCCCAGCCCGATCCGAACGTGACGGTCGTCGTGCCGTACAACAGCTATTGGGCGGCACGCTACGCGCCCGACTCGACGGACGCGGCCCTGCATCTGCTGATCGATCCGACGCCGCGCGTCCAGCAGGGCTTCTACCCATCCGAGATCGTCGAGGACGGCGCGACGCGCCTACCCTCCAAGATCGAGATGCGCGTCGTGGGCGGAGACGAGATCATCGAGCTGGATTACGCGGTGATCGAGGGTCACTGGGTCGTCGTGCACGGGCGCTTCACCGCGACTCAGCATGCGCTGTTTATGACATTCAAAGTGATCGCCGACGTGACGTTCAGCGATATCGCGTTCCCGGCACAGGCTCCTGACCCCCGGCTGGCGGGAACTCCCACGCCGGAGGCGACGCCCACTCCCTAGCGGCCTCGTCGCGCGGCGCGAGCCACATGTAGACGTTGGGAATCAGCGCGAGCGTCAGCACGAGCGAGCTGAACACGCCGCCGATGACGACGATGCCGAGGCTCGAGCGCGACGCGGAGCCCGGATCGAGCGCGAGCGCGAGCGCCAGGTTGCCGGCCATCACGGAGAAGCTGGTCATGATGATCGGCCGAAATCGCGTGTGCGCGCTCTGCATGATCGCCGAGAGCTTGTCCAGCCCGCGGTTGCGCAGCGTGTTGGCGTAGTCGACCAGCAGGATCCCGTTCTTGGTCGCGATTCCGATCAGGAGGATCGTCCCGATCAGCGAGAAGAGGTTGAGCGTGCGGTGCGTCAGCCAGAGCGCGCCGATCGCGCCGATTGCCGCAACCGGCACCGAGAAGATGATGATGAACGGCGACACGTAGCTGTTGTAGAGCGCGACCATCAGCAGGTAGACGAGGATCACCGACACGATCATCGAGAGGCCCATGCCGACCAGCGTCTGATGCATGAAGTCCTGCTGGCCCAGCGGCGCCGGCCGCACGACGATGTTGGGCGGGAGGTGCAGCGAGGGCAGGCGCTTGAGCAGGCCGCGCTCGACTGCCGAGAGCGAGGAGTTGCCGGCGTAGTTTGCGTCGACGTGGATGACGTTGGTGCGGTCGCTGCGCGTGATCAGCGGCGACGTCGGCGTGGAGACGAAGCGCGCGATGTCGCTGAGATAGACGATGTTGCCGGACGAGGAGCGCACCGCCACCGACTTCAGCACGTCGAGGCTCGTCTGGTACGACTGGGGATAGATCACCTGAACCTGCTCGAGGCCCGACTTTGTCTCGAACTGCGTCGCCTGGTTCCCGCCGAACGCCGCGCCGGCGGCCTGCGCGGCCTGCCCGAGGTCCACGCCCAGCGCCTGCGCCCTGTTGCGGTCGAACTGGATGGAGATCTCCGGCGCGAGCTGCGTGCCGGTGCTGTTGACACTCGTCGCGCCCGGGACGCGCTGCAGCAGTTGATAGACCTGCTGGGCGTATGGCGTCGGGTCGCCGCCGGTCACGTCGGTGACGAGGAAGTCGATCGGCTGCGCGTTGCCGCCCTGCGTCGACGTGGCGGGCACGACGACGGCCTGCACGCCGGCCGGAAGATTTCGGTCGACGACGCGCCGGAACTGATCGACCCAGTAGCTCGTCGGGTGCGCGCGATCGTCCTTGAGCCAGACGTGGATCTGGCCCACGTTGCTCTGCGCCACGAAGCCGCCGAACGACGCTGCGTACGCGCCGGCCACCGCGGTGTTGGCGAAGATGTCGGGCGTGCCGAGGATCTTGCGCTCGAGCGCGAACGCGCCTTTCTCGACCGTCTGGATCGGCGTGCCGATTGGATAGATGAGTTGCACGAACATCTCGCCGCGGTCCACCTGCGGGATGAACTCTTCGCCGACCGCGCCGATCCCGACCATCCCCAGCGCCAGCGCGAACGTGCCCGCGCAGAACAGCGCGACCAGCCGGCCGTGGGCCAGGCACCAGGGGAGTGCGCGCTGCGTGTACCACGAGCGCGTGTCGTCGAAGCGCCGCCCGAACCACTCCACGACGGGCCACGGCTTCCACTTCGAGCGCAGCGCCCAGAGGCCGGCCAGGGTCGGCGTGATCGTGAACGACACGAACAGCGAAGTCAGCGTTGAGATCACGACGACGATCGCGAACTCCGCGATCTGCCGTCCCACCTGGCCCTGAATGAACGCGATCGGGAAGAACACGACGACGTCGACCAGCGTGATCACCACGGCGGCCGCGCCGATCTCCTCGCGGCCGCGGACGGCGGCCTCCTCGCGGTCGGCTTTGAGCTCGGTGTAGTGGCGCTCGATGTTCTCCAAGACGACCGTCGAGTCGTCGACCAGGATCCCGATCACCAGCGACATGCCCAGCAGCGAGATCGTGTCGATCGTCAGGTGCATCAGCTTCATGGCGGTGATCGCGATCGCGAGCGACGTCGGAATCGAGATGCAGACGACGACGGCGCTGCGCCAGGACCGCAGGAAGAATATCATGGCGATGCCGGTGAGCAGGATTGCCTGCAGCAGCGTGCGCGTGACGAGCGCGATCTGCTGGCCGGTGAACCTCGACTGGACGTTGATCACCCGGAATGAGATCTCGGGGAACTGCCGCTCGATGTTCGGCAGGGCGCGCAGGATGTTGTTCGAGGCGTCGACCTCGCTCCCGGTCGCGGCCTTCTGCACCTGCATGAAGAGGCCGGTTTGTCCGCTGATGTGGGCGTATTGCAGGCGCGGCTCGTAGCCCTCGGACACCGAGGCGACGTCGCCGATGCGAACGACCGCGTTCGTCGCGGTCCAGGGGTTCACGACGCCGGGGAGCGCCCCGACGCCGCCGCGGTAGTTCTCGACCTGCGCGCCCGTCGAGCTCTGGCTTGCTCCGGTCGCCGGCGGGCCGGCACCCGACTGGACGATCGCGAGGTTGCGCACCGTGTCGAGGTCCTGAATGTCGCCGCGAATGTCGATCGTCGTCTGCCGGTTCGGCTCGTAGGCGAAGCCGCCGGGGACGCGCTGGTTGCCGGTTTGCAGCGTGTTGATGACGTCGTTGAGGGTGAGGTTGGCGGCGGCGAGCCGGACCGGATCGACGACGACCTCGTACGCCGGCGTGACGACGCCGCCGACGTTGACGAACGAGATATCCGGAACTTGTTCCATCTGCGGCGCGATCACGTTGGTGGCATAGAGCGCCAGGCGCGCCAGCGAGAGCTTCTTGGAATACAGCGCTAGGGTGACGACGACGGATTGGGTCGGATCGCGCAGGTTGACGGTGGGCGGGCTGATGTTGGTCGGCAGATACTTCTCGGCGGCCTGAATCGCTTTGTTCGTGAGCGCGAGGTCCGTCGCGGTGTCCGACGTGACATTGAAGATCGCGGTGATCTGCGCCTGACCTTGCTGGACGACCGCGTTGAGCGTCTGCAGGTCGGGCGTGCCGGCCAGGTTCTGCTCGATCGGCGCAACGATATTGTCCCGCATCTCCGTGACCGAAGCGCCGCTGTACCCGACGGAGACGGTCACCGTCGGTTGGCTGACATCGGGGTAGAGCTCCTTGACGATGGTCGCGGTAGCGAGGACGCCGGCGAACGTCATCAGCGCGATGATGACGAAGACCAGCGTAGGGCGCCGGATGAACAGCCGGGTGAGGCTGAACTTCACGGCTGGAACGAGACCTTCTCGCCGTCGCCGACGCTGGATTGGCCGTTGGTCACGACGCGCGTGCCCGCCGGCACGCCGGTCACGACCGACGTCGTGCCGTCGGTGCCGACCTCGGCAACCTGCATGGTCTTGACGCTGTCGTCCGCCTGCACCGTCATCAGCGCGTCGTGGTTGTCATCGGTGAAGGCCGTGGCCGGCACGCGGAGGCCGCGGATCGGCGTCGTCGCGATCGTCCCCTGGACGACCATGCCCGGCCGAAGCTGCCGGAGCGGGTTGGCGAGCTGAACCTTGACCTGAAAATCGGTCGACCCCGGGTTGATCTCGTTGAGCACGCCGGCGACCCGGCCGCTGAAGCGTCGCGCGCCGGCGACGTCGGGCGCCGTTACCGTCGCGTACACGCCGTTGACGATGCGCGCGACTTGTTCGCTCGAGGCGTGCAGCACCGCGTAGATCGGGTTGATCTGCTGCAGCGTGAACAGCTCGCGCGATCCGGGATACTCGCCCGGGTTGAGGTTGCGGTTCACGACGACGCCGTCGATGGGCGAAACGAGCGTGGCCTTGCCGATCTGCACGCGGACCTGCTGCGCCTGCGCGAGCGCGACGTCTTCCTGCGCCTGCGACTGGCGCACGGCCGCGGCTTGGAGACCCTCGCCGGAGAGCGAACCGTTAGCCTGCACGGTGGAGCGCGCCGACGCGAGGTTGGCGTTGGCCGAGTTGAGCGCCTGTTGATCGTTGCGAACGAGCGTCGACTGAGCGTCAACCGCTTGCTGCGAGATGTAGCCCTGCGAGAGCAGATTTTGATCCCGAGCCAGATTCGTCTGATCGTTGGAAAGCGTCTGCTGCGCCTGACGGACCGCGGCCTCGTCGGTTCGCAGCGTATCCTGGCCCTGCGCGATCGAGAGCGAACCTTGAAAAACTGTGTGCGTCGTGTTCGCGTGATTGCTGCTGGCGGTCGCGAGATCCGACTGCATCTGCGCCTGCAGGTCGGACGTGTCGAGCTGCGCCAGGATCTGTCCGGCGCGCACCGAGTCGCCCTCGCGCACGTAGACCGCGTTGGCGGGCTCGGAGAGCGCGCTCTGAATGGCCACGTTTTGGAACGGCGCGATGATGCCGGCGAGACGCTGCGCCGGTTGGATCGTGCCGTAGCTCGCGATGCTCGTCTGGACGTATGGCGGCCGGACCGGCCTGGCATCTTGGCGGCGCCCGCAACCGACCGCGGCTAGGATTGCGCAAGCCGCACAGAACAATCGCAGGAGGCCGTCGCTTCGCTTCATGGGTTGGAAAGATTGTACCGAAAGCGCCGGTTCCGAGTCCTGGAGTGAATCTGAGAATGAGCTTGGCGGGCGAGCGGCCCCGCGTCCTCGTCGTCGACGACGAGCGCGGTTTGCGAGAACTCCTCGAGTACGGACTCGAGCGAGCCGGCTTCGAGGTCCGAAGCGTCAGCGAGGGCCTGGCGGCATTGCCCCTGCTGGAATCTTGGGCCCCTGACGTGCTCGTCCTCGACGTGATGCTACCGGGACCCGACGGCTTCACGCTGCTTCCCGAGATCCGGCGGCTGACGACGGCGCCGGTCGTCATGCTGACGGCGCGGACCGAGATCGCCGAGAAGGTCGCCGGCCTCACCGCCGGCGCCGATGACTACGTCGGAAAGCCGTTCGATTTCGAGGAGCTCGTCGCGCGGCTGCGCACGCTCCTGCGGCGCCCGAGAATCGAAGGACGGGAGACGCTGGAGTACGCCGACCTCAGCATCGACACGCCCAGCCGCACCGTGCATCGCGGCAACCGGCGCATCGAGCTCTCGGCCCGCGAGTTCGACTTGCTGCGCGTGTTTGCCGAACACGCCGAACAGGTGCTGACGCGCTCGGAGTTGCTGGATCTGGTGTGGGGCGTCGATCGCGACGTCGTGCCGAACACGGTCGAGACATACGTCTCCTTTCTGCGCGCCAAGATCGATAGCGGCGAGCCCGTCAAGCTGATCCAGACGCTGCGCGGCGCCGGATATTCCCTGCGAGCGACCCCGTCGTGAGGACCCGTCTGGCGCGCCGCCTGCAGTCGCTCGCGGCGGTCGAGATCTCGCTCGTGCTCGCCGCGGTCCTCGTGGCGGGCGCCCTGCTCGGCTTCGGCGTTTACATTCGCACGATACAGAACGAGCTCAGCGGCACGCTCACGCAGCTCCAGGCCGCGCTGTCGCGCACGTCGCTTCCCAATGCGCGAGCGGGCGGCGCGTTCGCCGCGTCGCTGCTGCTCGGCGCGGGCAGCGAGATCGTGTTCCTCGATGCGAACACGCGCGTGACCGTGTACCGCGCGCATCGCAGCGACGCGCAGCCCACGGTCACGGTGCGCAGGCGCGGCGACCCCTCGGGCGACGCGCGTCCGAATGGCCCGCTGGCGCGGGTGATCCTGGGGATGGCCACCGCGTTTGGCTTGCAGCCGCTGTTCGCGCGGGCCGGCGACCTGTACGTCGTCGTGCGCAGCAACGACGGCGTGCTGGTCTCGACGGTGCGCTCGTTCCTGGTTCCCCTGCTGCTCGCTCTGGGCATCGCCGTCGCGTGCGGTTTCCTGATCGCCCGCGTTCTCACGCGACAGGCGCTGCGGCCGCTGGACGACGTCACCGCGGCGCTACAGCGCTTCGCGTCGGGCGATCTGACGCCGCATACGATCGCCGCCGACGAGGGCCACGAGCTGGGGCAGCTCGCGGCGGCATATAACGGCGCCATCGATCAGCTGCAGCGCGCCTTCGCCGCCCGCGATCGCGCGAACGCGTCGATGCGGCAGTTCATCGCCGACGCCGGGCATCAGCTGCGCACGCCGCTGACGGTAGTTCAGGGATTCATCGCGATCCTCCGCCGCGGCGGCATCGAGAGCGGACCCGATCGCGAGCGCATCCTCGACACGATGAACGACCAGAGCCGCATCATGGGCTCGCTAATCGACAAGCTGATTCTGCTCGAGCGCTGGGAGAGCCCCGAGGCGATCGCGTGCGCCGTGCCGATCGACGTCGGAACGCTCGTCGCGGATCTCGTGACGCCGATCGCGGACGCACATCCGGACCGGCACTTCGTCATCTCCACGCAATCCGGCATACTGGCGCTCATTGATCCGACCGAATTCGGCTACGTCGTGACGAACCTCGCCGACAACGCGGTGAAGTATGGCGTCGGCGAGATCGCGGTGCGCGTGCGCGGCGAGGACACGCAGGCGGTCATCGAGGTCGCCGATCAGGGTCCGGGAATACCATCGACCGACGCGGCTCGCGTGTTCGATCGCTTTTATCGCGGAACGCAGCGCGACGTGTCCGGCTCAGGACTCGGCCTGGCGATCGTCAAGCGCGCCGTCGAGCGCGCCAACGGCACGATCTCACTCGATACGAGCCCGGGCGGCTCCCGCTTTACGGTCCACCTACCCCGCGCCGCATAACCTCCGACACAGGGAGGCAGGCCGAGACCGGTAGTGGCGGAGAGGGTGAGATTCGAACTCACGGAACGCTATTAACGTTCGCCCGCTTTCGAGGCGGGTGCCTTCAACCACTCGACCACCTCTCCGCCGGTACTCTTTTAGGACTTGGGCGGGATTTCTTTTTCTGTCGAGCGAGTGCGACGGGATTGGAAGAATCGCTGCAACTGCTCGGTGGCCTCGGTCTCGAGGACGCCGGCGGTGACTTCGAGGCGATGATTCGTGCGCGGCGAGCGCAGGATGTCGAAGGCGCCGCCGTCGGCGCCGCCCTTGGGATCGCGGGCTCCGTAGGCGAGCCGCTTGATGCGCGCGGCGATCAGTGCACCCGCGCACATCACGCAGGGCTCCTTGGTGACGTACATCGTTGCCCCCGACAGGCGCCACGCGTCGAGTCGCCGCGCGGCCTCGCGCAGGAGCAACATCTCGGCGTGCGCCGTGGGATCGCGCCGCGCCTCTTTTTCGTTCTTGGCTTCCAGTCGCAGGTCGCCGCAGACCAGTACCGCGCCGATCGGAACGTCGCCGGCGGCCGCGGCCGCTTCGGCGAGTTCGAGCGCGCGGCGCAGTTGGGCTTCGTCGTCTACGGTGGGCAGCCTGCGTCCATCCACTTGGAGAACAACGCGAGCTGCTCCACCGACCAATACGGGCCGTTGGGCGGCATCTGCGGCTGCGCGTCGCCGTTCAAGAACTTCAGGACGTTGTCGGCGTTTGCGCGCTGTGACATGTACGCGTAATCGTCGAGCGGCACGCCGAGGCCCTTCATATGCTCGAGGTCTACGTCGCGAAACAGCGGCCGGATGTCGGCCGCAAACGATACTGCTTTTTCGTCTGCCATGACGGGGAGGCTACCTTGGCAGGGCGTCCGAAACCTTCGTGGCCACTATGGGCGAACCGCTGCGATTCGAAGTGATTGCGGTCGAGACGGTACACGTGCATGCCGGGGAACCGCTCGCGTCGTTTTATCAGTTGAGCCCGTTCGTCTGGCGCGCGGTCGGCGGCTTCGAGGTGATGCTTCGTGCCGTTCCGTTTTCGGACGACCCCGCGGAGAAGATCGCCTGCATCTATCACGGGCGGTCGCGTGATGGGCTCGTCTTCCACATGGACGACGCGCCGGTCATCGCCCCCGGACCGGAGCCGGAGGACCGCGACGGCTGTGAGGACCCGACGGTTGCGATCGCGTCGGGCGCGACCTACGCGTATTACACCGGCTGGAACCAGACGAAGCGCAGCGGCTGCCTGATGCTTGCGTCCGGACCAGACGCGTCGCATCTCGTCAAGCGGGGCGTCGCCTTGCAGTCGAGCCCGGGCCTACTGAACCCGAAAGAGGCCGAAATCGCGCAGACCGGCGACAAGACGTGGCGACTGTTCTTCGAATATGCAAAAGAGGGCGCTTCGTGCATCGGCCTCGCCACGTCGGAGCGCGTGGACGGGCCGTGGCGCGTCGGCGCGCCGCCCTTCGAGCGGAGACCGGCGAGCTGGGACTCGTGGCATCTGAGCACCGGCCCGGCGGTGAGCGTGGACGGGACGCCGGTGATGTTTTACAACGGCGCCACGCGCGACGCGAAGTGGCGCATCGGATGGGCCCACTTCGATGCCAATTTCGCGCGCGTGCTCGAGCGGTGCGCCGAGCCGCTCATCGTTCCGCCGGCACCGAAGGGAGACGACACAGACATCGCGTTCGCGGCCTCGGCGCTCTACGAAGGCGATCTCATCCGCGTGTACTATTCGGTCGCCGATCAATACCTGCGACGAGCGACTGTGCTGCGACGATAAAGGAAATCGCGCCCGGAGGGATTCGAACCCCCGATCCCAGCCTTCGGAGGGCTGTGCGTTATCCAGCTACGCTACGGGCGCACGCGGTGGCGGTTCAACGAGCCGCGTCAGGCGGCGCTCCCGCGCTCGGAATGTGCTTGAAGAGATCCAGCTTGTGATCCACGAGCGTGCGGTAGAATTTGCGCACGCAGTCGGGATGCCCAAAGAAATAGGTCCTCGCGTATGCGAGGTCTTCGCCGGAGCTATCCGGCACGTAGTGCGAGATCTCGATCTCCTCCATCTGTCCCCGATCGACGGGGTGGGGGCAGAAATCGCACGGAATCGTCGACATGAAATGACACCTTAACCCTTTGCGTTTTGGCTCGGGTAGGACTTGAACCTACGACCAAGGGCTTATGAGTCCCCTGCTCTACCACTGAGCTACCGAGCCGCGGCTAACTTTACGCGGCTTCGACACCGCAGTATATCAGGACCCGCGGCCAGCCACAAGCGCTGCGATGGTTGCGGCCACGGCGCGGGGAAGCTACGGCGGTACATGTCGCAGCGCGGGTTTTGCCGTGCCGTGCTTCTGGCCTGTGTGGGCCTCGGCGCGCCGCTGTGCGCCCCCGCGGCGCCCAACGATGCGGTCGAGGTGCTCCTCGCCAAGCACCGCGCGTTCGTGGGATGGCAGTTTAGCGAGGGATCGTTTCGTACGCTGCGCCTCGCGCGCGAACGCGTCGACGCCGGCGGCGCGGTCACGCAACGCGCGACGGAGTATCGCGCCGGCATCGTCTATCGCAACCATTACGTCTTTCCCAAGCGCGCCGATGCCGTCGAGGACACCGGCTTTACCGGCAGCGTGTTCTGGAGCACCAACCAGAACGGCTTCACGACGCCGCTCTACGGCGACCTCGCGAAGTTCCGGTTGAGCTACGCGGTACTGTTCAACGAGGGCACTACTACACTCCAGGGCGTGATGGGTGGCGCGGTGAGCGTCGACGGCAAGCCGCTCCAGAGCGTGCGCCTCGACGTTCCGCACGCCGATGCCATCGAGGTCGACATCGATCCCGATTCGGGCGCGTACGTGCGCGCGGTGATCGATCCCGGCGGCGACGAGGAGACGACGGTCCGCATCTTGACGTACACCGACGTGGCCGGCAAAAAGATGATCGGGTCGTTTCGCATCGGTGAGGACGCCCGCGACGAGTATACCTACACGCGGATCGAGCCGAACGTCGCGGTCACGGAGGCGGATCTACATCCCCCGCCGGCGCGCGCGAGCTGGGCCTTCGCGAATCCCAAGCCGTTTCCGATCACCGTGACGCCGCAGCGGGTGCTCGTCGACGCAAAGGTCAACGGCGTCAAGGGCCGCTTCATCCTCGACACCGGCGCGAATGCGATCTTTCTGAACCGCACGTTTGCGGATCGTGCCAAGCTGACGAAGCTCAACGTGAGCGGCACGGCGGCCGGGCTCTACGGCGCCGAGCCGTCCGACACGCGCCGCGCCGACACGATCGAGATCGGCGGCAACGTGCTCTCGAACGTCGTCGTCGAGGCGACCGACTTCAACGCGCGCGACTATCGCGGGCTCGACCGACAGAATTACGATGGCCTCCTCGGCTACGACGTCTTCGCCGGCGCGCTCGTCACCGTCGACTTTCAGGCGCAGACGATGATCATCGCGGATCCGGCCACGCAGCAGGGCGATCCAAACGGCCTGGGGATCCTCACCGACACGTCGGGATGGATCCCGACGATCCCGATGACCCTCAACCGCAACATCGCCGTGAAGGCGATGCTCGACACAGGGGATCCGGGCGCCATCGTCTTCGGCCCGGACATCCTCTACAAGTATCACCTCCGGATGGCGCGCAGCATCGGCGTCCGCGCCGGCATGGGCAGCGTCGAGTGTGGCAACGTCGACACGCTGCAGATCGGACCCATTACCTATTACGGCGAGATGGCGTGCAAGCTGGACACGGATCTCATCAACGGGCGCAGGATCCTCGTGGGGCTCGACTTCCTGCGCCACTTTACCGTCGTCTTCGACTACCCGCGCGGCCGGTTGTTCCTGCAGCCCTTGCGCGGCTAGCGGCAGCGACGCGCTTTAGCGCAGTACGAACTTCTCGATCAGACAGTCGTATTTAAAGTGCGGGCCGTGGTCTTCTTCCATCACGCCCCGGCCGAGCGAGTAGCCGTAGTTGTGCGTCCCGCCGCTCTCGAAGTACGGCGCCACCCAGAAGACGCCGAGCGGGGTCTTGTTGGTGTACTCGAAGCCCACGAAGACGCGGCTGATTTTCGCGTGGTTGGCGTTGGGATAGTCGTAGTGCTTGTTGAGTACGGGCTTCGCGGCCACGATCTCCGTCGGTTTAACTGAGACGACCTTGCCGTGGATCAGGTAGCCGTAGATCCACGTATTTCCCTTGGGGTCGTTGCCTAGCAGCTGCACTACGTAAACCGACTTCTTCGGCGAGTTAGGTATCTGCAGCGAGAGCGCATACACGAGGCGCCCGCGCAGCTGGCGGGAACCGGTGACGCGATCCTGGATGGTAAAGCTGTTGCCGCAGATGAACTTCCAGTAGTCGCCCACGGCCAGCGGCTGGTACGCCTTCGTCGCATCCGCCGTGAGCGCAGCGCCGGGTGCAGCCGGGCCCGCTGAGGGCGGCGCGGCGGACGCGCACGCGGCGAGAATGGCCGCGCTCAAGAAAGCGGCGATAGCGCAGAGGTGAGGAAATCGCGGTCGGAGGGACTCGAACCCCCAGCCTACAAGTTCGTAGCCTGTTGCTCTATCCAATTGAGCTACGACCGCTCACCTTTCTCTGCCTTCGACTTCGCTCAGGACTCCTTCGGAGAGAGAGGGATTCGAACCCTCGATACGACTTTACACCGTATAACGGTTTAGCAAACCGCCGCCTTCAGCCGCTCGGCCATCTCTCCCCGAAGCGGTCCAAACTATACCACGCTTCCCGCCATGGAACCTAGCGCCACGTCTACGGCGGCGCCGTCGGGCGGTCCAGCGGGCGCTCGGGTACCACCTCCGGAATCAGCGCGGTCTTGGCGCGCCGGCGTGTGAAGAACGCGTCCAGGCCGGCGACGCGGCCGGTCGGAAGCACGAGGCTGATCGCGGAGAGCAACGCCATGCAGGCGTCGACGGTCGACCAGTCGGTGAACGTCGTCAGCGCGCCGCGCGCCGCCATGTAATCCAGCGGGAGCACGATTCCGAAGAAACCGCCGAGCCGCGTGAACAGGCCGAGCACGAGCGATATTCCGACGCACACCTCGCCGAGCCGCACGAGCTCGGCGAAGATCCCGATGTTGGGCTGCACGATGCCGACGAGAAAGTCGTGGTACGGCCCGGCCGTCTTGCCGATGCCTTCCTGCACGTAACTCAGGATGAAGCCGGACGGCGGCATGAACGCCGCGCTGTTGGTGAACTTCGGAATGCCGTGGATGAGCCAGATGAGCCCGGTGAGCACGCGCACGAGCGCGAGCCATCCGCCGTAGACGCGTGAGGAAGGAAGGTTCATGCGACGATCTCCTTTCGCTCTTTCACCAGCCGCGCGATCATCGCGGCCGCATCCCGGGCCGCATCCGGACGGCCGAGCCGCCGAGCGGCGGCGACGAGGCTCGCGCGCCGCGTCGCGTCCGACAGCACGGCGTCGATCGCCGCGGGGAGCTCCTCGATGCGGCGGGTGCGCAGCGCCGCTCCGGCCTCCACGAGCACGCGCGCGTTGCGCTCCTCTTGTCCCGGAAGCGGCTTGCACAGGACCGTCGGGATCTGCGCGACCAGCGCCTCCGCCGTGCTGAGCCCGCCGGGCTTCGTCACGAGGACGTCCGCCGCGTGCATGTAGTCGTAGACGTTGTCCACGAAACGCAGCGCGCGCACCGGATAGGCCACGCCTTCGGCGGCGCGCATGAGCCGGCGTTCGATGCGCGAGTTCCTACCGGCGACGACGACCGCCGCCAAGGGTGCGCGCACGGAGCTCAGCGCGGACAGCATACGCTCGAGGGGCGCGATCCCGAGGCCGCCGCCCATGAGCAGCACTACGCTGCGGTCCGCGGGCAGGTCGAGGCGCTCGCGCAGCACCGCGCGGGACTCGGAGTTCCGCGCGAACTGCGGCCGCACGGGAATTCCCGTCGCGCTAATCCGTTCCGGTGCGACGCCGCGCGCGCTCAGCGCGTCGCGCAGGGTCTCGTTGGCCACGACGTAGCGGTCGATGTTCGGATGCACCCAGAAGCCGTGGACCGCGAAGTCCGTGACGATCGCGACCACCGGCGGCGCGTCCGCGAAGGAGTGCTTGTACGCCGCCATCGCGCCGCTAGGAAACGCGTGCGTACAGACCACGGCGTGCGGCCGCTCGCGCAACATCAACGGGCGCAGATTGGCCGCGGTGAATTGATGCGCCCACGTGCGAAAGCGGCCGACCTCGGTCGCGCGTTCGGCGCGGTCGTAGATGTAGCGGTACATCTGCGGAATCGTCTTCACCATTCGCAGATACCCGTCGGACACGACCCGCGACACGACCAGCGCCGCATAGTCGTACGAATCAACGACCGTCGTTTGGGCGGACGGCTCGAGAGAGCGCAAGGCGGCGCCCGCGGCGTTCGCGGCCGATACGTGACCGACGCCGACGTTAGCGGACAAAAACAGAATGCGAATTATTCGTTCTCCTCTTCTGCATAATCCAGGAACTCGTCGAGCACGTGCTGCGCGAGCTCCTCGTCCTCCAGAATGTTCCCTGCGGAATCCGTAACGATGAACTGCCCCTCGCCGTTACCGGTGCCCTCGTGCCAGAGCACGGCATACGAGGCGGCGGCGTCGGGATCTTCAACGATTCCGACGACCTCGAAATCGTACGCCGCGCCGTCGCTCGTTTTAACGTGAAGCACGTCGCTCAGCTCCATTCCAGAGCCTCCTTCTTCCGCCACCCTACGGCCACTCTTAGGGCAGGCACCGGGCCACATTGGCCTGGTGCTCCGCCAGCGTCTTGGCGAACACATGGCGTCCGTTTCCGCAATAGACGTAATACAGATCGTCGGCTTTCGCTGGATGAAGGGCGGCCTCCAGCGAGGGCAGCCCCGGGTTGGCGATCGGCGTCGGGGGGAGGCCCGCGTGGGCGTAGGTGTTGTAAGGCGAGTCGATTTTCAAGTCCGTAAACGAAAGTGCGCTCTTATGCTTGGGCAACGCGTACTCAATTGTGGCATCGACCTGCAGGGGCATTCCCAATCTAAGCCGGTTGTAAATCACCCGCGCGATCTTCGGACGGTCCTCCTCGCTCTTAGCCTCCCGTTCCACGAGGGATGCGACCGTGACGGCCTGCGGCACGCCGACGCGTAGGGCGCGCGCCCTCGTCACGGCGTCCGCGGGGAGCTCTTTGAGGAACTGAGCGGTCAGCATGCCCGCCGCCTGCGAGGGCGCGGCTCCCAGCGGCACCAGGTAGGTGCTCGGGAACAGAAAGCCCTCGAGGTTTTTCGTTCGCGTTCCGGCGACGACGAGCGTGTCGTGCATGAACTCGCGATAGAACTCGGGCGCGGAGCCGACGCCGGCTCCTTCGAGACGACTCGCGATCTGCGCCGCCGTGAAACCCTCGGGGATAGAGACCCAGGCGGCGATCTGCGCGCCGCCACTGACCAGCGCACGCAGCACGGCATCCTGTGTCTGATGCGGCGTGAAGCGATACTCGCCGGCGTGTACGGCGACGTCTTGTTTGCGCAGACGAGCCAGGACTCGAAACGTCCAGACGTTGCTGATGACTCCGTCCTCGGCGAGTCGGCGAGCGATCTCGTCGAAGGTCGAGCCGCGCGCGACGATGATCTGCCGGGCGGTCGCCGGATGCGAGCGGTCGCCGTAGAGCGCATAGCCGAGCGCGGCCGCGAGCGCGAGCAGCGCGAGCGCGCCCGCGGCCGCCGCGATAACGATGCGGCGGAGGAACCTCATTGTGCGGCATTTCGGCGCCGCGCGAGGAACGTCTCGAGGATCAGCGCGGCCGCGACGCGGTCGACGACCTGCCGGCGTTTGCGACCGGGCACGTCCGCCGCGATGAGGCTCTTGTTGGCTTGCGCCGTCGTCATGCGCTCGTCGACGCGGTGGATCGTTCCTTGAAAAATCTCTCGCAAACTCTCGACGAACGGCTCCATCGCGTTCGCGGCGATGCCGCGCTCGCCGGCGAGCGTCAGCGGATCGCCGACGACGAGCTCGTCGACGCCGTATGCGTCGATGTAGCTCTTGATCGCGTCGAGGTCGGCGCGCCGGTTGGTTCGCTCGATCGTCGCGACGGGCAGCGCGAACGTGCCGCCGGGATCGGCCACCGCAACGCCGATCCGCTTGCTCCCGACATCCAGGGCCATGATCATCGCTGAAGGGCGCTCAATGCCGCCAACGCCTTGGGGCGCCGCCCCAGGTGGTGCGCGACCAGCTCCTCTACGGCGCGGGCGACACACGGCGTCGCGCGCGCGGCGGCCGCCCGGCCGCCCTTGGGCCGGGCCAGGGCGCGGAAGTTCGCAATGTCTTCCGCTTGGAGTTCGGGGAGATCCCGCCAGCGCTCGCGGCAGGCCGCGTCGAGCAGCCCGCCGGCCGCGCCGTCGAGCCATACCGGGCCGCCGCCCAGTGGCGAGCCGCACTGCACGCAGGTCTCGAGCGGGGGCGCGAGGCCGAGCATCTCGAGCAGCCGCAGCGAGAAGCGCGGCAGCAGCTCCGGGGGTGCAGACGACGCCGCGACGGCCGCGATCGCCCCCACGAGGAGCTCGTAGACGTCGGGCAGGGCCAGGTCGGGCTCGCAGAACGCGTCGATCGTTTCCGCCACGACCGAGGCGACGGCGTAGCGCTCCGGCTCGACCAGCTGCGCCCACGGCGCGCGCAGGATCTCTGCCGAGACGACGACGTCGAGCGTGCGGCCGCGGTGCATGACGAAGTCGCACTCGTTGGCAAACTCGAGGCGGCCGGCGAAGTGGCTGCGCGTGCGGCGCACGCCTTTAGCCACCGCGTCGAGTTTTCCGCGTTCGCGCGTGAAGAGCGTCAGGATGCGGTCGGCCTCACCGAGCTGCCGGCCGCGCAAGATGACGCCGCGCGTCTTATAGGCGCGCGGCTGCGTCAGAGTCCTCGGATTCCTGCGGCCGCTGGATGCTGCCGTTGGTGTAGATGCGAACGGTCAAGATGCGCCTGCCGTGTTTGCGATCGACGCGCAGCCGCGTGTGCTCGTTTGCGTCGACCTCCTCGCCCTCGTTGGGAAGGCGCCCGAAGAGCCCGACCGTGTAGCCGCCGATCGTCTCGAAGTCTTCCGTGGGCAGCTCCGTGCCGAGCCTCGCGTTCACGTCCTCCACGTTGACGCCGGCTTCGACCACGGCCTCCGTGTCGGAGATCAGCGAGATGGGCTCCTGCTCGTCGGCGTCATGCTCGTCGCGAATCTCGCCCACGATCTCCTCGAGCAGATCCTCCATCGTGACGAGGCCGGCCGTGCCGCCGTATTCGTCGACGACGATCGCCAGCGAGAACTTGTCGCGCTGCATCTCGCGCAGCAGATCAGCTATCTTTTTCGTCTCGGGTACGTGGACGGCGGGCCGCATCAGCAGCCGGACGCTGGTGTGCGCGAGCGAGCCGTTGGCGAGCGCGATCAGGAGCTCGCGATCGTGAATCACGCCGACGATGTCGTCCTTGGACTCCTGGTAGACGGGGAGCTTCGAGTAACCCTCGGCGATCACGACGTCCAGCACGCGCCGCGCCGAGTCGTCGATCGCGACGGCGACCATCGTGGGCCGCGGCTTCATCACCTCGCGCACGATCGTGTCGCCGAACTCCATCACCGAATGGATCAGCTCGCGTTCCTGTTCCTCGATCACCCGCTGCTCCGCGCCGACGTTCACCAGCGCGCGGATGTCCTCTTCCGTCACGTAGCTGTGCTGCCCGTGCTTGATGCGGAAGAGGCGCAAGAGCATGTCCGTGACCACCTGGAACGTGCGCGCGATCGGCGCCAGCACGAAGGAGACGTAGAACGTCGGCAGCGCCAGGCGCAGCGCCCAGCGCTCGCTGTCGCCGGTCGCGATCGTCTTGGGGATGATCTCGCCGAAAAGCAAAAAGACGACGGTCATCACAATCGTCGAGAGCAGCGCCGCGCGCGGCAGCCCGAGCTCGATCGCCGCATACGTCGCGAGCGACGATCCCGCGAGCAGCACGACGGTATTCCCCACCAGGATCGAGGTGAGGTAGCGGTTCTTGTCGTCGACGAGGGGGACCAGGTTCTGGGAGCCGCGGACCTTGCGCTCGGCGATGGCGCGCGCGCGCAGGCGCGAGATCGAAACGAGCGCCGCCTCGGCGGCCGCGAAGAACGCCGCCAGGATGACCAGGACGACGAGCGCGACGATCTGGTACGGCAGGCTCGCCGGGCTACTTGGAACGGGGTCGGTGTTCAAGTGAGCGCCATTATAGCACAACGTGGGGGCGCACAAGGACGTAGATCGCCAAGGCGACCAGCGTGCCCAGCACGGCTCCCCAGAAGACCTCGAAGGGCCGGTGGATGCGCGCTTCCACGCGGCTCTGGGCGACCAAGAAGGCGACGAAATACGCGAGGATCGCGGCCAGCGGCTTCTGATAGAAGAACGCCAGCATGGTTGCCACGGCGAAGGCCAGCGCCGCGTGCCCGGAGACGGCGCCCCCCTGCAGCGCCGAGCCGCGCCCCAGCCACGCCTTCGCGAAGATCGTCGCGATCGCGACGACCGCCAGCGCGATCAGCGCGACGTTGGCCGGCACGGACTGCACGGCCTCGAAGACGCGCTGCCCTCCGCTGATGATGCCCTGGTACAAGATCAGGTACGCCGCGAGCACGGCGCCGACGGCCGCGATTAGCACGGCGCCGGCGGCCGCGTCTTTGGCGGTCTTGGCCAAGGGATGATGCGTGACTGTGAGCAGGTCGACGATCGACTCGATCGCGGTGTTCATCAGCTCCAGACTCAACACGAGGGCGACGAGCGTGACCGTGGCCACGACGTAGAAGCGGTCGAGCCGCAGGATCAGCGTCGCCAGCAGCACCAGCGCGGCGATGAGGAAATGCACGCGCATGTTCGGCTGCGTGCGCGTCGCGTAGATGATCCCCTCGAAGGCATGATGGAACGAGCGAAGCAGCCGGCTCCGGTCGATCGGGAGGTAGTGCGGCTCTTTCTTGCCGCGGTCTTCGACGGGGTGCATCAGTACGGCCACAGCAGCGCGATCGAATCCGCGAGACGCCGCTCCTCTTTTTGCATAACGCGGCGCTCGGGCGCCGCGGCGTGATCGTGGCCCATCAGATGCAGCAGGCCGTGGATCAGGAGGCGATAGATCTCGCGCTGGAGCGTCGCGTCGTATTCCTGCGCCTGCCTGCGCGCAGTGTCGACGGAGATTACGACGTCGCCCAAGAGTCGTTCAGCCGGAAGATTCGCGGCTCCGTCGAGCGAGAAGCTCAGGACGTCCGTCGCACGGTCCTTGCCGCGGTACTCGCGGTTGAGCGTACGCATCGCGGCGTCGCCGACGAGCGTGAGCGAGAGCGCGGATTCCGGCTCGCCGACGGCGCCGAGTAGACGCTTGGCGGTGGCGACGAGCGCGCGGCCGTCGACGCCGCTGCCGCGCACGTCGTTACGGTAGTAGATCATAGGCACGCACGATCTTCGCCACGAGCGGATGACGGACGATGTCGTTGTCGTCCAGTTCCACCACGCCCACGTCGCCGATGTCGCGCAGCCGCGCGGCGGCGGCGCGCAAGCCGCTGCGCTGGCCGCCGGGGAGATCGATCTGCGTGATGTCCCCGGTCACGACCATCCTCGACCCATTTCCGAGGCGTGTGAGAAACATCTTGAGCTGATCGCCGGTCGCGTTCTGCGCCTCGTCCAGGATGACGAACGCGTCGGAGAGCGTCCGGCCGCGCATGTACGCAAGCGGTGCGACCTCCAGCGTTCCGCGCTCGATGTAGCGATTCACAACCGTGTCCTCGAGCAGATCGGAAAGCGCGTCGAAGAGCGGCCGCATATACGGGTCGACCTTCTCCCGAAGATCGCCGGGAAGGAAGCCAAGCCGCTCTCCAGCCTCGACGGCCGGGCGCGAAAGGATCACGCGGGCGATCTCGCGCCGCTTGAGCGCGCGAACCGCCATGACGATCGCCAGGTACGTCTTGCCCGTGCCCGCGGGGCCGATCCCGAACGTGAGCGTCGATTCTTCGATCGATCGTACGAAGCGCCGCTGGCCCGCCGTGCGCGAGCGCACCTCGCGTCCGCGGTGCGTCCGCAGCAGCGTCGCCGGCAGCGGAAGGGCCGACGGCGCGGCCGCGTCCGAGAGCGCGAGCGCCACGTCGTCGGGCGTTATGTGCGCGCCGCCGACGGCGGCCTCGAGGACGCGCCGCACGACCGTTTCGGCGCGCGCCACGGCGGCGTCGTCGCCGGCCAGGAGCAGGCGATCGCCGTCGGCGTGGACGGCGACGTCCAGCGAGGATTCTATCGCCGAGAGGTTCCGGTCGTACTCTCCGAAGAGCCGCACGCGGTCGGGAAGGTCATGGAGATCGATGGAGCGTTGGGCGGTCAACGAACAAAGTGTTCGTCGCGCAGCCCGCGGGGCTTGCCGAGTACCTCCGCTCCGATCACGGCGCGAACGAGCTGCCCTTTACCCGCGAAGAGCGGCGCCCGCTTGGCGCGCGGCTCCTCGCCCGGATGGAGGGGCGGCACGGGCTGCGGCCGCGCCGGCGGCGGCTTCGGGGGCGGGACCGGCGGGGGCGGGATGGGCTGCGGCGCGGCCGCCCGGGGCGGCGGCGGGCGACCCGGGGACCGGGCTTGCGCCTGCTTGCGAATGGTCGAAATCATGCTGCTCACGACGCCGACGAAGACGAGAACGACCCAGACGAGCGTTCCGAGGTCACGCACGGCGGCTGGCTACTTACCCGGTCCGGTAATCGGTGGCGCCTGCGTGTCGCTCGAGGTTTCCGTCGAGGTTCCGATCGCCGAGCGCATCTCGGTATCGGCCTGGACGTTGCGGAGGCGGTAGTAATCCATGACGCCCAGGTTGCCGCTGCGAAACGCGGCCGCGATCGCCTGCGGGATGGTCGCCTCAGCCTCGACGACCTTGGCGCGCATGGCCTGCGTCTCCGCCTTCTGCTCTTGCTCCGCTGCCAGCGCCGCGTACTGCCGCTCCGCGGCCTTCGCCTGCGCGATGCGCCGGTCGGCCTCGGCCTGACTCGTCTGCAGCTCGGCGCCGATGTTCTTGCCGACATCGACGTCGGCGATGTCGATCGAGACGATCTCGAACGCCGTGCCCGCGTCGAGACCCTTCGCCAGCACCGTCTTGCTGATGCGGTCGGGATACTCGAGCACTTCCTTGTGGTCGATCGCCGCGCCGACCGCTGAGACGACGCCCTCGCCGACGCGCGCGATGATGGTCGGCTCGCCGGCGCCGCCCACGTACCGATCGAGGTTGCTGCGCACGGTGATGCGCGCCTTGACGTTGAGCTGGATGCCGTTCTGGGCCACGCCCTGAAAGATCGGCGTCTCGATGACCTTCGGGTTGACCGACGTCTGCAGCGCCTCGAGCACGTTGCGGCCGGCGAGGTCGATCGCGGCGGCGCGTTGCCACTCGAGCGGAATCTGCGCGCGCTGCGCGGCGATCATCGCGAGCGTGACGTTCTCTACGTTGCCGCCGGCGAGATAGTGCGACTGCATCTGGTCGACGCTGAGGTTCAGGCCGGCCTTGCGAGCTCGCACGTAATTCGTCACGATCACCCCCGGCGGAATGCCTATGAGGCGCATCCGGACGAGCGCGATGATCCCGAGCGGAACGCCCGCCGCGATCGTGCGAATCCAGAGCCCGATCGGGAAATAGTACAGGAACGCGAAGAACGCGATGATGATGAGGATGATTATGATCGTGCCGCTGACGGCTATCATCTCGACTCCTATGAAGCGACGGGTTCGACGAAGATCCGCGCGCCTTCGACGCGCACGACTCGGACGGGAGTTCCCTGTGCGATGAATTCGCCCTCGGTCAGGACGTCGACACGCCGGCCGTCTATCGACGCGATGCCGGCCGGACGCAGGTAGCTCACCGCGGTGCCGACGCGGCCGCGCAGGCTGCGGTGATCAGCGCTAGCGACGTATTCGGGGCCCTGTGCCGCGGCCAGCGCCAGCCGGTGGGCCCAGGCGTTCTCCGGCATGGCGCGCACGGTGAGCGAAAATACGATGACGGTAAGCACGATCGCCGTGGCGATCGTCTCGATGCCGACGAAGAAGAATGGCAGCCCGAACGCCAGCAGCACGGCCACCAGGAGCGCGCCGGCGCCGAGAATCCCGGGCAGGCCGTGTCCCGGCACGACGTGCAGCTCCCACGCAATGCCCAATAGGCCGAGCACTGCGAGCGCGGCGACGAAGCCGTTCGAGAATCCGGCATAGATGTGGGTTCCGAAGAAGAGCCCGAGCGCGCCGATGCCGATCAGGCCGGCAATTCCGTGCAGCGTCTGCATCTCGATCAGGAGGCCCAGCATGCCCAGCGTCAGCAGCAGTCCGCTCACGACCGGATCCGTCGCGAAGCGCGCGATCTGCTCGCCCCACGTGAACGTCTGCGTGATGCGCGGAGCGCCGGCCAAGTGCAGCTGGGACAGTGCGGCGTCGAGCGTCGGGGCCGTTCCGTCGGCGATGCCGGCGCGGACGGCGTCGTCGGTGTTCAGCGTCAGGATCGCGCCCGCGCGCTTGTATTGCGGCAGGTCTACGTTCTTGTCGACCATGGCGCCCGCGATCTTGGGGTTGCGATGGTTGCGCTCCGCCGTGGACTCGAACTCGCCGCGCAGCCCAGACACCAGCTTTACGGTGGCCGGAATCGGCTCCGCCGCGCCGATCGACGCGCCCGGCGCCATCACGATGCGGCCGGCGGACAGCGAAATCAGCGCCGCAGCCGAGTACGCCCGCGCTCCGACGTACGCCACGACGGGCTCCTGCGCCAAGAAGAGTGCGTCGCGAATGGCAAAGGCGGCTTCGACGAGACCGCCGGGGCTATTGACGTCGAGCACGATCGCTCGTGCGTTATCCTGGTTCGCCTCCGCGACGGATCGTTGCACGAGATGCGCCATACCGTCGTCGACGGTTCCGTCGATTGGGATGACGACGATCGGGCGCCCCGTTTGCGCTCCCGCGGCCAGGCTCGCCACGCCGCACAGCAGCAAGAAAGTGCTGACCCAGGCGCGCAGGCCGAATGCCTTCATGTCAGTAGCTACCTAGGGCCGGCCCTGGAAGTTACGACGTCAGGGGCTCCCCAGCTCCTCGGTGACGATCTGGCGGACCAGGTTGCCGTCGGCCTCGCCGCGTAGCTGCGGCATGACCACCTTCATCACCGCTCCGGCGTTGCGCGAGTCGGGCGGCAGCTCCGCCAAGACGCCTTGCACGATCGCGCGTAGGTCGGCGGCCGAGCGCTGCGGCGGGAGATAAGCCACCAGGATTTCACGTTCAGCGCGCTCCTTCGCGGCCAGATCGGCGCGGCCGCCCTTCTCGAACTCCGCGACCGAGTCGCCGCGCTGCTTGACGAGCCGGCGCACGACATCGATCTCGTCGGCGTCCGAGAGCTCCCGGCCGCTCTCGGTGCGCTTGTAGATGAAGCCCGACAGCGCGGAGCGCAGCGTATCCAAGCGGAGCTGGTCGCGCGCTTTCATCGCCTCCTTGAGATCGGAGGCTATGCGGTCTTTGAGGGTCCCCATGGGAAGGTTATGCGCGGCGCTTGCGCGCTGCGGCCGACTTCTTCTTGCGACGAACGCTGGGCTTTTCGTAGTGCTCGTGTTTGCGAGCCTCGGCTAGGATCCCAGCCTTTTGGGTGGCCTTCTTGAAGCGCCGCAATGCGCTCTCGATCGTCTCTCCCGGAGCGATGCGAACTTCCATTTAATCCACCCCCTTTCGGCACGCCGCGTTTTCAACGCGAATACGAAAAATTAGGCCCTACAGGGCCATTTTCGATAGTAGCACAGCGCCAGCGCAGCGTCAAATCGCTAAGGATTCGGCACGTCGCATCAGCCGGGCGGCCACTCCATCCGCCGCCCGGCCAGCACGTGAACGTGCGCGTGATCCACCGTCTGTCCACCGTCGCGGCCGGTGTTGATCACGAGGCGAAATCCCGCGTCGCCGCCGCGCTCCGAGCCCAGCTTCGAAGCGACCTCGAGCAAACGCGCGCCGAGCGCGCGATCCAGGGTCGCGAGCTCGTGCACGTTTGCGTGATGCCGGATCGGCATCACCAGCAGATGCGTCGGCGCCTGCGCATTGCGGTCCTCGATCGCAATGACGAGATCGTCGCGCGCAACGGTCTTCGCCGGTAGCTCGCCCGCAGCGATCTTGCAGAAAATGCACTCCGTCACTTAACGTCCCTTTAATGCGTCTAACGCGTGCGGATCCAGAAGTTCCACGACTTGGTCGTCGTGTTGCCGGCCTGGTCGGCCACGCGCACCGTTACGTGGATCGGCCCGTCGGGATAGGCGTATGACGGGAGGTACTGGACGAACTGTGCCGTGCGCACGCACTCCGACGTCACGTCGCGCCCATTGATCCACAGCAGCACGCTCGCGGGATTGACGCCGACGGCGTCCGCCGCGAAGCTCGCGTACACCGCGGGCCGGCTAGTGTTCACGGTCGTCCCGGCCTCGGGAGCGAAGTCCGCGATTCCAGGCGGAACGCTCGACGCGGAGACCGTGTGCGGCGCGGCGGCCTCGGCCGTCGAGCTTCCGGACGAGAGACGCCCGATGACGGCGACGTCGTTGAAGTTCGCGCCCCGTGGAATCGTGTAGCTTCCGACGTACACGCTCGGCATCCGCTCCTGCATCGCCTGGTTCGCTACGTCCGAGCCGATGTCGAACGTGGCCGAACCGTGCGGCGTTCCGCGCAGCGTGACATGTATCGTATCGCCCGCGTGCAGCGGGCGGCTCGCGTCGCTCTCGACGTTCGTGATGTCGACGCCGCCCGTTACGCCGCCGGAAACGCCAGCGGTGCTTCGGCCGGCCAATATTTCGCGCACCTCGTTCGTCTCGACGTTATAGCGCACGGTAACCTGATCGTTCGGCCGCAGGTCGGTCATCGATGCGGCTTTACCGTTGAGCGATATCTCGGTCGTGCGGCCGGCCCCGATGACTTGTCCGTCCTCTAAGACGAACTGGTTTCCGGCGATCGCGACGATGTGGCCGTTGCGCGAGCCGTACTCGTCGACGACGCGCTCGACGCGGCCGTCCTTGCGCATCTCCACGCGGGCGAAATCGCCGGGACGAACGTCGCCGAGCTCGCCCGGCGAGGTAACGTTGACGTTGACGTCTTCGACGTCCACGATCGCGTTGGCCCCGATCGGGATCGTCTTGACGCTGCCGCTATAGCCCAGCGTGAGCGTCGGAGGGTCGGAGAGCACGTCGACCGCCGCGACGGTTCCGAATCGCTCGTAGCCGTTTCGGGTCGAAATCAGGCCGTTGGCCGAGCGGCCCACGAGCTGAGCGACGATGATCACCGCGTTCGCCTTGCGGTCGAAGTGCGCTTGCGCCCCGAGCACGTCCGTGAAGAAACGCAGCGGCGCGTAGAGCACGCTCGCCACCTCCATGGGCGGCGCTTCGAGCTGCAACCGGCCCCCGTCCACCTCGGCGACGCGGCTGGCCAGCACGAGCACGACGCTCTTCGATCCCACTTGCGTCGTGACGCGATTCCCGGAACGGTCGAACGAGAGCCCGAGCGCTTCGAGCGTTCGGCGTACCGGGACGAAGAGTATGCCGTGGTCGAACCGCGGGGGCGGCTGAAGCGAGAGCGTGTCTCCGTTGATGACGATCGCGATCGGCCGCGGCGTCGCCGCGGGCGCCGCACCCAACAGCAGCCCCGCGACTACGCTAAGGACGAGAGTCCATTTCATCGTTACTCCAAAACCTCGCGGTAGACGTCGGCGGTGGCGCGCGCACAACGGTCCCAGCTGAGCCGGCGCGCCACCTCTCGCCCTGAGTTGATTGCGCGCGAGCGCAGCCCCTCGTCGGCCAGGAGCCTCTCCAGCTCCCGCCGCAGCGCGGCCGAGTCCCCTGCCGGAAACGACCGCGCGGCCTCCTCGAGCGGGCGCGGCACCGCGTCGCGGCACGCGATCACGGGGCAACCGGCGGCCATCGCCTCCAGCATCGGCAGGCCGAAGCCCTCGCGTAGCGCCGGCTGCACGAGAGCCCGCGCGCCGGCGTAATAGCTCGCGAGACGCTCCGCCGGCACGTCGCCCAACGCGACGATCGCGCGCGTGGGCGTGCTGCGGCGCTGCAGCTCGCCGCTGAAATCGTCTGGTCCGGTGACGTAGAGATCCACGTTCCAGCGCTCCGTCAGGGCCGCCCACGCGTCGAACAGCGTCGCGAGGTTCTTGTGTTCGCGGTGATTGCCGACGTAGAGCACGAACGGCCGCGCTCCCGCAAACGGCACTACCGGTTCCAAAAAACTCTCCGTGACCCCGAGCGGAATCACGCGAACCTTCGTGCGGCCGACGCCCAAGAACTCCGCGAGGTCGTCGATCGTGCGAGCGTCGTCGGTGATGACGCGCGCGGCGCGGGCGCACGCCCGCCGCACCACCGTTCGATAATACGGGCCGACCTTCGCCTTGAAGTAGTGCGGAAACCGCAGATGGATCAGGTCGTGGATCGTGATGACGAAGCGCGGCGGCAGCATCAGCGGCACGTATTGGGAGAGGAAGTGCACGAGGTCCACTCGCGCACGCCGGATCGCCAGCGGAAGTCGCACCTGCTCGCTCCATCCGAAGTTGCCGCCCTCCGAAAATGAAACGTATGAGTATTCCGGCGCGACCCGCGGCAGGCGCGCGACGAGCTCGCGCGCGTAGGTCTTCATGCCGAGCGACATCTGGCGCGTCAGGCGCGCATCGAGTCCGACGCGCGCGAGCGTCATCGCAGCAGCGCTTTCCGCGCGGCGACCGCCGGGTAGAGGGCGGAGCGATACGCGACGTACCAGCCGCGCGGACCGTCGAACAGCGCGCCGCGCCCCAGGAGCAGCCACGCCAGGCGCGGGACGGCTGCCGCGGACGCGGTCACGCAGGCCAACGCGGCGCCGCGTATGTTCTGCGCCTCGAGTCCCGTGTAGACATCATACTTCCGGCGGTACGTCGCCACGTCGGGATACGAGTAGTGCAGCAGCGTCCCGGGGAGGTCGCCGACGTCGCCGTCGGACGACCAGGCCTCGTGGACCGGCGCGAAGCCGGCCGCCGCGGGGTGGGCGTTCAGCGTGACGCGATCCGTGCGAAACAGGCGCAGCAGCGGCTCGTCGCGCCAAATGCGCATCGGCTTGCCGCAGAAGTAGGTCGTGCGCTTCACGCGGTAGCCGTCGCGCTCGGCGGGCGCCGCGACGATCGCGTCGCGCAGGACGTCGTCGAGCGCCTCGTCGGCGTCCAGCATCAGCGCCCACGGCGTCTCCACCCGCGCGAGCGCGAACCGGCGCGCGTCGACGAAGTCCGTCCACTCGCGCTGCACGACCGCGGCGCCCGCCGCGCGAGCGAATTGCACGGTGTGATCGTCGGAGCAGGCGTCCAGCACGAAGAGCTTGACGCCGCGCGGCAGGCTGGTGAGCGCGCGCGGCAGATTGCGCTCCTCGTCGCGCGTGAGGACGACGGCGGTGACTAGGCTTGGGTCCAGGACGCCTCGGCGATCCCCGCGCGGCCGTCGATGCGCTCCTCGTGCGCGAGCGCCGCGCCGATGAAGTCCCGATAGAGCGGCGCCGGGCGGTTGGGCCGCGACTTGAACTCCGGGTGGGCTTGCGTGGCCACAAACCACGGATGCATCTCCGGCGGAAGCTCGACGACCTCGACGAGGCGCGTCTTGCCGATCGTGTGGTGCCCCGTGAAGCGCATGCCGTGCTCCTCGAAGATCGGGCGGTAGCGATTGTTGAATTCGTAACGGTGGCGATGGCGCTCGCTGATCTCGAGCGTGCCATAGGCCCGCGCGGCCTGGCTTCGCTCTTCGAGCGTGCATGCATACGTGCCGAGCCGCATCGTCCCGCCGTACATCTCGAGGTTACGTTGGTCCGGCATGAAGTCGATCACGGGGTCGGTGCTCGTCTCGTCGACCTCGCTCGTCATGGCCTCGGGCAGCTCGCAGACGTTGCGCGCGAACTCCACGCAGGCGAGCTGCATGCCGTAGCAGATACCCAAAAACGGTATCTTGCGCTCGCGCACGTACTCGATGGCCCGCAGCTTGCCCTTGACGCCGCGCGCGCCGAAGCCAGGCGCGACGACGACGCCGTGTGCTCCGCGCAGCACGTCGAGCCCTTCGTTCTCAATCCAATCCGAGTCCACGCGCTTGATCTCCACCGCCGCGTGATGGAAGATCCCGGCGTGGTGCAGCGCCTCGTTGATCGAGATGTAGGCGTCCTTGTGCTCGACGTACTTGCCGACCAGCGCGATCGTCACGTGCCGGCGCGGGTGGAGCAGGCGCTCCGCGATGCCTACCCAGTCGTCCAGCCGGGGCGCGGCCACCGGGAGGTTTAGTTTGCGCACCGCCGCCTGCGCCAACCCCTCGGCCTCGAGGTTGAGCGGTACCTGGTAGATCGTTCGCGCGTCGATGTTTTGGACGACCGCGCTCGGCGGCACGTCGCAGAAGAGCGCGATCTTCTCCTTCAGCTCCAGAGGCATGGGCAGCGCGGACTGGGTGCGGCACACGATCGCGTCCGGCGAGATCCCGATCCCGCGCAGCTCTCGCACCGAGTGCTGCGTCGGCTTCGTCTTCAGCTCGTCCGCCGCGCCTAGGTGCGGCACCAGCGTGAGATGCACGTACATGACGTTCTCGTCGCCCACGTCGTAGCGCATCTGGCGGATCGCTTCGAGGAACGGCAGGGACTCGATGTCGCCGACCGTCCCGCCCACCTCGACGATGCAGACCTCCGCGTGGCTCGCCTCGGCGACGCGCTTGATGTGCGCCTTGATCTCGTTCGTGATGTGCGGGATCACCTGGACCGTCGCGCCGAGATATTCGCCGCGCCGCTCCTTCTCGATCACCGAATTGTAGATCTGGCCCGTGGTGACGTTGTTCGCACGCATCAGGTTCTCGTCGATGAAGCGCTCGTAGTGCCCGAGATCGAGGTCGGTTTCCGCCCCGTCCTCCGTAACGAAGACTTCGCCGTGCTGATACGGGTTCATCGTCCCCGCATCCACGTTGATGTACGGATCGAGCTTTTGGATCGAAACGCTGCACCCGCGCGCCTTGAGGAGCCGTCCGAGGGAGGCGGCGGTAATGCCCTTGCCGAGCGAACTCACAACGCCCCCGGTGAAGAAGATATACTTCGCCATCTCGGGTCGTTTGGGTTCGCCCTCTCCCGTTTGCAAACCTGGCAAGCCTTCTCCCCTGTTGCCGCGACCTCAGGCGTTACGTAGGGCTCCGGCGGCCGTTTGCTCGGCGCATCCGGCGCCTCAGCGATGCTTTCAGGCTGCGGCGGCGGCACACTGCTTAGCCCTTCGCCGGCCAGAGTCACGGCGCAGCGAACGCAAGTATCTCCCGCGCACCGTGTGCTTTATAGCTTCAAAGGCGGGAACACCGACGGGCAAAACCCGTATGCGGGCCTCGTCAGCTTCGAGGGCGAGGCCTACGGCACAACCAATTGGGCGGGCGCGAACTGCGAAAACGGTCTCGCTTGCGGAACGGTCTTTTCGATCACGCCATCCGGTAAGGAAACCGACGGCACGACTCAGTTAGGCGGCTCGGTTTACTGCCCCACTAGCGCCTATCAGGTAGCGCGCGAGGCCGGCGTAATCGCAACAGATCGAGACGCTAAAATTCGCAAGCGCGGCCCGCGTAAGCTCGTCGAGTTTCGCAATCGTCGGTGGGGCGGCTTCCAGCAGCACTAAGCCGTTCTCGGCGATAAGGCTTGGTATGTCGCGCATCAGTTCGCGGTAGAGAGAAAGGCCGTCGGGCCCACCGTCGAGCGCGATTCGCGGCTCGAAAGACGTTGGATCCGGCGCCGCGGCCAGCTCGGCGGTCGGGACGTACGGCAAATTCGCGACGATCACATCATAGCGTTCGTCGATGATCGGCTCCACCAAGTTGCCGTGAAAGAAACGGCAGCGATCGGCGATTTTGAGCCGGCGACTGTTTTCCATCGCCATTACGATTGCCTCAGGTGAAATATCGGTGGCATCTACGAACACCCCGGTTTCGGCCGCAATGCTGCACGCGATCGCCCCGCTCCCCGTTCCGACATCGAGAACGCGCCCGCCGCCGCGCGCTTGAATGAATGCGACGGCTTCTTCTACGAGGTGCTCCGTCTCCGGCCGCGGGATCAAGACAGATTTGTCAACGATAAACTCGCGCCCACAAAACCACGCACTTCCGATAATGTAGGCGATAGGCTCCCCGAGACTTCTCCGCTTACATAAATCAATGAAGAGGGAAAAGTCCGCCTCGGAAACGTCCGCCTCACCATGCGCAACGATCCACTCGCGCGCCTGCCCCAAAACATGCTCCAGCAAGAGCAACGCATCCGCCCTCGCCGACCCGCTCGATTCCGAAAGAACTGATATCCCGTGCCGCAGCGTCTCCCCGACGGTAGAGGAAACGCTGGCGGCGAGGGATGGCGCTACGTCTCCCTTGCGGGGCGTGTGAATGCGCCGCGGAGCCATGGAGGGCGAGAGCGGCGCAGAGGCCGAGTGCAGCGAGGCGCCGGATGCGCCGAGCAAGTGGCCGCGCGGGGGAGATGTAGCGTCAGCCCGAGCCATCAAACTGCAGCCTCACGGGCCATGAGACGCGCCCGTTCGTCGGCGATTAGTTCGTTGGCAATCGAGCCCAGATTTCCGTCCATGATGCCGCGGATGTTACCGAAACTGCGGTTGATCCGGTGATCGGTCACGCGGTCCTGCGGAAAGTTGTACGTGCGAATCTTCTCGGAGCGATCGCCGCTGCCCACCTGCGAGCGGCGCATCTCGACGACGGCGTCCTCCTGCTCGCGGCGCTTGCGGTCGTAGAGCGTAGCGCGCAGCATCTGCATCGCCTTCTCGCGATTCTGTTGCTGCGAGCGTTCCTGCTGCGACGCGACGACGGTGCCGGTCGGAACGTGCGTGATGCGGATGGCAGACTCCGTCTTGTTGACGTATTGGCCGCCCGCGCCGGAGGCCTTATACGTATCGATCTGGAGGTCGGAGGGCTTGATCTCGACCTCGACGTCGTCCTCGATCTGCGGCAGCACCGCCACGGTGGCGGTGCTCGTGTGGATGCGCCCCTGCGCCTCCGTGGCCGGCACGCGCTGCACGCGATGCACCCCACTCTCATACTTGAACCGCTTGAAAACGTCCGAGCCGGTTACCCCAAAAATAATTTCCTTGAAGCCGCCCAGGTCCGACGGATTGGAATCCATCGTTTCTATCTTCC
>DATDGN010000214.1:0-4455 GCA_036522095.1 Candidatus Cybelea sp. | reverse complement strand
ATTCTTTCCTGCTGACGGCCAAGCCGGTGCTGTACGTCGCCAACGTGGGTGAGACGGAGCTCGACGCGGCCGGCGAGCAGGTGCGGCTCGTGCGCGAGATAGCGCGGGAGCAGGGGGGCCGTGCCGTCGTGCTCAGCGGGAAGGTGGAGGCCGAGCTGGCCGGGTTGAGCGAGAGCGAGGCAGCGGAATATCGGCGGGAGCTCGGCATCGAGCGCAGCGGCCTCGACGAGCTCGCGGCGGCGGCGTACGACCTGCTCGGACTCATGACTTTTCTGACGGCCGGCGAGAAGGAGGTCCGGGCCTGGCCGATCCGGCGGGGCACGAAGGCCCCGCAGGCCGCAGGCACGATCCACGGCGACATCGAGCGCGGCTTCATTCGGGCCGAGATCGTCTCGTACGAGGACTACGTCAAATATCGCACTATGGAGGAGTTGCGGGCGGCCGGTCGCGTCCGCAGCGAGGGACGCGATTACGTGATGCAAGAGGGCGACGTCGTCAATTTTCGTTTCAACGTGTGAATCAAGGGCTGCGGTGCGGAACCGACAAAAGGTTAGGATATGACCGCTACGCTGCGCCCTGCGACGGGCTCAGGACCCTCCGTGCGCGACGTCTCCGTCTTCGGCGACGCCATTGCCTATTTCAACGAGGCCGCCGACCTGTTGGAGCTCGACGCCGGAATGCGGCGTATCCTCACGCATCCGACGCGCCAGATCATTTTTTCGATCCCGTTTCAGCGCGACTCGGGCGAGTTCGAAGTCTACACCGGATACCGCGTGCAGTACAACTTCGCGCGTGGGCCCGCGAAAGGCGGCATCCGCTATCACCCCGGCGTGACGCTCGACGAGGTCACGGCGCTCGCGTTTTGGATGACGTGGAAATGCGCCGTGGTGGACCTGCCGTTCGGCGGCGGCAAGGGCGGCGTCACCTGCGATCCCGCGACGCTCTCCTCCAACGAGCTCGAGCGCATCACGCGCCGCTACGCCGCGGAGCTCGTCGAGGTCGTCGGCCCGGATAAGGACGTCCCCGCGCCCGACGTCAACACGACGCCGCAGGTCATGGCGTGGTTCATGGACACGTACTCGATGCACGTCCGGCAGAACACGCCCGGCGTCGTCACCGGCAAGCCCCTCGACATCGGCGGCTCGCGCGGGCGCGTCGAGGCGACCGGCAGAGGCGTGACGATCTGCGCCCTCGACGAGATGGCCGAGATGGAGCTGCGCCCCGACAAGGCGACGATCGCGATCCAGGGATTCGGCAACGTCGGCAAACACGCCGCGAAGCTGTTCGAGGAGCGCGGCTGCAAGATCGTCGGCATCTCCGACGTCACCGGCGCCTACTACAATGAGAACGGCATCTACGTCGCCGGTGCGATGGAGCACGCGGCCAAGTTCGGGACGCTGGAAGGTTTTAAGGGCGGGGAGAAGATCACGAACAGCGAGCTACTCGCGAGCGACTGCGACGTGCTGGTTCCCGCGGCGCTCGAAAAAGTGTTTACGGCCGAGAGCGCGACCAAGGTGAAGGCGAAGCTGATCGTCGAGGGCGCCAACGGACCGACGACGCCCGAGGCCGACCGTATCTTCCGCGAGCGCGGCATCGTCGTGCTCCCGGACATCATGGCCAACGCCGGCGGCGTGACGGTCTCGTACTTCGAGTGGGCGCAAGACCGGATGGGCTTCTTTTGGAAGGAGCCCGAGGTCAACGAGAAGCTCGAAGACTTCCTGCTCACCAATCTTCACGCGATCCGCTCGATCGCGAACGCGCGCCACGCGACGCTGCGCACCTCGGCCTATACGCTGGCGATCGATCGCGTGGTCAAGGCCTCGAAGCTCCGCGGCATCTACGCGTAACCGATTAAACGCGCCATCCGTTAGCTATGCGGGGCGTAGGGGTCCGGGTAGCAGAGTTTCGTGCAGCGCGATCCGTCGTAGACGGCCTTGACGTCGACCTCGGGTATATGCGCGCCGTACGCGGTGTTGATCACCTTGATGAAGTCGTACGCGATCAGCCCGTAGCCCGTATCCGAAGGATGGATCCCGTCGAAGCTCAAGATGCCGCCGGGCGCCGCGGTCGAGCCGATGAAGTGAATGAACCCGAGGGTGCAGCATACGCCCGGTGCGATCGACGAGGCCGCACGGAAATACGGATTCGAGGGATTGCCGCTCGCGATTCCTTGGAAGATCGCGTGAACGTCGACGAGCGGGACGCGCGACGACTTCGCGGCGTTGTCGATGCCCTGGTTGATCGCGTCGTTGAGCGCCTGCACCTTTGCCGCGAACTCGGGCGTAATGTAGTTCGCTCCCAAGCCGCTTCCGGGGATCGCCTTACAATGCGGCGCCGGATTCGCACAGTCGAGGTTGGGCGCGTTCCCGTTCGCGCCGATGTAGTTGATGATCAGCACTGTGGCCGGCAGCGTGAGATACCCGCAGGGCTTCGTCGTCGAGGTCGGCACGCAGCCGGGCGCGTCGAGGTGATACGCCTTCGCGATTCCGGGCAAGAAGCTCGCGACCCCGGGCGAGATTCCCATTAAGCAGCGAGCGTAGCTCGCGATCTTGCATGCTCCCGCGCCTCTTACCGGTCCGACGCGCTGGAAGTATCCCGTCTCGAGGATGTTGGGCAGGTTGGCGAGGACGACGCGCGTGCCGGCGTGCCGCAGCGTCGAGATCGTTGCGCGGAGGTCGTTCTCAGCCTGGCTCGCATTGCGGTCGCCGCCGACGAAGCGGCCGCCGCTGCCCATGTACTTGAGCACGTCGTTGGCGCCGAGCCACACGGTCGCGAGCGTCGGATGGCGCGAGGCCGCGGCGTTGACCTCGGTGAGGTGCGGCCCGAGGCTGGTGAAGTTGCGGAGCACCGGCCAGTAGGTGCCGCTCTCCTCGTTCACGACGTCGCTTAACAGGCCGGGGATGCCCGGGAGCTTGCTGCAAGTCTGCGTCTGCGGCTGATGAATCGTGTTCGCTTCGTGCAGCGTGAGGCCCGGAATGCCGACGTTGCGGATAAGGGTCGAGCCCGCATTCAGGCGCGCGCGCGCCGACGCTTTGAATCCGAAGCCGGCCTGATTGAAGCCGTGAGCGTACGTGCACGGATCGGTGCCCTTGAACTGACCGAACGGCGCGAATTGGCTCGGACCAGTCGGCACGATCTGGTTGTCGAGACCCGGTCCTTTCACCAGCGGCAGCGGGCTCTTCGACGGGTCGTACATTTCCTCGATCGCCGTCTGCAGCGGCGAGCTGGAGGCCTGTTCGACCAGCAGCGTCCACCAGCCGTTCTCCTGAGTGGGCGGAATCGGGAAGCCTGGGTCGAGTGGGTTCGGCACGCCGGTCTGGCCCAAAAATCCGTCCGCTTGATATCCGGCGGTCAGGCTGTCGCCAACGCCGACGATCTTCTGCGTCACGGCCGCATCGCGCGCTCGCGCTCCCGCGCTCGTCGGAACGACGCCTTGTCCGCCGCTCAGAGAGCCGCCGCAGCCGCCGAGCGCGGCGACTAACCCCAACAAAGCCAATGCGCGAGAGCTTTTCATGTGAACCTCTGAGCCTTTACAACGGGAAGACGCTGGGTGAACCGATGCCGAACTGCAGCTGCAGCTGCGTCGCCTTGAGGCCGCCGATCGCGAGCCCGCACGCATTGTTGAGAGCCTGCTGAACGCTCACGCACTTGATCGCGGTGATTCCGTCCGGCCCGAGGTTGGTGGGGTTGCCGCTGTTGAGCACCAGCTGCACGAACGCGTACTTGCTCAGGCGCTGCGATGCGCCGAGGAAGTACGCGATGAGATGCTCGGGATGCGGATCGGTCGGCAGATAGTCGCGCGCGCTCTGCGGCTCGAAAAAGAACGTCGTGCCGTGGACCGGCGTGTATTCGAGGTAGATGACCTGCGGCAGCTGCATGGAGTTGCCGACGTTCGCCCCTGCAGTGTGCACGAGCCACTGCGGCGCAACGGTGAACGTTCCGAACATCTTGGGGGTCTTCAAGAACGGCAGCGTGATGGCGACGGCATAGTACTGCGCTGTGCGCACCGGAATGTTGATGACCGGGCCGTCCGGCAAATTGTAGGTGAACGGCACGACATCGTTGTTGTGCGGCGCGAAGCCGATCTGCCCGCCGCGCGCGACGTATGTCGGCGTGATGACGAACGGTACGGGCCCCGGCAGCTTGTCCGACCTGATCACGAACATCTTCTGCAGCATGAAGACGCCGAACGTGTCCTTCGTGCGGACGTTGATGTTGCGTCCCGCGCCCGGCCCGCACTTATTCCCGTTTGAGAGATCGGCGCAGCCGACCGGGTTCTGGAATCCCGCCAGATAGACCGGCGCGAGGCCGCTGTTGAAGCCGTAGGGCCAGTGCTGCAGCTGGAACACGCTCGCGACGATACGCGTCGACCAGTTGAATCCATAGCCTACCGCGGCGTCCATGCCGCCCATCAGCCAACCCTTGCCGTACGATCCGATATTGCCCCACGGATAC
>DATDGN010000213.1:0-2131 GCA_036522095.1 Candidatus Cybelea sp. | reverse complement strand
GCCGCCGCTCACGACGCAGTTGAGCCGTGATTGCACCGCGGCGCGGAGAAAATCCATCACGACGCGTGGCACGGCGCCGATGTCGATCAGGTCGTCGGTCGTCAGGCGGTGCTTGCCGAAGCGGCGGACCGTCACCGTCGTGCCGTCGATCGCGACAGGCTCGATGATCGCGTTGACGCGCGAGCCGTCCGTGAGGCGCGCGTCGACCATGGGCGAGGATTCGTCTATGCGCCGGCCCAGCGGCGTGATGATGCGCTCGATGACCAGGCGCAGCTGGCGTTCGTCGGTGAAGCGCTTGGCCGAGCGCTCGATCTGGCCGTGCCGCTCCACGTAGATCGTGTCCGGCCCGTTGACCATGATTTCGGTGACGTCCGGATCCTTCATCAGATCTTCGAGCGGCCCGAGGCCGAGCGCCTCGTCGACGATCTCCTGGCGCAGCGTCGCGAGCTCTTCCGCGGAGCCCTTGAACGTGGACGCCATGCTCGCCGTGATGTTTTCGACCTTGGTGCGCAGCTCCGCGAGCTTCGCGGCGTCGGTGTGGGCTACGGCCGCGGATTGGAGGTCGAGCTGCCGCATCAGCGTCTGATGGACCTGTTGTTTGAACGCCTCGCGCTTCGGGTCCAGGGTAATCGCCGAGTGGCCGTTCGGACGAACGGGCGCGGCGGTTCGCTCGAGCGGCACGCGCGTCTCGCCCAAGGGCGCTGCGGCCGAGGGTTGCAGCCCGGTCAACACATCTTCGGCCGGCAGGGACTGAATATAACGCTGCAGGCCGGCGATGCTCTTGGGGTAGCTGCGCTGGTTCGCGGGCGGAATCTCAGCTACGACCTTCGCTCCGAGGCTCCGCTCGATCTCGCTGCGCGTCACGGACGCCGCCTCGGCGCGCGCGTTGCAGACCAGCGCGATGCGCTGCTCCGGAATGCCGAAGCGCAAGAGATCCGCGAGGAGCGTCTGCGCTCCCGCGATTCCGAGAAGCGTCGGCTCCAGCACGACGAAGATGCGGGTCGCACGCGTGACGAACGGACGCGCCGCCGCGGCGAACGGCTGCGGCGCGTCGACGAGCACGGCGCCGAAGCCGGTCAGGTCTTCCGCGCAGATCTCGACGGCTCCGGGATCGAGCGTGAAAGCCGCGTCGTAGCGGTGCGCGAGCTCGACGACCGTCATGCCATCGCCCCGGATCCGAGAGATGGCGGAGGTTCCGCGCGCGGCGTCGAGGCTGCGCAGCGCCTCGCACAGTAGCGCCACGCTGCGCCGGCCGGTGAGGTCGGCGTCGACGATCGCGACACCCTTATCGCGCATCGCCTTGGCGAGCTCGCAGCACAGCGTCGTCGTGCCGACGCCGCCCTTGGCGCCGACGAACGGGAAGAGCGGCTGCGCGGTCATGTCATTTGTGTGTGGCGCTGCCGGGATCGACGATCTGATCGCCGATGATCAGTTCAACCGGGGTCGAGAGCCGCGGCGCCGGCCCCTGCGCGGGACCAGTCATCGGCGGCGCCGGAACGGGCGCCGGCGGGCCTAGCGACGGGATCGGCTCGGGCCCCGGGCCCATGCCGCCTCCGGCCAGCGTGAGCTCTTCGACCGGTTCGGTGTGCGGAGCCTCACGCGGCGAGCGCAGCGCGAGCCGCAGCGTCGAGTTGGCGTCGGCCCACGCGAGCAGATCGGCCTGGCCGGGCGTCACCTCGAGGGTCACGGTGCCCGCGTCCTGCTCTGCCGGCGAAGGTGTCGCCGACGGGTTCTCGAGCGTGCTGCCGACCGAGAGCACCCGGATCGCGCGGAAGATCGTGACCGCCTTGGGCGGCGGGCCGCCCGACTTTTGGGGCGGGATGGCGATCACGTCCACCCGGTCGCCGGGCTGGATCAACCCGGACACGTCCTTGACGCGGTCGACCGGGATGCTGACCGCGCGCATGCCGGGCTGCAGCCGCACCGGCAGCGCGAAGGCGACGTTCGTTCCGATCTCCGACGCCGTGAGCTGGGTGCCGGCGGGGATCGTGATAAGGGCGAGCGAGCCGACGGCCTGGCTCGGGTCGGAGATCGCGCCCGGCTCGGTTGCGCTCGCCGGCCGCGTCTGCTTGGAGAGCATCGCATCCGTGATCCGCTCGCGCGGCGCGATGTCGTGGGCCGCGATCAGCAC
>DATDGN010000212.1:0-1711 GCA_036522095.1 Candidatus Cybelea sp. | reverse complement strand
TAGCGCCAACGGGAATCGAACCCGTTATCAGTCGATATAATCACCAGCTTGCCGTCGACTCGAGCAGTTCGAGCAGCATGCACCGCCGAGCACGCATGGCCGAAGTCTCTTGAGGAGGGCAAGGTTCTCCACAGCGGCTTTGCGTCAGGGGGACCCAGCCGACGCTGTCACGCCGATTGTCGAGACAATGCGCCCGCTCTCACAGCTCCCCTCATACGGGCAGCGACGAACCGCACCAGGACGTCGTTGGCCCCGGCAGCGGCGCCGGAATCTCCTGGCTCATTCGAGTCGAAACGGCGAGGGCGAGGGGGCGCCCTCGCCGATCCCGTAATGGTGTGCTCATGAAAGATTCGTGCGAGCGCTGCGGCCGACCGCTGCGCGACGAAGCCGAAGCCCGGGCCTGTTCGTATAACTGCACGTTCTGCCAGGGATGCGCGTCTGCGATGAACGATCGCTGCCCGAACTGTGGCGGCGCGTTGCTGGCCCGCGTGGGTTCCGCGTGATGGTCACCGCGTTCATTTTGATGGAGGTGGAGCGGCCGCGGCTCCGCACGATCGCCGAAGATTTGCTCGCGATCCCGGGGGTCGCCGAGGTCTACTCCGTCGCCGGACCCTACGACCTGATCGCGGTCGTGCGCGTCCGACAGCACGAAGAGCTCAACGACCTCGTCACCGAGCACGTCGCCGCTCTCGACGGCATCATCGGTACCGAGACGCTCATCGCCTTCCGCTCGTTCTCGAAGAAAGACCTCGGCCTGCTCTGGGACATCGGAAGCTAGGGTAGCTCCACGCGGTAGAGGTTCGTCTCATCCATGGACAGGCGCTGCGGCCGGTTTCCGTCGTAGTCTTCGAAGCGCACGACCGACTTTCCCAACGCGAACTCGTCGTTGCCCAGGGGCTTGAGCTCGTCGACGCCGTCGAGCGTTAGCTTATTCTTTACGATAACGACGCGTGTGATCTCCGGCGCGCCGAAAAACACGTTCTCGTACCTGCCGGTCAACGCGGGCCATTCGGCCGGGTAGGTGAACGTGCGCGGCCCGCGATAGCGCTCGTTGGGGAACCACTGCGATCCGTAGTTCATCTCGACCACGCTGCCGCTTGGGTCGCGCCCGAACGCGAGCAGAAACATAGCATAGTTGGGGTCGTCCGCCCAGAACTGGTCCTGCCCGCGCGGATACAGCGCGATCCGCTTGCCGCCGTCGATCAGGAACAGTCGGTCGCGCACCGCGACGACCTGCAGCAGCGCTCCGCTAGGGGAAGTGTACGCCCCCGGGTAGTCGCCCGGCCGGCCGACGCGCGCCGGGTCTGGCGCGGCCGGCGGCGCGGGAATCGGCTGCCCGAGGCTCTGCGCGCGCAAGACGCGCATCGCGTAGAGCACGATCGCGCACGGATGCAGCGGCGCCTCGACGAGATTCGCGAAGGCGATGACGCCGAACCCACGGGAGAGGTTCATCTGCATGCACGCCGTGTAGCCGGAGAATCCGCCGGTGTGTCCGATCAGGCGATCGCCGCCGTCGTTGAAGATGGCGAGCCCGTACCCGTATTGTTTGTAGAACTCCGGCGCCTCGGACAGCACGACGCTAGGCGCGCCGGCCGGCTTGCCGCTTTTGAACGCATCCGGCGACGTCATCGCTACGAAGGTCGCGGGGGCGATGAGCTGCGTCCCGCCGCTGGTCCTGCCGCCGTTGAGATAGAAGCGCATGTAGGCGGAC
>DATDGN010000211.1:0-7246 GCA_036522095.1 Candidatus Cybelea sp. | reverse complement strand
GCCTCTATCGTCTGTCGTGGGGCGCGTCGAACCTCAAGGGCGCCGCGTTCGAGCGCGTCGTCGCCGACGAGTTCGCGCCGCGTCTGCTCCGCTATCAGGCCGAGGCGCTCAAAGACGGCTTGCTGCAGCCCCGCGTGGTGTACGGATATTTCCCGGCGGCCGGCCTCGGCGACGACGTGATCCTGTTCGACCCCGGCGACGCGAGCCGCGAGATCGCACGGATGACGTTTCCGCGGCAGATCGGCGGCGAGCACCTCAGCCTCGCGGACTACCTGCGCGAGCCCGGCAAGCGCGGCGCGACCGACGTCGTTGGCCTGCAGATCGTCACCGTCGGAAGCACCGCGACCGCGCGCACCGCGGCCCTGCAGGCCGCGGGCGACTACAGCGAGTCGTACTTCCTGCACGGGTTCTCCGTGCAGTCGGCCGAGGCGCTCGCGGAGTACACGCACCGCCGCATCCGGCGCGAGCTTGGGCTCGAGGACGACCGCGGCAAGCGCTACTCGTGGGGCTACGGCGCGTGCCCCGACCTGCGCCAGCACGAGATCGTCTTCGCATTGCTCGACGCTGAGAAGAAGATCGGCGTGACGCTCACGGAGGCGTTTCAAATCGTACCCGAGCAATCCACCGCGGCCATCGTCATGCACCACCCGCGGGCCGCCTACTTCAACGCGGCGGCGACGCGGGAGCTCGCCGCGTCGTAGCGCGTAGAGGAGTCGATGGAGGGACCGGCTGCTTATCATCTCGGGTACACCGACGCGGAAAGCGCGCGGCTTATCCGACAAGCGAATCGCCTGGCGCCCGTAACCGAACGGTTCTTTCGTGACGCCGGAATGGAAGCCGGACAACGCGTCTTGGACGTCGGCTCCGGAGTTGGAGACGTAGCGATGCTCGCCGCTCGCATGGTCGGTCCTTCGGGTAGGGTGGTAGCAGTCGAACGGGATGCGAGGTCGACCTTACGAGCCCAGGCTCGTGCGGCTGAAGCCGGGTTGGAAAACATCCGATTCATTCAGGCGGATATCGACGAGTACACGACGGACGAATCGTTCGACGCGGCGGTCGGACGCTACGTTTTACAGTTTCTTCCCGACCCCGTAACTACGTTGCGTTCCATCGCGAGACTCGTGCGACCCGGCGGCACCGTCGCCTTTCAAGAAGGATCGTGGGCGCCGTTCTTAGCGCTTTCGGCGCGCGTGCCGCTCTGGCGCTCTGCGATTTCATTGCTTCACGAGGCAGCAGTTCGCGCCGGCGTGAATGTGGAGATGGGCATCGAGTTGCACCGAGCATTCCAAGAAGCCGGGTTGCCCGCACCGCGCATGCGTCTCGAGATGGAGCTGGGATGCGATCCCGACTTCACGCGGTGGGCGTCGGATTGCGTTCGAAGTGTGCTGCCCCAGATCGAGCGGCTCAATCTCTCGTATGAGGCGCTCGGCGACTTGGAGACTCTCGCCGAGCGTTTGCAAGACGAAGTCGCAGGCGCCAACACGGTGGTGCCTTGGATCGGGCTCGTGGGAGCTTCGTGCCGGAAGCCTAGCTGACGATGCCGGCGCTCCTCGCGGTAGCGTTCCTGCACCTGTGGACGCACGCTGAGCGCGGCTGGTTTCTCGGCATTCCTACGGTCGCGGGCGGCATCGTCTACGCGGGGACGACGCTGGGCGACGTGCTCGCGCTCGACGAGCGCGACGGACGCGTGCGCTGGCGCGTGTCGCTGGGAGCTAACCCCGACGAGACGTACGGCAGTCCCCGCGGCGTAATTTCTTCGGTCGTCGTTCGCGGCGGCGTTGCATACGCCGTGAGCGGAAGCTGCGAGGCCGCCGCTCTCGACGCTGCGCACGGCAGGCTTATCTGGAAGCGGCGAATCTGCTCGATCGCCAAGAACGACGACACCTTCGCTTCGCCGGTGCTCGCCGGCGGGCGCGTGCTCTTCAGCATCGACGTGATTGCCGATCGGCCGACCGATACCGGTCGCGAGATCGCGCTCGACGCGTCGACCGGCGCTCCCGTTTGGTCTTTCTCTCCCGTGCGGTACGGCGGCACGGGAGGCGGCATCTCCGGAACCCCGGTCTTCGACTCGGGCCGCGGCAGCGTGATCGTCGGAACCGGGAATCCGACTCCCATGAGCGCGCCGCCGCCGGGTCCGGATGCGTATACCGACTCGGTCATCGCGGTCGACGCGCGCTCGGGGCATTGGCGCTGGGCGACCCAGCTGCAGGCGCACGACGCGAACGATTTCGACGTCTTCACCTCCCCGGGTCTGTTCACGATCACGTCGCACGGCCGGCAAACTCCCGGCGTCGGCGTGACGCTGAAGAACTCGCGGTACGTCATGCTGGACGAGCGCAGCGGGGCGGTTCTCTGGCAGCGCCAGCTGGTGCCGGCGATGCACTGGATGCAATCGATCGGAACGCCGGCCGCGAGCGGCGACACCATCGTCGTTCCGCTCTTTCACGGCCCAACGGACGGCGAGCTCGTGGCGTTGGACGAGAGTAGCGGAAGCGTACTCTGGCGTGTCGCCACCAGCGGCATCTACGCGGAGCCCGTCATCTGGCGTGGGGACGTTCTCGTCGCGGAAGCGAACGGCGCCGTCGCGGCATTCGACCTTCGCACCGGACGCGGGCTCGGGCGCCTCTCCGTCCCGTCCAAGCTCTACGGCCGCGGCCTCGCCCTCGACGGCGATACGCTCTTCGTAGCAGGCCGCGGCGCCTTGTGGGCGTACCGTCTAACGCGATGACGCTACGCACGATCCTGTACGTCGGCCTGGTGGTCGTGACGGTCGTCCTGATCGTCGCGCTCGCTATCGCTCTCGTTCGCGTGCTCTCTCGCCAACGTCCGGCGCCGCCAAGTCCCCTTTCCGCCGCGATTGCCGTCGGAATAGGGTTCATCACGAATTTTTTTGATACTTTAGCAATCGGTTCGTTCGCGACGACGACGTCACTCTATAAGTTTCTCCGCTTTGTTCCGGACGAGCGCATACCAGGTACGCTAAACGTCGGACACGCGCTGCCTACAATCCTTGAGGCTGCGATCTTCATCGTAATCGTTGCCGTGGAACCCCGAACACTCGTCCTGCTCATCCTTTCTTCAGTGGTCGGCGCTTGGCTCGGTGCGGGGCTTGTCGCGCGATTTCCGCGGCGCTATGTCCAAATCGGAATGGGGAGTGCGCTGACCCTGGCGGCCGTGCTATTCGTCATGACAAATTTGAAAGGCAGCCAATTCGGCCTCACCGGCACGGCACTCGGCCTCGCTGGCACGCGCCTCTGGATCGGCATATTCGTAATCTTTTGCTTGGGCGCGCTGATGACGATCGGCATCGGCCTGTACGCGCCGTGCATGATCATGGTAAGTCTGCTCGGCATGAACCCGATTGCGGCGTTTCCGATCATGATGGGGTCGTGCGCCTTCCTTATGCCGGTCGCGAGTCTTCGGTTCATCCGATGCGGCGCGTTCTCGATGCTTGCCGCGCTTGGATTGACGATCGGAGGCCTCCCTGGCGTGTGGATTGCGGCACACATGGTGTACAAGTTACCGATCTGGTACGTGCGGTGGCTCGTCGTCATCGTCGTGCTCTATGCGGCTATCACCATGCTGCGCTCGGCCGCGCACGAGGCGAAGGCCGCGCGCGCGAGTGAGGAAATCCCCGCCGAATCGCTCGGGTGAAAGGGACCCGCCCCACGGGGCTAGCGCTATCTGGCTGACTTCGCTATGGGCAATATTTGTTCGTTAGCCTCAAGAACGCATAGCCCACCTTGTTATGGGCAGCGTCGAGTCCGAAAAACTTGATATTCGCAACGCCGCAGGATCGCCCAGACGTTAGCCGCCACTGAGCCAGGTCGGTGCTGTTGGCGCGGTTGATATCGTAACAATGCTTGCCGTCGGAACACGCCCTCTTTTGCGCGATCGAGTCGACCACGCCGGGACCGTTTACCGTCACAACAATGCCCTTCGGCGTGTCCTTCGTCAACACTATCGGACACGGCGTAACCGTGACACCTTGGACTCCTTGACAATCCTTGCTTGGCAGTAGCGCCGCGCGAAAACCCGCAGTCGACCCAGGCGATACGACCGCGGAATCCGATTGAGATATTTGTTGTCCGAGCGAGCACGCGGCCAAGGCGAAAAGGCTTGCGATCGCTGCGAAAACTTTGATCATAGGGTTCTAGCCTACATTTTACAAGTAAAGAATCTCTGAAGCCGACGCGGTCGAGGGAGAGTCCCCTAAACCGCGACTTCCAGCGTGTTGTAAACGAAGCGGCCGCCGACCATCGTCGCGATGACCTGGTAGTCGCGATCCCAAAAAGAGAGATCGGCGCGGGCTCCGCGCGTCACGCGCCCCAGCTCGGTCTCGTGCCGGATCAGGCGGGCGGGAGCGTACGTGGCAGCGACGATCGCCTGCGCGAACGGGATCTGCGCGTAGGACATGTAGTTGCGCAACGCGTCGTCCATGCGCAGAGCGCTGCCCGCGATCGTCCCATCGGCGGCACGCATCACGCCGCCCTCGATGTGGTAGCCGGGATCCGCGGCGGGCATATGGTCCGTCACGAGGACCACGCGATCGCCGAGGGTGCGGTGGAGAATGTCGATCATCACGGGCGACACGTGAAATCCGTCGCAGATGACCTGCACCAGGGTGCGGCGATCCTGGATGAACGCGGCCAAGATCGATGGATCGCGATGGTCGAGCGGCGGCATTCCGTTGAAGGCGTGGGTCAGCGAGCGGAAGCCCAGGCCGATCGCCAGCATTCCCTCGCGGTAGCGCGCCGCGGTGTGGCCCGCCGAGCACACGACGCCGTTTTCCACGAACACGCGCAGCGCGTCGGCTGCGCCATCGACCTCGGGCGCCATCGTGACGAGAAGACACGCGCCCTTGCACGCATCCAGCATCTCTCGGGCGCGCGCCGCATTTGCATCCAGGAGCCATCCGTGATTGTGGATGCGGCGAAACTTTGGATTGAGAAATGGCCCCTCGAAGTGTACGCCGAGACAGCGCGCGCCCTGCGGCGCGTCCTCCTCGAGCTGGTTGGCCGCTTCGACGATTTCCGACGCCGCATGCAGCATCGATTCCCACGGTGCAGTCATCACGCCCGCCACGAAGCCAGTGGCCCCCATTCGGGCGTATTCCCCACAGGCGACGCCGACGGCGTTGCGTTGATCGCGGTTGAACAAATATTCGCTCGCCCCGTTGGTGTGGAGATCGATCAAACCCGGAGCGATGCTCGTGCCGGGCGGCAACGCGCAATCCGCTGGTCCGTCGGCGGCGAGCACGCCCTCGATCCGCGCGTCTACTATTTCTAACCGTCCGAACGTCGACGTTCCATCCCCCACGGCAATGAAAGCAGGTCCAAGAATCAGTCCGGACATCGTTAAACGGGCATTCGGCGGATCAGCGCCAGAGCCTCGTCGCGGTGTTGCTCCATCAGCTCCCGAGAGGCGCCCTCGACGTTCAAGCGCAGCAGCGGTTCGGTGTTGGACGGCCGCACGTTCATCCACCAGCTCGGGTGGGCGATCGTGACGCCGTCGAGGCGATCGATGTCGGCGTCGGCGTAACGTTCCTCGATCTCCCGCAACTTCGCCGCAACGTCGGCGACTTGGGTGTTGATCTCGCCCGATCGAAAGCGCGTGTCGATCGGAGCGATCACCCGGCTGACCGGCTTAGCGGCCTCGCTGAACAGCTCGAGGCACGACAGCAACGCGATCATGCCGGAGTCGGCGTACCAGTTGTCGCGAAAATAGAAATGCCCGCTGTGTTCGCCACCAAAAACGACGTCCTGTTCGCGCATCACGGCTTTGATGATCGAGTGCCCGACCTTCGAGCGCACGGGCACGCCCCCGGCCTTCGCGATGAGCTCCGGCACGCTTCGGCTACAGATCACGTTGTAGAGAACCTTTGCGCCGGGATATTTTTTGAGCGTGTTGAGCGCGACCAAGGCGGTCACCGTGCTGCCGTCGACGATGTTGGCGTTCTCGTCTACGATGAACATGCGGTCGGCGTCACCGTCGAAGGCGACGCCGAGATCGCAGCCGCGCTTGCGGACCTCGGCCTGCAAATCCAGCATGTTTTCCAGATCGATGGGGCTCGCCGGATGATTCGGAAAGGTGCCGTCGAGCTCGAAGTAGAGCGGCACGACCTCGCAGGGAAGGAATTTGAAGACATGCGGGATCGTCTCTCCCGCCATTCCGTTGCCCGCGTCGACCGCGATCCGGAAAGGCTTGATCTCGGAGCGATCGACGAACGAGAGGCAGTGCTCGGCGAAGTCGTCCAGGACGTCGCGGCGAGAGATGCTGCCCGGCACCGGCGCCTTCGGCGGAAGCGCTTGCGCTAGCAGCTGCTCGCGAATCGTCGCCAACCCGGTCTCCAGCGAGATCGGTTGCGCCTCGGAGCGCGTGAATTTCATGCCGTTGTATTCGGCCGGATTGTGCGAGGCCGTGATCATCACCCCGCCGTCGAACGAGAACTTGCCGACCGCGAAATAGAGAGCGTCGGTGGAGACCATGCCGATGTCGACAACGTGCGCTCCGGCGTCGCAAGCGCCGCGGGCGAAGGCGTCGCTGAGCGGCTCGCCGGATGGGCGCATGTCGCGCCCGACGACGACCCTCGCCCCATTCGACCTGATGAGGGGCACGAAGCAGCGTCCGATGGCGTAGGCAACGTCTTCGTTGATTTGGGACGGATAAACGCCGCGAACGTCGTAGGATTTGAATATCGTGGGCTCGACTAGACCGTGCACGGCGTAGTCTTTTTCGACCGGATCCGTGTGACGCCTTTATGAAAAACGCTCCGCTCGCGAGCGTTACCGGGACGCTGTTATTGACGGTATTCCTGGTGTTGACGCTCGTCTTCGCTGTACAGGGAAGCTTCGAGACGCGCGGCCAGATCGCGAGCACTTTCACGCGCCAGTCGCAGATCCAGCAGGCTCAGATCGATCTGGAAGAGCTGCTGCGATTGCAGATCGACGAAGAAAACTCGCTGCGCGGATACTCTCTCACGCGCGACCCCTTCTACGTGAGCCAGTATCGGCAGGCCGCCGCCGGATACGACGCCACGGTGAGCGCGATCCGGCAGACGCTCCGCGCTCAGCACCTTACCGCCGCGGAACAATTGCTCGGAGCCTACGCCCATCTCCAATCCGAGTGGCGCAGAGAAGTGGCGGCGCCGCTGCTGCGCCATCCGGGCGAGCGCCTCGACGAGCTCGATAAGCGCAACAAGCTCTTCTCGGATTACGAGACCGGGACGGTCGCCGCGATACGCCAG
>DATDGN010000210.1:0-3885 GCA_036522095.1 Candidatus Cybelea sp. | reverse complement strand
GGTGAGCGTCGCCGCGCCGTCCTCGATCGAGAGCTTGGCGAGCGCGCCCCCGTGGCGGGCGAGAAACTGCGCGCCGAAACGCTCGCGCCCGCCCGTCTTGGGCGGCGGCATGGCGAAAAACTCGTCAGCGAGCATCGCGGTCAGGAGCACCCCGTCGGCGCGGCCGGCCGCCGCGAGCACGCCGTCGCGATCGAAGTGCTGCGTGCCGTTGGTGCGATCGCGGACGAACGCGTCGAGCAGCATGTTGGCAGGGCCGGTGTCGAACGCGACGGCTTCCTCCGGCGCCGCGCCCTTGCGCAGCAGCGTGACGTTGGCGATGCCTCCGAGGTTCACCGCCACGCGATCTTCCTCGGCGCTCGAGAGCAGCAGCGCGTCCACACGCGCGACCAGCGGCGCGCCCTGCCCTCCCACCGCGCAGTCCGCGCTGCGGAAATCGTAGCAAACCGTGGCTTCGACGGCTTCGCGAATCGCGAACGGATCGCCAATCTGCAGCGTCACGCGCGCCGGCCCGTCGTGCCAGATCGTCTGGCCGTGCGACGCTGCGTAGTCGATGGCGTCCGAGCCCGCGATCGAGCGTGCCGCGCACGCGAACGCGTCGCCGAGCGCGTGATGCAGCCGCGCCACGCCCGCGACGCTGCCTTCGTTGGGCGGCAGAACGGCGAGCAGCTCGTCGCGCAGGTTCGCCTCGAACGGGTACGTCTCGAAACGCTGCGGGTTTATGCGATAGCTCGCGCCGTTGGGCACGATGCTCACCAGCGCCGCGTCGATGCCGTCGAGCGACGTGCCGCTCATGAGTCCTACTGCATGCACCGTACGATCGCTTCGTAGAACGCGGCGCGGAGATCCCGGGCGTCGCCGGCGCGGCCGAAGTAGACGCCGTTGGTAAGCAGCACGCCCTGGAGGTCGCGGACGGGGTCGGCCCACACGCACGTCCCGACGAAGCCGGTGTGGCCGAAGGATGAGAAGTCCATGCAACGGCCGCAGGAGTTTTCATCGGCCGTCTTCAGCGCCCAGCCGAGGCCGCGCCGCAGCACGGGGTCGTCGGCCTGCAGCGACGTCGCCTCGCGGGCGAGCTCGCGCGGCAGCAGCGTCGCGCGGCGTCCGCGCAGCGGGCCGAGATAGCTCTCGGTGAGCGCCGCGACGTCGGCGGCCGTGCCGAAGAGTCCCGCGTGGCCGGCCACGCCGCCCATCAGATACGCCTTCTCGTCGTGCACGAAGCCCTGGACGCGTCCGCGCCAACCGTCGTCTTCCGTCGCCGGAATGTCCAAGCCCAGCGACGCCGGCGGACGAAAAATCGGCGTCGGAGCGAACGACGCGCGCGCCAGCGCCGCCAAAGATCGGCCGTACGTCCTCTCGAGCACGACGCCGAGCGCGATGAAGCCGAGGTCGCTGTAGATCACACGTTCGCCCGGCTTGGCGATGAGGTCCGCGGCGAGCGCGAACGCCTCGACGTTTTGATCCAGGATCGCGCGATAGTCGGCGCCGGAGTTCATGCCGGACGTATGCGCCAGCAGCATGCGCAGGGTGACCGCCGAATACGGGCGTTTGCTCCACTCGGGAATGAGGCGCGACAACGGTTCGTCGAGCTCGATCGTCCTTGCGGCGACGGCCTGCAGCGCGAGCGTGGCGACGAACAGCTTGGTGAGCGAGGCGAGGTCGAAGAGGGTGTCGGCGTAGACCGGGCGGCCGAGCTCGTCCGCGCGCGTCACGCCGTACGCGCGCTCGAAAACTAATTTCCCGCGATGCTCGACGCGCGCCACGGCGCCGGTGAATTCGACGCCGCACGCGTCTCGCAGGATCCGATCGGCGCGTTCCGACGGGTTCAGGGCAGCCACACAGCCATCGCGCGAATTATCGTCGGGCCGCGAAAGGAGACCTGCGGCTGGGTTACGGAGTCAGGGCGAAGACCGTTCCACTACCACGTTTCCCGCCGTACCTCGTCGTGCCGTAAAGCGTGCCGTTGACCTCAACTAGCCCGGCGACGGGGTCAGTGCCATCGCCGGTTGCGCCGAAGCTGTGCAGGACATTCTCCGTGCCGCCCGGTGTGATGCTAAAGACCGTGCCGCCGCCGTACGCACCGCCTCCGCTCGTCGTGCCGTAGAACACACCCTTTATGGCGATTAGACCGGCGGTAGGATCATTGCCATCGCCTTTTGCCCCGAAGCTGTGCAGCACTTTCTCTGTGCCGCTCAGCGTGACGCTGAAGACGGTTCCGCAGTCCTTGTAGAACGTGTCACAGGAGTTTGAATACGCACCGCCTCCGCGCGTCGTGCCATAGAACGTGCCCTTTACCTCGATTAGGCCGGTGGCGGGCTCACGGCCATCGGCTCCGTTGCCGAAGCTGTATATCACTCTCTCCTTGCCGCCCGGCGTGATGCTATAAACCGTTCCACAGCCGAAAAGGCCGAAGCCGTTATGGCATTTCAAATACGCGCCGCCGCCATACGTCGTGCCGTAGAGCTTGCCGCCCGCGTCGATTAGGCCGGCGCGGGGCCAGCGGGCGTGGTGTCCTCGGCCGAAGTAGTGCAGTACCGTCTCCGTGCCGCCCGTCGTGATGCTAAAGACGGCCCCGCAACTGACGCTGTAGAAGCTGCTGTATCTGGTGCAAACAGACGTGCCGCCGTAGACCGTCGCCCCGTATAACCTACCTCCTAGGTTGGTCAGGGATGTGGTGGGTAGATAGCCGTCGTTTGCCCCGCCAAAGCTGTGCAGCACGTTTTCCACGCCGGCGGGCGTGATGCTAAAGACCGTGCCGCAGCCGTAATAATCCGAGGTTCGGCCGCAGTTGGGGGGTTGTTTGCCGCCTTGGCTCGTCGTGCCGTAGAGCGTACCGCCCACGTCGGTTAATCCGGCGACAGGTATGCTACCATCGTCTTTGAAGCGGAAGCTGTGCAGCACTTTCTCCGTGCCGCCGGTCGTTACGCTGAAGACCGTTCCGCAGCCGCTGTATTGCCTGTCACCACAGTAGCCGGTTGTATACGAGCCGCCCTCACTCGTCGTGCCGTAGAGAGTGCCGCCCACGTCGATCAGGCCCGCGCGTGGGTCGCGCCCATCAGGGGAGCCGGCAAAGCTGTACACGATCGCGTAGTTCGTGCTATTGGTGCGTGCTGCGATCGCGCGACCTTGCGCCGTCGCGTTTGGCACGCCGATCGGCGGCTGCGCTGCGCAGCTCACCAGAAATGCAGTGCAGACGCTTATCAATGCTGCGGCCGCACACATACCTAACGTGTAGCGGCTGACTTGGGTCGTACTCATCGCCGTCGCTCCCCCCGCACGCCGCGGAACGATTGTTTCGATGCGCTTACAGTCAGCCCCGCCGCATCAGGCGCAAGTGATTGGGAGTTGGCCGGTCGGGAGGCTGCCGCCGAAGAGGACGTCCGCGAGGCCGCCGATAGAGGCCTCGTCGTCCCCGTACGCCACGACGAGGTGACGCGCACTCGGGAACAGCCCCACGTCGAACGGTTCGAGCAACGAGACGACGAGCGCGTCCGGATAGCGCTCCAGGATCGCGCCGATCGCCGCAACTTGCTCCGGATGCAGATGCGCGCGCCGCGCGAGCAGGATGGTGCGTCGTTGCGACCGCGCGAGCGCGTCGAGCACGCTGCGCGCGTCGGTTTCGTTCGGCGCGATCGGCGCGTCGAGCGTTTCCATCGCCGGCGCCTCGCGATCCAGCGTCGCCGCCGTACCGCCGAACGAGACGACGATCGATGCGAGCGGATCGGCGTGTGCGATGCCGCGCAGCAGCGTCACGGCGCGGCGCGCGATCTCGCGGCCGACGCCGGGGTGCGGCGGAAACTCATCCAGCGGCAGCGGCGCTGCTCCGTCCCGTCGCAGCGTCTGCACGCGCGTGTAGGCTTCTGCCAAGCGCGCGGGCGTCAGACGGCC
>DATDGN010000209.1:0-8119 GCA_036522095.1 Candidatus Cybelea sp. | reverse complement strand
CAGCGGCAAGCCGATCCGGCTGGCCCTATCGCGAGCGGACGGCGAACTGGCCCGGCTCGATGGCGCTGCCGGCAACATAGTTAACCCGGAAAACCTCTTCCTTAACGCCCTACGGCGCGAAGCGTTGCTATCGAGTAAGATCGAGGGTACCCGGACGACGCTTGCCGATCTCGCCCTATTCGATCTGGTTCGCGAGCCGAGGAATGATTCGCTTGCCGTGGCCGACTATCTCGAGGCCTACAAGTACGGCCGCCAGAGGTGCCACGAGATTCCCGTAGGCGTCGCTCTGCTTTCCGAAATACACGGCATCCTGACGCAACACGACGACCGCAAGCGTACGCAGCCGGGCCGGCTGCGTGAGCGTACCGTCGTCATTGGAAGTCCACCGCCGCTGCAAGCACGATTCGTGCCGCCGCCGTGGAACTTCGTGCGAAAGTTGGTCGAAAATCTCGCCGACTACTTGGCTAACGAAAACGAAGCGCCCCTAATCAAGCTCGCAATCGCACATTATCAGTTTGAAACGATTCACCCATTCCTGGATGGCAACGGACGCGTCGGGCGCATCTTGATTTCGACGTGGCTGGAGCGAGAGGGCATTCTCACGGCTCCTATGCTGTACATTAGCGCCTATTTTCAGCAACGGCAACAAGAATACTACGATCGGCTTCTCAAGGTTAGCACGCACGGCGAGTGGTCGGAATGGATTCTGTTCTTTCTTGAAGCCGTCGCCACGCAGGCGAGAGATTCCGTAATCCGCTCCAAGAATCTCGATGACCTTCGGAAGCGATACCACAAGGAAGTCGAGGACGCAAACGGGCGGTCTCACAACACGCATAAATTGGTCGACGACCTTTTCAGGATTCCGGTAACGTCGGTGCCTAGCGCAGCGGAGTTGACCGGAATCACCTATGCGGCGGCCAAGGCGCACGTTCAAAAGCTGATTCGGCTTGAGATTCTCGATGGAGAGAATCCACTCGTCTATCGGGGAACGCAGTATTACTTCGCCAGGGAGCTGATTCGCGCCGTCGAGGGTCCGCTTCCAGACGCAGAACGCACCACGTGAGGTACTTCATTTCGACCGGGGAGCCGTCCGGCGAAGCCGCCGCGCTCGTCTTCGCTGAGGCGATGCGCGCGCTCGATCCGCAGGCGCAGTTCGAAGGCATCGGCAGCGGCCGCATGCGGTCGGCCGGTTTTCGCTTGTGGCGCAATCACGCCGGCTGGGCCAGCATGGGTCCGCTCGCGGCGATCCCGCGCATCCCGAAGCTGCTGCTGGCGATGCTGCGCACGGCCCGGCACATCATCGTGAAGAAGCCGGACTTGGTGGTGCTCGTCGACTTCGGCGTCTTCAACCTCCGGCTCGCGTCGACGCTGCGGCGGTTCGGCTACGCGGGGCCGATCCTCGACCTCTTTCCTCCCGGAACGTGGCTCGACAACGAAGAGAAGGCGCGCAAGGTCAGCGCGCTGACCGTGCCGATGACGGCGTTTGCGCACCAGGCCGAATTCTATCGGAGTATCGGCTGCCGCATCGAGTATTTCGGACATCCCCTCGCAAGCCGGTATAAAATGCGGCCCTTGAAACCGCCGCCGCCGCCGGACGGCGGAACGGTCGCGCTCCTTCCGGGCAGCCGGGCCGGCGAGCTCCGCCGCCACCTGCCCGTGCTCGCCGCGGCGTTTCGCGTGCTGCGGGGGCGCCGCCCGCGGTTGCGCGGCGTCGTCGCGGCAGCCGACGCGCGCGCGGAAGCGCAGATCGCCGGCGCGCTCTCGCGCGAGGGGCTGACCGAGATCGACATCCTGCGCGGCGTTCCCGCCGCCCTCGCAGACGCGGACGGCGCGTGGGTCGTCTCGGGAACCGCCGTGCTGGAGACGGCGCTGTTGGGCGTGCCCGCGGTGGGCATCTATGTGATTCCGAAGATCCTGATCCGGTACGGCCACCGCATGATCCGGCATCGCTTCATCACGCTGCCCAACTTGGTGCTCGGGCGCGAAGTGGTTCCCGAGCTGCTGCAGGAGCGGGCGACGCCCGAGGAGCTCGCCGGCGCGCTGGAGGCGCTGATGGAAAATCCGGCCGAGCAGTACGCGCAGTTCGTCGCGATGCGCGAGGCGCTCGGGCCGAGCGACGCTTTGGAGCGCTGCGCGGCGTATGCCGTGGAGCTGGCCCGCGAAGGCGAGCGACACTAACATGGTCCGCATCTATCACACCTCGGATTTGCACGACCATCGCGGCATCGTTCCGCGGCTCAAGGCGCTGCGCCGCGCGGCGCCGGGCCTGCTCTTCGATTGCGGCGACGCGCTGCGCGGCAGCCAGACCGTGTACTTCGGCAACGAACCGATCGCGGCGGAGATGGACGCGGCGGGTTACGACGCGCAGGCCGTCGGCAACCGCGAGTTCCACTACGTCTTCGCGGCGCTGCGCGCACGCGCGGAGCGCATGCGCCACCCGCTGGTGTGCAGCAACCTCGTCGACACGAAGGGTCGCCCGCTGCCGTTCGCGCGTTCGCTGCGATTCGACTTCCCGGCGGACGCAGCCGCGGCGACGCGGGTCCATGTGCTCGGACTGCTGGTCATGCAGTACGACACCAACAGCATCTGGGAGAACGTGTTCGGCTGGCGCTTCCTCGAACCGGCGGGCGTGGTCGAGGAGTACGTGCGCGAGGTGGGAGAGCGCGACATGCTGGTCGTGCTGTCGCATCTCGGGCTCGCGCGCGACCGCGAACTGGCCCGGCGCGTGGCGCGGATCGACGTCGTGCTCGGCGGGCACAGCCACGACACGCTGGAGACGCCGGAGCGCGCCGGCGACGTGCCGATCGTGCACGCCGGTCCGTACGGCCGCTTCGCGTCGCGCAGCGAGTTCGCGTACGAACCGGACCGCGGCCGCTTCGCGCTGACGGACTTCGCGCTCGTCCCGCTGCTTGCGGGTCCGTGATGCGCGTGCTCTTCGTAACCAACGGCCACGGCGAGGCGGCGATCGCCGAGCGCATCGCGGTCGAGCTTGAGCTCGTCGCACGCGACGCGCGGATCGATCACCTCGCGCTCGTCGGCGACACTCCGTCGCAGCACCTGCGCGACGTCGGTCCGCGCGCGAGCATGCCGAGCGGCGGCCTGATCGCGATGTTCAACCTGGGCAACATCGCGCGCGACCTGCGCGCGGGGTTGCTCGGAGTGGTCGCCGCGCAGCGGCGCTTCCTGCGCCGCTCGCGCGACGCCTACGACGCGGCCGTTGCGGTGGGCGACGTCTACGCGCTCGCGACGGCGCTGACGCTGCGCAAGCCGACGGTGTTCGTGGGCACGGCGAAGAGCGTGGCCGTGGCTCCGTACGGGCCCGTCGAGAAACGCTACTTGCGGCGCGCCGCCGCCTGTTTCGTTCGCGACGAGGCGACCGCGCAGAGCCTACGCGCGGACGTACCGCGCGTCGAGGTCGCCAACGCGATCGTCGATCTCTTCGCGACGGCCGACGATCCCGCCGCGCAGCGTGCCGTGGAAGGCTTCGCTCCGGCGCTCGCCCTGTTTCCGGGGAGCCGCGAGAACGCGTACGACGATGGCGAGTTTTTACTCGACGTGACGCGCCGGCTCGCGGCGTCCTCGCCTACACTCGGTGCGGCGCTTTCGCTGGCGCGCGGGCTCGACGCCGAACGCTTCGCGCAAGACGCAACGCACCGCGGCTGGCACGTACGACCGACCGACGACGCGTCAATCCCGTTTACGCTGAGCTCGAGCGGCCGCGAACTCGTCCGGGCGTGGCGTGGAGAGCTCGGGCCCCTCTTGAGCCGCGTCGCGCTCGTCATGGGGCAGGCCGGCACGGCCAACGAGGCGGCCGCTGCGGCCGGGGTTCCGATCGTCGCGTTCGAGCGCGATCGCGACCGCAAGGCGAGCTGGTACCGGCGCCGTCAGCGCGGCCTGCTCGGCGACGCGTTGGCGGTGTTTTCGAGCCGCGGCGATGAGCCGGTTGCCGGAGTGCTAGCGATCCTCAACGATCCCGCGTTGCGCGCGCACATGAGCGCCGTGGGCCGCTCGCGCATGGGGGCGGCGGGCGGCGCGCGCAGAATCGCCGAGCGCATCGTCGCGCTCACGCGAGCATCATAATGCGGCGCCTCATGCCGGCGGCGCTCGCGCTGATCTATGCGATAGCGCCGCTCTTCCCGAGCTTCATCGCGCTCACGTTCGTCGCGTTTCCCGGCGTCGTGCTGATTCCGCGCTCGGCGGCCATCGGCGTGTTCGGCGTCTGCGGCGTCCTCGCGGTGTATGCGCTGGCGATGCTGGTTCGCTATCGCAAGCCGGGATCGCAGCCGCTGCTGCTCCCGCTGCTCGCGGTCTTCGGCGCGGGCCTGCTCGCCGGAGCCTTGGGCTTCGATCCGCGCGCCGGCCTGCTGTTCACGTTCATCGGCCTGCTCGGCATCGTGTGGCACTGCTCGATCGTGCGTTTCTACGACGACCGCGGCGCGGCCACAACGCTTCTGGCGGCGTATATCGTGTCGGGCGCGGCCGCGGCGATCGCGGCGATCGCGATGGTCGCGTTGCGCGAGCCGGCGGCGCAGTACGCGTTGCAGCACGGCCGCGCGACCGGCACGTTCGTGCTGCCGGGTGAGCTCGCGGGCTACTGCATCGTCTTCGTGCCGATCGCGTACGCCGTCGCGCGCGTCGGTTCGCTCGCGTGGCTGCGTGCCGCAGCCTGGGGCGCGGCCGCGCTCGGCGTCATCGCGCTGGCCTTGAGCTACTCGCGCGCCGGGTGGATGGGATTCGCGGCCGCCGTCGCGTTCGTCGTCGCCACGCGGACGCGCCACGGCGCGCGCGGCGCCGCCCTCGTCGTCGCCGCCGGCGCGATCGCGGTGCTGCTGCTCTTCAACGCGCATCACGACCCGAGCGAAGACTACACGCGGCTGTCAATCTGGCAGGCCGCGACGCAGATCATCGATCGCTTCCCGCTCACCGGGGTCGGGCCGTTCAACTTCTCGCGGCTCTACGCCGTGGTGCGCGCGCCCGACGCCGACGCGACCGCGTTTCACGCGCACAGCCTCTATCTGACGTTCTTCGCCGAGTTCGGAATCGTCGGCGTGGCGAGCGTGGTATGGCTCATGTGGCGGTTCGCAGTCGAGCTGCGCCGCCGGGTCGCGCGCGCGCCGCAAGCGAGGGCGTTCTTAGCGCTGAGCGTCACGGCGGGACTGGTCGGCGTCGCCGTGCAAGGGCTGATCGATACCGTGACCGTGGTGATTTTTGGGCTATGGATGGCGACGCTGGGCCTCGCGCTAGGCGCCGCCGGGAGCGACACTTCGCCGGACGGCGAGGGCTAGTGCGCGCCCGCACGGCCGTGGCGGCCTGGCTTGTCATGGCGGCCGGCTGCAATCCGCAGCCGCCCAAGGCGACCCCGCCCCCGTCCATCCCGGCGGCCCACGTCCGCGCCACCGCCACGCCGCTGGTGCTCACGATCCGCGGGCAAGGCGCCGCCAACCGGCCCGTCCACCTCATTCAGCAAGTCCACAACCGCGTCGACTACGATCTGCTTGCAAGCTCGTACGAGAGCAAAGGGCCGCAGGGCCTCGCGCGCGCCGTCTTTTCAGACGCTCGCGTGACCTTTCGTGACCGGCACGGATCGTCGATAACGGCGAGCGCTCCGCAAGCCGTCGTCGACCAGGGGGCAAACACAGTGACGCTTCTAAACGGCGTGAACGCGCGGTCGTCTTCGGGGATGACGCTTCAGTGCACGCAGCTCGTCTACGATCGGGCCAGCGGAATGCTGCACGGCGACGGCGCCGTCGTGGTCACGGACCCGAAGGGCTTCCGCGCGACCGGTTCGAGCTTCGATTCAGACATCTCACTGACACATATGCGAATGCGATGAACCAACATCCGGCGATCAAGCTCCGCGGACTCGTCAAGCGCTACGGCGAGCGAACCGTCGTCAACGGCGTGACGGCCGAGGTCGAGACCGGTGAGGTCGTCGGTCTGCTGGGGCCCAACGGCGCGGGCAAGACGACGACCTTCTACATGGTCGTCGGCCTCGTCAAGCCCGACGGAGGCACGGTCTCGCTCAACCGAGGCGACCGCGAGATCGATCTAACCAGCGCGCCGATGTATGCGCGGGCCCGCAACGGCATCGGCTACCTCGCGCAAGAGAACTCGATTTTTCGCAAGCTCTCCGTCGGCGACAACATTCGCCTGATTTGGGAGCAAAACGGCGTTCCGCAGGACGAGCGCGAGCGGCGCCTCCCGGGGCTGCTGGAAGAGTTCGGTTTGCGCGCATTCATCGACGCGCGCGGCGACAGCCTCTCGGGCGGCGAGCGGCGCCGCGTTGAGATCGCCCGCGCGCTCGCGATACAGCCCGCCTTCCTGCTGCTCGACGAGCCCTTCACGGGCATCGACCCGATCGCCGTCGCCGACATCCAGGCAATGATCCGGCAGCTGCGCGACCGCGGCTTGGGCATCCTCATCACCGACCATCAGGTGCGCGAGACGCTGGCGATCGTCGACCGCGCCTACATCCTCAACAACGGCCGGATCGAGGTCTCCGGCACGGCGCAGGAAGTGCTCGACTCGCCGATCGCCCGCCAATTCTACCTCGGCGAAGGCTTCCGATTATAGGGCGAACGCGAGCGGCGCAAATGAGATTCACCATTCTCGACCGCTACGTGCTCACGGAGCTCGCCGGCCCATTCGTCTTCGGACTGTCGGCGTTCATGCTGATCTTCGCGGCGACCGAGATCCTCAACATCGGCAAGCTCGTGAGCAACGAGCACGCGCCGCTGTGGGCGGCGCTGCTGGTCTTCGCATGGTCGCTCCCCGCCGACATCGTCTTGGTGATTCCGATGGCGCTGCTGCTCGGGACGCTGCTTTCGGTGCAGCGCCTCTCCGGCGAGAGCGAGATCACCGCCATGAAGGCGGCCGGCATAACGTTCGCGCGCATCGTCACGCCGCTGCTGGCGGTCGGCATCGTCTTGTCGATCGTCACCCTCTACCTTCAGGAGGGCGTGGTGCCGTACGCCAACGATCAGCTCACGGAGATCGAGAACAACGTCATCAATCACGTCAGCGCCTTCAGCCGCGACCTGACGGTGTCGGCGCCGCTTCCGGGCGGCGGCAGGCAGGTCACGATCGCCACGGCCTACGAGCCGCACTCGCGCGCTCTGCTGCACGTGACCCTGATCCAGTACGACAATCACAACGATCCGCGCCAGGTCGCCTTCGCGGATCGCGCCGAGTTCATGGCCAATAAGTGGACGCTCGAGAACTCCAGCGTCTACCGGTTCAATCCCGACGGCACGACGCTGGCCGAGCCGAAAATCGCGACGCAGGAGGTTCAAATCGGGGAGAATCCCACCGATCTCGTGAAACGCATCACCAATGGCGATCCGGAGAACATGAGCCGGTCGGAGATCGCCGACGTAGTACGCTCCGGCCAACTGACGCAGAACGAGTATCGCAAGTACGTGACGACCTATCAGGAGAAGCTAGCCCGGCCGTTCGCGTGCTTCGTGTTCATTTTGATCGCGATTCCGCTGGGCTTGCGCTCGATCCGCACGAGCGGGAGCACGAGCATAGGGTTTGGGCTGTCGCTCCTGATCGTGTTCGTCTACTACGTCGTGATGACGATCTGCTCGTTCGCCGCCGAGGCGTTTTTGGCGTTCGCGTGGCTGTGGGCGTGGATGCCGAACATGCTCTTCACGGCGATCGGCCTGGCTCGGCTGCGGCGGGCGGCGGTCGCATGAACTTCGTGCAGGTCATTCGCGGCATCGGCAACGTCGCGTTGGTCATGGCCCTGGCCGGCGTCGTCGCGTACGTCGGCGACCGCGTCGGCCACCAGGTCGGCCGCAGGCGGCTGAGCCTCTACGGCATTCGCCCTCGCTATACGTCGACGATCGTCGCCATCGCTACCGGAATGATCATCGCGCTGGTCGTGACGATGGTCGCCATTCTCGCTTCCGAGCAGGTCAAGACGGCGTTCTTCAAGCTCGCCTCGCTCAACGCGCAGATCTCGGAACTGCAGACGCGACAGCGCGACCTCGAGGCCAAGGTCAACAGCGGCCGGCTCGTCTTTCCGACCGACACGCTCATGGTGCCGTTCTACCGCATCATCGATCAGTCGGCGTCGCAGTCAAAACGGCTCGCGACGATCCGCGACTACTACTTC
>DATDGN010000208.1:0-2128 GCA_036522095.1 Candidatus Cybelea sp. | reverse complement strand
GGCCGCGTCGCCGCGCCCGCTCGCGCGCGGGCGGAAGGCTTTCGCCGCGGCGGTCGCGTTCGTCGTCGCGGCGGTCACGCACCGCTGGTAATCCTTCGGCGCGCTGCACCGATGGCGGGGGCGCTGGCCGTTGCCGCCCTTATCCTTTCCTTCGCCCCGCGCAATACGATCGGTCCGCCCTGGGTGTTCGCGCTCCTGGCCGCGCTCGCGCTAATTTGGGTGCTGTGGCAGCCGTCCAACACCGTCCGCGACGACGTCCTCCCGGCGCTGGCCGTCGTGCTCGCGGCGCTCGGACTGGCGCTGGTCGATCGGCTCTCGCCCGAGCTCGCGCAGCGCCAGCAGGCGTGGCTGGTCGTGTCGCTGCTGCTCGCGATCGCGCTCGGACCGATCTTCTCCGGCTTCCGCCGCTTTGCCGCATACAAGTACCTCTGGGTCATCGCCTCGCTAGTGCTGTTCGCGCTGCTGTTGTTCTTCGGAGAAGAGATCAACGGTGCGCGCCTGTGGATCAAGCTGGGGCCGATCGAATACGAGCCGATCGAGCTCATCAAGCTGTTCATCGTCCTGTTCTTGGCGGCATACCTCGCCGAGACGGCCGACGTGATCGGAAACGCGCGGCCGTGGTCGCTGCGCGCCAACGTCAAGTACCTCGGGCCGCTGTTCATCGGCTGGGGAGTCTCGATGGCGATCTTGGTACTTCAGCGCGACCTCGGGATGGCGACGCTGCTGCTCGCGACCTTCGCGACGATCCTGTACGTCGCGACGCGGCGCGCGGACATCGTGCTGTTCGGTGCGCTGCTCTTCGTGGTCGGCGCCTTCTGGGCCGTGCATCACTATCCGTACGTCCACGCGCGCATCGCGGTGTGGCGCGACCCGTTCTCCGACCCGTTCGGTGCTGGTTACCAGTCATCGCAGGCATACTACTCGCTCGCCGCGGGCGGCCTGTTCGGCAGCGGGTACGGGCTGGGGCACCCCGGAAACATTCCCGACGTGGCAACCGACTATGTATATGCCGCGTTCGCGGAAGAGTTCGGCGTGATCGGGGCGCTCATCGTGCTGGCCATCTTCCTGAATCTCGTGCGCAGGATCTTCGCGACGGGGTTGCAGCAGCCGGACCTCTACACGAAGCTGCTCGCGACCGGCCTCGCCGCGACGCTGGGCTTTCAGGTCGTCATCATCGTCAGCGGCGTGATCGGATTGCTTCCCCTCACCGGAATAACGCTGCCCTTCATGTCCTACGGCGGGAGCTCGCTCGTGGCGAACTTCCTCCTGGTCGCGCTGGTCTGGGCGATGAGCGCGCGCCCCCGGACAAGCGCATGAAGATCGCGTACGCGCTCGCGTTCGTGCTGCTCGCCGCCTGTGCGAAGAGCTCGAACGGCGCCGCGGCTTCCGCCTCAGCATCGGCCGCGGCGGCGAATCCAGCCTCGGCCAGCGACGGCGCCGTCGTGTACACGGCGAATTGCTCGAGCTGTCACCAACCCGACGGCGAGGGCGTCAGCGGCGCGTTTCCTCCGCTGGCCGGCAATGCGGTCGTGACCGGCAACCCGACCGCGGTGATCGCCATCGTCACGCACGGACTCGACGGTAAAGTCGTCGTGAACGGCCATGCGTACAGCGGAATCATGCCGCGCTGGGGCGGCGTGCTCTCGGACGAGCAGATCGCCGCGGCGATCACGTACATCCGCAGTTCCTGGCACAACCGCGCCGCCGGCGTCAGCGGCGCGGAGGTGCGCGCCGTCAGATAGAGACGACGCCGCAGTCCCGCCGCTCGCGCAGCGGAGTCCCGAACTCGCGCTCGAAGAGCGCTTCGACGAACTCGAGCAGGGCCGGATCCGCGTGGCGCAGGCGCGCCCGGGTCGCGCGCGGCCACGGTGACGCGGGGTCGTTGGCCTCGACGTAGGCGCGCAGCGATTCCGCGAAGTACTCGTCGACGCCGGTCGCCGCGTACGGCGTGACGAAACTGGTCGCGCTCGCGAAGAGCGCCCGAAGCCGCGGATCGATGCCGCTGCGATAGACTCCGCCTCCGAGCGCGCAATCGAGCGCATGGCCGAACTCGTGCGCCACCGTCATCGGGCTGCGCGAGCGTACGAAGAGCGCCCGCTCCTCGACCACGAAAAGCCCCGCCGGCGGC
>DATDGN010000207.1:0-15373 GCA_036522095.1 Candidatus Cybelea sp. | reverse complement strand
ACCCGATCACGCCGATCGCCGTTCCGACCGTTCCTCGACTGACGCCGCGCACGCCGGCCTTCCCGCTGACGGAGCGCGTCAGGCCATCGACTCCGTCGCCGGCCGAGAAGCCGAAGACGCCCTTTGTGTTGAGCCCCGTCGAGTGCCCCTCGACGCACGCCGTACCGCTCTTGCAGTTGAAAATTTGGTTGCTCCCCGCGTTCGGGAGATCCGCCCGTACGATGCCGAAGCTCGAAACCGCAATCGCCGCGCCGACCGCGACCACGCCGAGTAGAGTCAACTTCTGCTGAGATGAAAATGAAGACATAGTTTCCTCCTTGCACGAATCTTCAAAGTCGCTGACACCGTTTCCGCTCGTCCGGGGTTCCACGCACCATGAGCACGCAAACTATGCGGGCCGCCGTCGTGCCGTCCGCGCAAGATCATCGCATGGAGATGCGCGACGTCGCGGTCCCGGAGCCCGGCCCCGGCCAGGTGCGCGTCAAGGTCGAGGCGTCGGGCGTCTGCCACAGCGACGCCGCCACCGTTTACAACGGTTTGCCCGGCATCAGCTTTCCGCGCACCCCGGGGCACGAGATCGCCGGCAGGATCGACGCGCTCGGCCCGCAGACGGCCGGATGGAGCGTGGGCGATCGCGTCGGCGTCGGCTGGCACGGCGGCCACGACGGCACGTGCGACCGCTGCCGCCGCGGCGACTTCATCACCTGCCGCAATCTGCAGGTGCCGGGCATCGCCTACGACGGCGGGCACGCGCAGTACGTCCTCGCCGGCGCCGCCGCGCTGGCGCGCGTCCCCGACGAGCTCACCGCGGAGGAGGCCGCGCCGCTCATGTGCGCGGGCATCACGACGTTCAACTCGCTGCGCCACAGCCCGGCGCATGCCGGCGACCTGGTCGCGATCCTCGGGGTGGGCGGCCTGGGACACTTGGGCGTGCAGTTCGCGAGCAAGATGGGCTTCCGCACCGTCGCGATCGCGCGCGGCCGGGACAAGGAGGAGTTCGCGCGTGCGCTCGGGGCGATGCACTACATCGACAGCGAGGCCGGCGACGTCGGGGCGGAGCTGCAGAAGCTCGGCGGCGCGAAGGTCGTGCTCTCCACGGTCACCGCCGCGTCCGCGATGGAGCCGGTGCTGAACGGCCTCGACTACGACGGGCAGCTGCTCGCCGTCGGCGCGGCGGGCGAGCCGCTGCCGATCGACACGGCGGCAATGATCTTCAGGCGCACGTCCGTCAAGGCGTGGCCGTCGGGCACGTGCGCCGACTCCGAGGACACGCTGCGTTTCGCCGTGCGCACCGGCGTGCGCTCGATGATCGAGACGTTTCCGCTCGAGCGCGCGACAGAAGGCTTCGAGCGCATGATGAGCGGCCAGGCGCGCTTCCGCGTGGTCCTCGTGCCGTAATCAGGAGGAACGATGTCGCAACTGAGATACGGCGATCGCGTGACGATCGAGAACCTCGGGGTCGAGGGCGAGGTGATCGAGGTCGACACGCGTTCGGTGGTCGTGCGCTATAAGAAATCCGACGGGGAGCTCGTCGAGCACCGCTTCCGGCCGGATGACCTGCGGTACATTCCCAAACCGCAGTTGGAATAATCGCAGCGCGGCGCGAAACACGGGCGCACGCTCGGCCGTAGAGGGGGCATGAATTTGCCACGCTTCGCCGCGGCGGCGCTTGCCGCCGTATCTGTGTTCGTGCCCGGCCTCGCGCGCGCCGACGCCTCCGACCCGCGCGTCGCACAGCTGATCGCCGCTTCCGGTGCCGCCCAAGGCGTGCCCTCGCTGGCATCCGTGACCACGCTTCGTGTCGACGCGAAAATCACGGGTGTGGGCTTGAGCGGAACGCTGACCCAGTACGTCGACCTGCGCGATGGGAGGTTCGCCGAGACTACGAACCTGGCGCCGCTGATCCAGCTCGACGGCTACGACGGGAGGGTCACTTGGAACGCCGACGGGTCGCATCTCGTGTGGAACGATGGAAGCGACAGCGGACGTTCGTCGGAGATCAATCAGGCCTACCTCGCAAGCTGCGCGCTATGGGCGCCGCAAGCGGCCGGCGCGGCCGTCGAGTGGATCGGCCCGAAGACCGCCGGCGGCCGCACGTACGACGCGCTGAGGATCACGCCCGCCGAATCCAAGGTGCCCTTCGAGATCTGGTTCGATCCGACGACGCACTTGCCGGCGCGCGCGAACTTCGTCAACGGATTCAACTCGTCGTCGCTGACGTTCTCGGATTACCGCCGCGTGCATGGAGTGAACTTCGCCCACGCGATCCATCAGGATTCGAGCGACGGTAACAACTCAGACACGCAGATAACTAGCATCGCATTCGATCCGCCGGGCGCGCAAGCCGCGCTGGCGCGGCCACAGACGCGTCCGCACGACTTCTCCATGCAAAACGGCAAGACGTCGACGGTCATCCCGTTCGTGCTCACCGAGAACCACGTGCAGCTCGACGTCAGGCTGAACGGGAAAGGCCCGTATCACTTCATCTTCGACACGGGCGGCTCGAACGTGATCGATCCGGCGGTTGCCAAAGAGATCGGCGCCCTAGGCAGGGGATCGGCGCAGGGCAGCGGCGTTGGCTCGGGGACGGAATCGTTCAGTTTCGCCAACGTCGCCAAGCTCCAAGTCGGCGACGCGGTCCTCACGCATCAGTTCTTCGCAGTCGTGCCGACGCGCATGGGCTTCGGCGTATCGACAGGACGCCGGGTGGACGGATTGATCGGCTGGGAAGTGCTGGCGCGTTACGTCACCACCTTCGACTACGCCAACCGGCTCGTCGTCCTGAGCCTGCCAGGGACGGCGGCTCCGCCCGCAGACGGACACGTCGTGCCGTTCGTCTTCTACAGCACGCAGCCGCAGATCGCGTGCACGATCGACGGAATCCCCGCGGAGTGCACGATCGATACCGGCGCGCGCGACACGATCAGCTTCATGACGCCGTTTCTCGCCGACCATCCGCAAGTCGTTCCGGCGGCGACGACGGCCGTAGGGATCAACGGCTTCGGCCTCGGCGGCCCCGCGTTGGGTAAGCTCGGCCGCGTGCGAGAGGTCGGCATCGACGATCTCAAGCTGACGAACCTCGTCGCGGACTACTCCACGCAGACGGCCGGCGCGCTCACGGCGCCCTTCATCGCGGCGAACGTCGGCGGCAATCTGCTGCGGCGCTTCGCGGTGACGTTCGATTACGGCAACGGCACGATGACGCTCGTCCCGAACGCCGCCTTCAGCGAGGCCGATGCGTACGAGCGCTCGGGGCTGTTCTTGATCCGCCGCGGCGCGACCATCGTGGTGGCGGACGCGCGCCCGGGAACGCCCGCCGCCGATGCCGGCGTCGTGAGAGGCGACACGATCGCCTCAGTCAACGGCACGCCCCTCGGCGCCATGCCGCTCTACGCCATACGCGACCTCTTCGCGTTGGCGCCCGGAACCGTCGTCACGCTCGGCATATCGAGCAAAGACGGCACGCAGCGCACCGTGAAGTTAGCGCTGCGGGACTACGTGTAGGAGCGCTCGCTCGGCGCTAGCTTTTGTGGCAGAGCGGCTGGGTGGGCGCCGGTATGTGCTCGCCCATGGTAACGCGCCAGGTCTTGCCTTTAGTGTGTACGTCGAACTTGTGTTGAATCGGCAGGGCGAAGGTTTGTGCTGCCACGCAGCTGTAGGCTGCTCCGCTGCACGCCGACCCTGCTCGCTGCTCGACGATGAAGGATCGGTTCAAGCCTGTCGTTACCGCATACGTCCGGATGCGAGCCGTATAGCACGATTGCGGGAGCGTTACGTAGGCGTCGATGGCGAACGTCGAGCGGCTGTTAACGCCGGCGATGACGCTCGTCGCCGTCGCCGTCTGCCAGGACGGAGCCGCCGCTGCGATCGAGGATGGGAGAATGAGCAGAGCGACTGCTATGAAACCAAGATGACGCATATGTCCGAGAACCTCCTTGCTAGGACGCTTTATCGGGAACGAACCCCTTACCCCCTTTTTGGCACGCACGCGACGAAGCTCGCTCCGTCACCAACGGACACATAGCGGAAACATAAAGAGGGCTGCGCCGACGGCTCGCCGAGCTTTTGCCGCCATGGGTGTGTGGTCGACGGCTTCGGCCAGTCCGGTTCTCGACGCCTCGCTTTCGATTCTCGCCGATGGTAAGGCACGCTCGGCCGATGAAATCCTCGCAGAGGCGCAGCGGCGCGAACTCCTCGGCTCCGCGGAAACGCCGAAGCTCGTGCAAAATGCCCTGAGCCAATTCATCCAGCGGGCGCTGGCGCGCGGCCGCAAACCAATCGTGCTCAAAGAACCCGGCGGCCGATTCCGCCTGAACCGGCCGCTGGACGACTGGCCGCCCATCGACACCACCGGGCTGCCCGCACTGACGCCGTCCGCCGCGCCGGCGCCCGAGGCGGCCGCAACGCTGGCGGCCTTGGAAAGGGCCGCGGCCGGCACCGATCCGACGGCGTTTGAAGCCGCGGTTTGCAAGACGTTCGAGCTGTTCGGTTTTTCCGGAACGCATCTGGGAGGACACGGCGCACCGGACGGCCATGCGGATGCCCTGCTCGGCGTGTTGCGTTACCGAGTGATGCTCGAATGCAAACTTGGCCGCGGTGACACGATTTCAAACTCCAATGCGCCCGCCGAAGCGGCAAAATTCCGCGAATCGTACGGTGCGGACTACTGCGCGCTCGTGGCCCCGGCGTTCGACGGCGTCGTAACGTTCTCGTCGGAGCTTCAAGCGCACGGCGTCGCGGCATGGACGATCGCCGATCTCGTCGACGCGGCGAAGCTGCGGCTGGATTGCTCGGAGATGCTCGCGCTATTCGCGCCTGGTTTCGCGGTCGATGCACTCGACGATTTGGCATGGGAGAAAATCCATGGCCGGCCGAGGCGCCTGCGCGTCGTCGCTTCTTTGTTGGTGGAGATAGGATTGCAACAGCAGCGCTCGATTCGTGTGCTGAGCGACCGCGAGTCGACGCCGCGGCTCACAAAAGACGTGGCCCTCAGCCTGCTCGACGAGCGCCTTGCCGCCGCCGGCAGCGCGCGCGGCGCCGCGCTCGATGACATTGACGCCGCCTTTGCGTGGCTCACGAGCCCATTCGTCGGACGCGCGATCTGGGCGGACGACGCTCGCGACGCGATCGTGATCGCGCCGAGCCGCTCCTAGACGGGGAAGTCCGGCGAAGGGTGACAAAGCTGCTGCCATGCGGATTCTCGCCCTCGTTGGACTTGTGGCGTTCTTGCCGGCCTGCGGAGGCAGCAGCGGTGGAACTGCGCTGCCGCTCGGCTCGCAGCGGCACGGCATCGCGCAGCCGCCGCGCGCCGTGCTGCTCTACGCCGGCGGGCCGAACGCCAACGACGTCGACGTATATCCCTTCACGAACGATCCGCCGCCGCTTCGGCACATCACTGCGGGGCTCGATGCTCCTACCGGCATGGCCGTGGACTCCGCGGGCAACCTGTACGTGTGCAACAACGCGGGTCAAACCGTGCCGGGTAAGAGCGTCTTCTGGACCGTGACCGTCTACCGGCGCGGCGGCGCCAACCCGATTCGCACGTATACCCAGGGCGTCTTCAGCCCGGTCGACGTGGCCGTCGGGAGCGACGGCAAGGTGTACGTCGCCAACTACAGCTCCGCCGTCACCGTCTATCCCGCGGGCAGCCTGCGGCCGTCGAACAAGCTGCGCGAACCCGCGGGCTATGCGCCGATCGGCGTCGCGCTCGACGCCGGCGGAGACGTCGTTGTCAGCTACGTGCCGCGCTCGGGCAACGGCGGCAGTATCTACGAGTACCGCGCCGGACGCGCGGCCGGGCGCGACCTCGGCATCGTCTTCGGCGGCAGCCCGCATGGACTGGCGATCGATGCGAACGGCAACCTCATCGTCGCCGTAAGCAACGCGCCGCAGTCCGGATCGGAGATCGAGGTTTTCGCGCCCGGTGCGAAGCAGCCGAAGCAGACCCTCCACGGGCCGTTTCAGCCGTTCATGCTCGCGCTCAGCGCCAACGGCCGGCGCCTGTCCGTCGCGGATTACGGCAGCGGCAACGACGACGGCGGCGTCTTCGTCTACGCCTATCCCTCGGGCACGCTGCTCTTCAAAGACACGCAGGGCGCCGCGGCCGGCGCTTACGGCGTCGCACTCTAGTACCCGATCGCGGCGCCGGCCGGCGTGCGGCTGTCGGTGCCGCCCGCGAGCGCGCCCGTTTGCGGATCGGCGACGATGATCTGCGCCGAGCCCCACTGCGGAAAGCGGCGCAGCGCGTACCCCATTGCGCGCAGCTGCCGCGCGGTGGCGCCGGAAAACGCGCCGGCTTCGTATTGCAGTTCGTCCGGCAGCCACTGCATGTGCGTGCGCGGCGCGTCTACCGCGGCCTGCGCCTTCATGCCGTAGACGAGCACGTTGAGCATCGTCGCCAGCACGATCGTGATGATGCGCGATCCGCCCGGGCTTCCGGTGATCATGCGCAGCGCGCCGTCGCGCGTGACGATCGTCGGCGCCATCGACGACAGCGGCCGCTTCCCCGGCGCGACCTCGTTGCGGACGCCCTGCACGAGCCCGTACAGGTTCGGCACGCCCGGCTTGGCCGTGAAGTCGTCCATCTCGTCGTTGAGCAAAAACCCCGTGTCGCCGGCCACGACTTCGGCGCCGAACGAATCGTTGATCGTGTAGGTCACGGCAACCGCGTTCCCCCAGGGATCCACGATCGAGTAGTGCGTCGTGTCGGCGCTCTCGCTCGAGGGCGGCCCGAGGCCGGGGTGCACGTCGGCCGAGGGCGTCGCGCGGTCGGGCAGGATCTTCGCGCGTAGCTTTGCGGCATACGCCGGCGCGAGCAGCTGCGCGACGGGATTCTTCACGAAGCCCGGATCGCCGAGATACGCGTTGCGGTCGGCATACGCCAGGCGTTCCGCCTCGGTCAAGTAGTGGATCGTGCGCGCGCTTTGGCGGCCCCAGAGGCCGAGCGGATACGGCCCGACGACGTTGAGGATCTCGCACAGCGTCACGCCGCCGGAGCTCGGGGGCGGTGCCGACGCGATATCGTAACCGTGGAAGCTGCAGTGCAGCGGCGCGCGCTCCTCGACGCGGTACCGCGCGAAGTCGAGCAGCGTCAGGATCCCGCCGTGCGCGTCGCTCGCAGCGACGACCGCGTGCGCGATCGGCCCGCGGTAGAACGCGTCGGGTCCGTCGCGTGCGACCAGCTCGAGGGTGTGCGCGAGCTGCGGCTGCACGTAACGCGCGCCGGCGCGCTCGCTCGAACCGGGCCACAGCTCCTCGCCGGACGTCACGACGAAGCCGTTGCGCGCGAGCGCGATGGCCGGCGCGAGCAGCTGCGCGCGCGGCATCGTCCCGAACTCGCTTCGCGCCGTCTCCAGTCCCGCGACCGTGCCCGGCACGCCGACCGCAAGCCAGCCCTTCGTCGACGCCGATGGCCGCACGTTGCCGTGCGCGTCGAGATACATCGAGCTGGTCGCGCGCTTGGGCGCCGTCTCGCGAAAGTCGATGAAGCGCTCGCGCCCGTCGTGCAGGCGGATCAGCATGAAGCCGCCGCCGCCGATGTTGCCGCAGCACGGGTCCGTCACCGCGAGCGCGTAACCGACCGCCACGGCCGCATCGACGGCGTTACCGCCGGCGCGCAACACGTCGACGCCGACCTGCGTGGCGTCGTGCTGCGCCGAGACCACCATCGCGTGCGAAGGTGGGCCCGCGGCGCCGCCCAGCAGCGCCGTGGCGAAAACTGCTACTGCTTTGTGCAGGTTCCTTTGCCGGTCATGGGCTTGCCCTTCTCGGTCCAGTTGTCGGTCCAGTTCCATGAGGTCGAAGTGAACGTGTAAGACGTCTTGTCGTGGGTCGGGTCGGGCGGATAGGCGCTCAAGACCGTAAACGACGTGGCAGTCGGCGATGCCTTCGCGATGCCCAGGCCCCAGCCGCCGCCCGGCAGCGTGTTGCCGCCAAAGCCAACGTATTGACCCTTCTTGCTGTCGTATCCGACGAGCGTGACGCTTTCGTGCGCCGGCGTGGTGCCGTACGCGCCGTCCTTCGACGCGATGAGGACCCAGTTGGCGTTCTGGCTCGTAACCGTGAGCGTCGACGCCTGCGTGCCCTTCGGGCCGTGAAAGGTGCAGCTCCACGATCCCGGCATCATCGTCAGGATCGCGGGCTGCTGCTCGGCCGCGCGCGCGAGCGCGACCGTGCCGCCGAGCGCGAGCGTCGCTACGCAAATAGCATACAGAGAACTCCGAGAAAAGCTCATAATTGCTCCTTTCTGGCTCAGTTTATTGCGAAGTCAGTGGATTTCCTGGAATGGATTTGCTGCGAGCGCCGCCAGGATGTACCACGCCGTCGCGCCGACGTGCAGCGATGCGTAGTATTTGCTGCCGTCGCAGTCGCTCAACCCGTTCCTCGACGCGGCGATAATGCCGAGCCCGTCGGCGTTGGGGCCGTTGACTTGCGCGTAGGCGATGTCGCCGATGTATTTCTGCGCCTGCGCCTGGTCGCCGGACGCGTTGCGCAGCTCGATCGCGCCGGCGAGGTGCGCCGTGCCCTCGAACCACACGCCCGAACGGTCGCCGCTGCAGAAGCTCACGCCGCTGAAGCCGCCTTGGCTCACCGCCAGGTTCTTCACATCCCAGCTCGGCGCGGCGGCCCACTGCGGATTCGCAAACGCGAGGTAACTCCACGAGTTGACGTCTTCTGGCTTGAACGGCTTGTTCGGCGTCTTGCCGTCGTTGAGCGTGCCGGCGTAAAAGCGCCCGTCCCGCGCGTCCCACATCGAAGCCACGAACTGCTTCGCCCACGCCGCCTGCGCGCTCCAAGTGCTCTGGCCAGACGCGGTCGCGAGCATCGTGAAGAACCCGTACACGTCGATGTTGTGCTCCGTCGACTTCCACTTGATCTTCGTGCCGCCGGACGTGTAGCCGCCGGTGTAGCCACCCGCGCCGCGCGTGTCGTACGCGTTGGCCTGCAGCCAGTTTGCGATGGCGAGCGCGCCGTTCAGGTACGCGGCGTCGGACGTTTTGGCGTAGAGCTGCACCAGCGCCTGACCGACCCACGCCATGTTCCCGACGTCGCTCGAATCGTCGCGCGGGATCACGTCGCCCGGGCTGCGCAGCGGCCTCGGGGCGTACGATGCGCGCAGCCGCCCGTCCTCCGCTTTGTCGTATTTCTGCACGTAGAGGAACCCATCGCCGACGACCTGCGCGCGCGCCACGTCGTCCGTCGTGCCCTGCGCCAGCATCGCGTCCACGAAGAGCGCATCATCGTAGGTCACCGCGTCGGTGAAGCCGCGCAGCGGGCCGCCGTCGAAGCTCTGCACGAGCCGCGTCGTCGACCCCTGCGCGTACTTGTCCATCATCCGGCGCAGGAACTGATACGCCTTCGCGGCGCTGCCCGACGACGAGGCTGCACGAGCTCGCGGCGCGCTCGGCATGACCGGCGTGTTAGCGGGCACATTGCCGGCGCACGCCGCCAGAGTCGCCAGGCAGGCACCGGCAATGATGCGCATCTATCTACATCGCCGTGAGCGAGAGCGTCTCCGTGTTTAGCTGATAGTTGCCGGCCGCAACCAGGTTATTCGGGTTTGCGCAGATCACGCTGTTCGACGGTCCGTAGACTACGACGAGGCCGGACGGCCCGCACTGCACTTGCGTGAGGTGGTAGTTCGAGAGGAAGGTCGCGCCGGGGCTGCTCTGCTGCACCTGATACGACGTGTACGTGACGTTGTTCGAGACGATCGATCCGTACACGGCCGCGCTGACCGCCGCCGACGTCACCCCGATCGCCATCGCGCCCCAGAATCCGCCGCCCCAATAGCCGGCCGCGGGATACCACGCGGTGCCGTGGTTCCAACCCCACGCCCCGCCGTTGGCGTAGACGGGATTACGGACCACGGTGTTGCCGCTGACGTTCACGTTGCGGTTGATCGTATTGTTGTTGAAGTTGTTGCGGTTTCCGTTGTTGATGTTGTTACCGTTGCCACGGTTCCCGTTGTTGATGTTTCCGTTGCCACGGTTGCCGTTGTTGATGTTGCCGTTGCCACGGTTGCCGTTGCCGACGTTCCCGTTGCCACGGTTGCCGTTGCCGACGTTCCCGGTGCCGCGATTGCCGTTGCCTAGGTTACCGTTGCCGCGGTTCCCGCCGCCGACGTTGCCGCGGTTGCCGCCGCCTTGCGGCGCGCGACCCGTATCGCGCCCTAGGTTGAAGCCACCGCCGCCCCCTGACGGACGAGCACCGCCGCCGCCGCCGCCGCCACCGGATGGCCGCGCTCCGCCGCCGCGTGCTCCACCGCCGCCGCCGCCGCGCATGCCACCGCCGCCACCGCCGCCGCCCGGACGTGCCGATGCGAGCGCGGGCTGCAATGCGAACAGAAGTACGAGTAAGACGCTAAGATATCTCATCACTTCACCACCTTGTCGATCGAGCCAACTAGATTCACGTAGGTTCCACGCGTCGTCGTGAACGAGCTCACGATCCCCTTGGCCGGCACCTTCATCGTCGAACGTGCCAGCGATTGCGGCTGATCGGTCATGTTGACGTAAACCGTTCCGCTGCGAAAGTCGAGCGGGGTGGTCTTGCCGGATTGAACGAGCGTCGCGCTCGTCACGAAGCAAACCAGCACATCGCCTTGGTACGCGCACGCCGCGCGATTGATTACGAGCGTGCCCTTCCCGTCCGCCGACGTCACGTACAGCGCGTTATGGATGATCTTGATGACCGCATCGTTGTAAGTGTTGCGCGTGCCGTCGGCCTGCTGGATAGTCACCGTGCCCATGGCCCCGGCGGGCACCGCGGTCAGGCCGGTCGCCGCGACGAGCGCCGCCAAGCCCGCAAGGGAGCCCAAAAAATGTAGTTTCATAATACTGTTTGATTTCTGCGGTAGGCGGCAGCCTACTGCTGCTTGCCACCCCCCAGCGCCCCAGCGGCGGGTTTTAACGCTTTTTTCATAGATGGGCGCTAAGCTCGATGCCACGGTCTGAGGGGTCGCGCCAAGGCGAGGTGGCAGTGTCTGGGGGATACCGAGCGAGCGCCGCGGCACCTCAGCCGTCTTTTTAGGGTGACAATTTTATGAACGTGGGGCGGGAGCCGAAGAGCGCCGCGAAATCGGCGGCGGTCATGCCGCTGCGGATACGGCGGCGCGTCAGCTCGTAGGGCGATTGGGCGTCGCTTTGGAAGCGCGGGTCCGTCGTGAAACCGAAGATCAGTCCGGCCCGCTGCTCGAGCGCGATCGTCTCCGCGTCGAACGCGCCGCTCGGGTACGCATAGGCAAGCACACCCGAATGCAGATGCGCGCTCAGCGTTTGAATGCAGCGATCGATCTGATAGCTCTGCGCGGACGCATCGAGCTCCGAGAGGTCGGCGTGCGTCACGCCATGGCAACCGATCGACATGCCGGCGCGCGCCATCGTCTGCACTTCGTCCCAGCTCATGTGCCGCGGAGTTCCGATCGTCCCCACGTTGACAAAGAACGTCGCCACGTCGCCGTAGCGCTGCAAGATCGGGAACGCGAAGCTAAACTGGTCGGCATAGCCGTCGTCGAACGTCAGCAGCACGTCGCGCGCGACGGACCGGTGCTCGCGCAGGTCGCGCTCCAGCTCCGCGATGCCTACCGTGTGCAACCCCTGATCGTGCAGGTACTGGAGCTCCGCCGCGAACTGCGCCGGCGAGACGGTCAGCGCCTGGGAGATGTAATCGCTGGGCGCGCTCACGTCGACCCGGTGATACATCAACACCGTCGGAAACGCCAGCAACACCCCGAGCAAAAAGCTCATGCTTCACGTGGTTCTAGGGAAGCGGTCATTCGACCCGCAGCGGGGCCTGTTCGACCTGTTTTACGCCCGCGGTGTTACGAGCGATGATGTCGAGCTCGTAGGAATGGCGGCGCGAAAAGGGCGGCACGTCGAGGATGCGGGTGTGAAAGCGGTAGAGGCCCGGGGCCACGTGCGCGCTGTTGATCGAGAACGCCGCCGTCCGCACCTCGACGGAGGCCACGTTGGTGCTCACCACGATGGTGCCGTCGAACCACATCCCGGGGTGAAGGGTTAGCGTCGGGAACCACATCGCTACGATCTGGGGCGGGGCCTCGGGCTTGGCGACGGGGGGCGTCGGCCACGCGTTCGGTTTCTTAGCTCCGACGAAGAGATTCGACGGAATCGAAACGGTATTTGGCGAACAAGCAACGACCACGATTGCGAGCGCCCCCGAAAGCAAGCTTATGAGGGCGCCGTGAATTGGGTTCCGAGGCACGTTTAAGGACGACCGAGACATGGATCTGATGGAATTGCTTTCCCCTCCGAAGGAAATCGAGCCTTCGACACCCCGCATGGATTTCATCATCGAGCCGCACGGCTTGGCCACCCGGCTAGATTGGCTAGTCACATTGGCTGGCCTCTGGATCGTCACCGGGCTCTTCATCGACGCGCACCAGCACCTCTTTCTCTCCGTTGAATCGTTCTTCAACCCGTGGCACATGACGATGTACAGCGGCGCCGTCTTCGCGGCGCTCGTGCTGTGCGCAGCGATCGTCGCAAACTATCCGAGCGCCGGTTCGTTTTGGAAGGCGATTCCGGCCGGCTATTCGTTGAGCGTCGTCGGCGTCGCCGCGCTGCTCGCGGGCGGCGCGCTCGACTTCGTCTGGCATTCCATCTACGGGTTCGAGCATCAACTCGATCTGCTGTTGAGCCCACCGCACCTCTTCTTGCTCACCGGCCTGTTCTTGCTGATCACCGGTCCGGTGCGCAGCGCGATGCGCCGCCCGAACGCCCCGAATCTCTTCGAGCAGCTTCCGATGCTCATCACGCTCGGACTCGCGATCGAGATCATCCAGTTCGTCACGCAGTTCGCGTTCTATCCCGAGGCTCTGCGGCGCGATCATCCGCTCGCGCAGACGGCGTTTCCGCGCGAGCAGTTCGTGCTCTCGGTGCTGCTTTATTACCGGCAGGCGCTCGAGCTGTCGATCGTGCTCTGGCAGAGCCTGTTGCTCTCGGCGGCGGTGCTCTACGTCGCGCTGCGCAAGCATCTGCACTTCGGCGCGCTCGTCGTGCTCTGCGTTGTCGCGAAGCTGTGGGTCGGCGGCGAGCTGTCCAGCGACGCGACGGAGCTGCTGCTGCTTGTGATCGCGTCCGTCGCGGCCGGCCTGGCCGGCGACGCGATCGTCGCATGGTTGCGTCCTTCGGCGCGTAAATCGAACGCGTTCCGCCTGCTCGGATTCGTCGTTCCGGCGGCCTACTTTGCGGCGTATTTCATCTTCGCCGTCCCGTTCGGCGGCACGTGGTGGGACGCGAGCCTCGTCTTCGGCTCGATCGCCGTCTCCGGGCTCGTTGGGCTGTGCGTCAGCCAGCTCTTGCTCGTGGGAGCGCAAACGAACTCCACGACTGCATGAGGCTCCATCCAAGCGCGTACGTCATCGCGCTTGCGACCACCGTCCTGCACCTCGCCTTCTGCCACCGCTTCGGGTACTACCGCGACGAGCTGTATTTCATCGATTGCGCCAAGCATCTGTCGTGGGGCTATGTCGATCAGCCGCCGCTCGTCCCGTTCTACACCTGGCTGACCGCGCCGCTCGGCTATGCGGTCTGGGCGCTGCGCTTCCTGCCCGGCGTGCTCGCGGGCGTCACCGTGCTGCTCGGCTGCGCGATCGCGCGCGAGCTCGGGGGCCGCGGCTTCGCGCAGACGCTGACGGCGCTCACCATCACCCTCTCGCCGGGATTGATCGGCATCGCGTACGGCCTCTCCACCGAGATGCTCTCGCCGGCCGCCTGGACGGCACTGATCTACCTGACCGTTCGGCTCGTCAACACGCGGGATAGCCGCCTCTACTTCCCGATCGCCCTCGTCGTTGCCGTCGCGATGTACTCGAAGTATTCGATCGCCGGCTGCGCGATCGCGCTCGCCGCGGGTTTGCCGATCGCCGGTCAGGCGCAGCTGCTGCGCTCGCGCCGGCTCGCGTTCGGCGTCGCGATGGTAGTCGTGCTGCTGCTGCCCAACGCGATCTGGCAGATCGCACACGGCCTGCCGATGCTCGAGGTGATCCACAACGATCAGCTCAACCGCCACGCGCTGCGCAACGGCTGGGCCGACGAATCGCGCTACCGCTGGATCAACGCGCTCTACATGTTCGGCCTGCAGTTCCTGTACAACAACCTGCTGTTCGCGCCGGTGTGGGTCTGGGGCTTGGTGTGGTTGTGGGACAGTAGGCGGTATCGCTTCCTGTGCGTCGCGTATCTGCTGCTGCTTGGGATCCTGATCTGGACGATCGGGCGCGGCTACTACATCCAGGGCATGTACCCGGCGCTGTTCGCGGCGGGCGCGGTGGCCATCGAGCGCGCCCTGGCCGCGCGGCCGCACTGGCTGCGACCCGCGCTGCTCGGCGCGGCGTTGCTCGCGGGACTCCCGTGGATTCCACTCTCGCTGCCCGTGCTGTCGCTTCCGGCGTACATGGCGTACGAGCGCGCGATCGGCCTGAGCCGCCCCGCGCCGCCCGACGGAACATATCATCTCATCAACCCGATGTTCGCCGATCAGCTGGGCTGGAAGACGATGACGCAGACCGTCGCGGGCGCGTACCGGTCGCTGCCGCCGGCGCAGCGCCGCATCACCGCGGTGTTCGCGGACCGCTACGCGTACGCCGGCGCGCTCGACTATTACGGCCCGCGCTACGGGCTGCCGGCGGTCATCAGCCCGAACAACCAGTACTACCTGTGGGGAACGCGCGGCTACAGCGGGCAGTCGATGCTAGCCGTCGGCGCGACGGATTACTACCTGCTGCTGCAAAGGTTCGGCAGCGTGCGTCAGATCGCGGTCTACCGCAACGATTACCGCTGGATGCTCGAGGGGCCGCTGCCGATTTACATCTGCACGCGTCCGCGCCTGCCGCTCGCCGCCATGTGGCCGGCGTTCAAATACTACGGCTTATAAGAAGAGGAAACGCCGCCGTTCGGGTAAGACCTAGCCGTATGGAAAACGTGCACGCGCAACGCTCCGCAGGCTGGTCGGTCCTGTGCTACGTCGGCGTCCTGGTCATCGCGACGCTGCTCAACAACGGCATGCCGTCGGTCGACGTGCGGCCCGCGACCGCGGCCCTGCTGATCGACGCGCACCGCTTCGGCCTACTCCTGGGCGCCTGGCTCACCTTTCCCGCCGCGGCCTTTTTCCTGTGGTTTCTCGTCGGTCTGCGCAGCTATCTGAGCCGTGCGCCCGGGCGCCAGGAAGGGCTGCCTACGTTCGCGATGATCGCCGGCGTCGTGATGGTCGCGGGCTCGCTGCTGGCGGCGGCGCTCGAAAGCGCCGCGCTGTACGCCCCGCCCGACGTGTTCGCGCACAGCGGGATCGTCGGCATCTACGACGCCTTCATCCTCACGCAAGGCGGCCTCGGCTACGGCCCGGTGGCGATCTTCAT
>DATDGN010000206.1:0-26352 GCA_036522095.1 Candidatus Cybelea sp. | reverse complement strand
ATCGTACGCGGCGCTCGCCAATATGGGCCGCTCGTCACGGCTGGGCGATCCTCGCGCAGCGCACCGAGCACGATCCCCCGGACCAATGCGCGATCGTCGCGCGCCGGGACGACATCCCAATAGGCCAAGCCGCTCAGCAGGCCCGGCGGTTCGCACTCGGCCACGCGCAGCAGAACGAGGCGGGATTTGGTGTTGAGCGGATCCGACGCGATGGCGTTCTGCCACTCCGCCTGACAGTGATCGCTGCTAAGGTATTCAGGCGAAAGCAGCGCGATCACGCGCGCGCCTTGTGCCAGCGCGGCGTGCATGCGTTCCATGAAGTTGCGGTTTGCGAAGTCCCACTGCTGGAGGATGACCGAGTGGCCCTCGGCCTCCAAGATCTCGCCGATGACCGCGGCGAAGTCAGCATCGGCGCCGGCCCGGCTAATGAACAGCGCCGCCTTGGATTCCCCGGCGGATTTCGCTTCCACGCCAACTTCTTACCATAAAGAAGGCCCCGCCGCCTGGCGGGGCCCTGCGTTATCGCTTCGTCATCCTTCGACAGGCTCAGGATGACAATCCGAGGCTACAAGTCTTCCGGGTTGATGCCCTTGAGCCGATCGTACTGCGTCTTCTTGGGCGATGCGTGCGGGTTGGCATGGTCCTCATACACGCCCTCGTACTGCACGGTCAACGGCTCGCGATTACGCTCGTACGCGCTGACGAGGCGGCTCATCCCGTCGCCGTTTCCGCCGCCCATCACCTCGGCTAGAGCGGCCTCGTCGGCGGTCATCGTGGCGTACGGCATCTCGTACTCGTGACGCGGCCGGCCGTCCTCGTCGACGTCCTGGCCTTGCGGCACGATGTCGACGTTGCGATACCGCGACATGCCGGTCCCCGCAGGGATGAGCTTGCCGATGATGACGTTCTCCTTGAGTCCGAGCAGCGGGTCGTACTTGCCCTTGATCGCCGCGTCCGTCAGCACGCGCGTCGTCTCTTGGAAGCTCGCCGCCGAGAGGAACGACTCCGTCGCGAGCGACGCCTTCGTGACGCCGAGCAGCACCGGGTTCGCGGTCGCCGGCTCCTTGCCGGCGGCCTTCATCCGCTCGTTGGCCTCGTTGAACTGCGCCGCCTCGACCAGCTGCCCGGGGAGCAGCGCGGTGTCGCCGCCCTCGACGATCTTCACCTTGCGAAGCATCGAACGCACGATCACTTCGATGTGCTTGTCGTTGATGTCGACGCCTTGCGAGCGATAGACCTTCTGCACCTCTTGAACGAGGTAGTTTTGCAACGCCGTCTCGCCTTTCACGCGCAGGATGTCGTGCGGATTCAACGAGCCTTCGTTGAGCTGGTCGCCCGGCTCGATGTGCTGGCCCTCCGCCACGATGAGGTGCGTGCCCGGCGGGATATCGTACTCATGCTCCTCGCCGTTCGGATCCACGACGTGCACGACGCGCCTGTTCTTCTCGTCGGCAAACTTGATCGTGCCCGCAACCTCGGCGATCGTCGCCTGCCCCTTGGGCTTGCGCGCCTCGAAGATTTCTTCGACGCGCGGCAGACCCGTGATGATGTCTTCCGTTGCGACGCCGCCGGTGTGGAAGGTCCGCAGCGTGAGCTGCGTGCCCGGCTCGCCGATCGACTGCGCGGCGATGATGCCGACGGCCGTACCGATGTCGGCCTTCGTTCCGGCGGCCAAGTCACGGCCGTAACACATCGCACAGACGCCGTACTTCGAGCGGCACGTGAGCACCGAGCGAATCTTTACCTCGGAGACGCCCGCGTCGAGCAGTGCCTTGGCCTTGTCTTCGTCGACCTCGGCGTTGCGCGTGACGATCGCGGTCGTCGGCCGCTTGGGATCCAGCCGGATCTCTTCGGCGGCGCGGCGCCCGACGATGCGGTCGGCGAGCGGCTCGATGATCTCTTTCCCGGTTCGGATATCGCTCACGACGATGCCGTTGGTCGTGCCGCAGTCCTCTTCCCGAATGATCACGTCCTGCGCGACGTCGACGAGACGCCGCGTCAGGTAGCCGGAGTCGGCCGTGCGCAGCGCGGTGTCCGCGAGACCCTTGCGCGCGCCGTGCGTGGAGATGAAATACTCGAGCACCGTCAGCCCCTCTTTGAGCGACGCCTTGACCGGAATCTCGAGAATCCGTCCGGAGGGATCCGACATCAAGCCGCGCATGCCGCCGAGCTGCTTGACCTGCGCGATCGAGCCGCGCGCGCCCGACGTCGCCATCATGAACACCGGATTGAGCGGGTTCTGCGATGCCTGCATCGCGGTCGTCACCTCGTCCGAGGCCTTCGACCAGACGTCGATCGTCTTGTTGTACTGTTCGTCCTGGGAGATGAAGCCTTGCTCGTAGAGCCGATGCAGTTCGTCGACCTCGTCCTGCGCCTTACCGACGATCTCATCCTTGTTGACAGGAACGATGACGTCGTTGATCGACACGGTCGTCCCCGAGAGCGTGGCGTAGTGGAAGCCGAGATCCTTGATCGCGTCCAGGAAACGGGCCGTCTCGGAGTTGCCGTACGTGCGGTAGCAATCCGTGATGATCTTTCGCAGGCCGCCCTTGTCGATGATGCGGTTGACGAACTCGTGGTTCCAGTGGTCGGGGAAGGCGAGGTTGAAGATCACGCGCCCGACCGTCGTCTTGATCAGCTCGCCTTTCCAACGAACGTAGATCCACTCTTGCAGGCCGATCTGCTTGGTCTCGTACGCCATCACGGCTTCCTTGCCGTCGAAGAACGTCGGAATCGCTCCGGCCGCATCCGCCGCCGGCGCGTTCTTCTTCTTCCTGCGTTCGACGCGATCGGGCTCGTCGGGAACCGCGGCTTTCGCCGGGCCGGAGTACTCGCTGCGCTGGAACGTCAGGTAGTAGAGTCCGAGCACCATGTCTTGGGTCGGAATCGAGACCGGGTTGCCGTACGCCGGCAACAGGATGTTGTTCGAGGAGAGCATCAAGATGCGCGCCTCCGCCTGTGCGCCCGCGGAGAGCGGCAGGTGGACGGCCATCTGGTCGCCGTCGAAGTCCGCGTTGTACGGCGTGCATACGAGCGGATGCAGGTGGATGGCCTTGCCCTCGACCAACACCGGCTCGAAGGCCTGGATGCCCAAACGATGCAGCGTCGGCGCGCGGTTGAGCAGCACCGGATGCTCCTTGATGACCTCTTCCAATACGTCCCAAACCTCCGGACGCACGCGCTCGACCATGCGCTTCGCGCTCTTGATGTTGTGCGCGAGCCCACGATCGACGAGCTTCTTCATCACGAAGGGCTTGAAGAGCTCGAGCGCCATCTCTTTCGGCAGGCCGCACTGGTGCAGCTTGAGCGTCGGACCGACCACAATCACCGAGCGCCCCGAGTAGTCGACGCGCTTGCCGAGCAGGTTCTGCCGGAAGCGCCCCTGCTTTCCTTTTAAGATGTCCGACAGCGACTTGAGGGGACGATTGTTCGGCCCCGTGACCGGGCGCCCGCGCCGCCCGTTGTCAATCAGCGCATCGACCGCTTCCTGCAGCATGCGCTTCTCGTTCTTGATGATGATCTCGGGTGCGTTGAGCTCGAGGAGCCGCTTCAGCCGGTTGTTGCGGTTGATGACGCGCCGATAGAGATCGTTGAGATCGGACGTCGCGAATCGCCCGCCGTCGAGCTGGACCATCGGGCGCAGCTCCGGAGCGATCACGGGAACCGCCGCGAGCACCATCCACTCCGGACGGTTGCCGCTCGAGAGGAACGCCTCGATGACCTCGAGCCGCTTGATGGCCTTTAGCCGCTTCTGCCCCGTCGTCTCCTTGAACTCTTTGCGCAGATCCTCTTGCAGCCGGCGCAGATTGAGGTCGCGCAGCAGCTCGCGGATCGCCTCCGCACCCATGCCGGCCTTGAACCGATTGCCGAACTTGTCGCGCGCTTCGCGATACTTCTGTTCGGAGAGAACCTCACGCTTGGTCAGCGTCGTGTCGCCCGGATCGATCACGACGTAAGCCGCGAAATAGATGACCTTCTCGAGCTGTCGCGGCGACATGTCGAGCAGAATGCCGATGCGGCTCGGCACGCCCTTGAGATACCAGATGTGGCTTACCGGCGTCGCAAGCTCGATGTGGCCCATCCGTTCGCGCCGCACCTTCGCACGCGTGATCTCGACGCCGCAGCGATCGCAGATCATTCCCTTGAAGCGAATGCGTTTGTACTTGCCGCAGTGGCACTCCCAGTCTTTGGTCGGGCCGAAGATCTTCTCGCAGAACAGGCCGTCACGCTCGGGCTTGAGCGTCCGGTAGTTGATCGTCTCGGGTTTCTTGACTTCTCCAAACGACCAAGCGCGAATTTGCTCCGGCGACGCGAGGCCGATGCGCATGGCGTCGAAGTTGTTGACGTCGATGAGATTCAAAGGATTTTCCTCAAAAGCGTCCCCTGACTACTGTCATCCTGAGCGCAACCCGAAGGGTTGAAGTCGAAGGGCGCCGCCTACGCAGGGAATCGCGTCTCACGTCGTCACGTAAGGGTTCCCACCGCCGCGGCCGGCCCGGGGCACAGCCATAGAGTATAGCACCTTGGTCCCCCTTCCTCAAGCGGCCGTCCCTAAACCCAGGCCGCGCCCAGGTTGCTGGGTACGCCACCCCTATGATCATAGGAATTGTTGGCTCCGATGACCGCGCCCAGGCGATCGGCCGCCTCCTGAGCCGCGGCGGACACAAAGTAACGTTCGGCGACCCCGGCGCGAAGGATCGCGCCGGCCGCGCCGCGGCCGCTCTCGGCGCGCAGACCGAGCTGCCCTACGCCCAGGCGATGAAGTCCGACCTGCTCGTCCTGGCGGTACCGCGCGAACAGGTCGATCGCGCGGTAACGGCGGTCGGTTCGGGTGCGGACGCCATCATCGTCGACGCCGTCGACGATGAGCGCGGAAGCGCGGGGCACAGCGGCGCCGAGCAGCTCGCGCGCAAGCTCGACAGCCATCGCGTCGTACGCGCGCTCATCAACATGCCGCAGGCCGGCTCGAACGTGCAGATCTGCGGCGACGACGAGGTGTCGAAGGTCATGGTCGACAAGGCGCTGCACGCGTGCGGCTGCGTCACGACCGACCGCGGACCGCTGTCGAACGCAACGGAGCTGGAGGCCCCCGCGTAGGGGCCTCCGCTTCCCCTACTTCTTAGAGGAACGCTTGCGCGGGACTTTACCGCCCGCGCGGCGTGCCTCACTGAGGCCGATCGCGATGGCCTGTTTCCGGCTCGTGACCTTCTTGCCGGAGCGTCCCGACTTGAGCTTTCCACGCTTCATCTCGTGCATTGCGCGCTTGACCTTCTTTCCGGCCTTCGGGCCGTACTTGCGCCCAGATTTCTTGCGCGAAGTGCTCTTCTTGCGCGAACTGTTCTTCTTCTTGCGTCCAGCCATGAGAGTTACTCCTCTGCGCTGCTAAAGGCGCGCTCCTCGCCCGGTGAGCAGATTGATGACGATCAGCACGATCACGACGATCAGGATGATGTGGATCAGGCCTCCGCCGACGTGGATCAAGAATCCGATCAGCCACAGAACGAACAAGATCACGATAATCGTCCAAAGCAGTCCCGCCATGTTCTCTCCTTACTTCACTTCGCGGCCCGTCTCGACCACGAAATGCTTTAGCGGTTATCGTTCCCCGATCGAACCCAACCGAACCAGCCCTTCCATGTCTCCAACGCGAAAGAGCGACCTCGCGACGGAATCCTGATTTAGGATTTTACCCGGCTCAGCTCGATGACGGAGAATCCCAGCGCGTCGATGTCGATCGCGAGGCCGCGTTCGAGGTCGCGGCCGCCAAGGTTCGCGTGGTGCGCCCACTCGCCGAGCATGCTCGTAAAATAGCGGACGTGATAGCGCCCCGGTAAGGAGCGCGTGAACCGCAGCGGCGTCGTGACGGTCCGATTGGCGGTGTTGCCCATGAGGATGACGAGATCGCGCCCCCGGCGCAGGGCGATCTCGGTCACCTCATCGCCGAGCCGCAGCAGCGGCGTCACGTCGTGCTCGTAGAACTCATGCGCGTACTCGGTAGAAAACTCGAAGTTCGCATACAGCGTCGGCTCGGGCAATCGCGCGATGAACCAGCTCAAGGACATGCCGCGAAGGTGCAGGTTGCGGACGCCCAGCCACTTCCAGTTCGGGGCCAGGCGTGGATTGCACGCCAATGTTTGGCCGCCCAGTTCCAGGCCCGCCGCACCCTCGATGGCAGACCACACGTAGCGTGGCGGATACCAAGGTGAAAGCATCATGCCCTGATTGACAAGCGTTTCGCCGTGCAGCCACTCGGAGAACTGACCGGGCACCGTGTTGTTGCGGCCGGGATCGCGCGAGTAGTGCTGGAAGCTCGCGCCCAGCGCGTAAGCCATGAACGCCGGATTGAAACGCGCCGCCGCCAGCGCGAAGATGAAGTTCATCCCGACCCACACTCCGCCGAGCAGCCCCCAGCTCCGCGTCGGGCTATACTCGACATCGTCGCGCGGCACGGTCCGAATGCCGGCCTCGGTCCAAAACGGAGGGACGCTGAGCCGGCTGATGATGCGGGCTGCCGTATCGTGATCGGCGACGCCGAGAAAGACCGGGAACAGCATGTCGGACGTGACGTTCGAGCGCGCCGTGCCGTCCACGTCGATGTTCAGGTAGTAGAGCCCGGTCTTCGGGTCGAGGAGGTGCCGATTGATCGCCTCGCGCAGCGCCGCCGCCTCCCCCTCGTAGCGGCGCGATTCCTTGTGCTTTCCGATGATGCGCGCCATGCCGGCCATTGCGACGAACGCCGCGTAACATTCGGAGTTTACCTCGGTCGAGGCGCCGGAGATCCGATAGTCGTCGATGATGTTGCGCCAGCCCACGATGCCTTGCATCCCGGTTCCCGTCGCCGTGCACCAGACCAGACCGCGCTCGTCCCGCTGTGACAGCACGTAGTCCGCGGCGCGCTTTACCGCCGCGTACGACTCGCGGACGAAGTCGGCATTGCCCGTGACGAGGTAGTGGTGCGCCACGGCCAGGATCATGAGGGGCGTGTCGTCGTTGACGTTCAGCCCATAGTCGCTTGGCTCGCCGTCGCGCACGTCGTAATATTCGACGATCTTGCCGCTGCGTTGAGCGTGACGCAGGTACCAGCGCACCGATTCGCGTGAAAACGCCGGCATGACGTAGTCGCACCCCAACGCGAATGAGGCCGTGTCGCGCCCCACGCTATTGTTCGAACGCGTGGGGTCGTTGACGAAACACCAGCCGGTCGGCGCACACAGCTGCGTGCGCAACATGTTCGCCTTGGCCCAGAGCACGCCGCGGTTGACGTCGGTATCCGGCGTCACGACCACGGCCTGATCCAGGACTTCTTTATAGTGGCGCCGCGTCTGCGCGTGAGCGCTCGCGACTCGCGGCGCGCTGCGGTAAGCCCGCCGAACGTCCCGCGTGCCCCGCGCCGACGCGACCAGGGTGAACCAAAAGCGCCGGCGCGAGCGCGGAGCCAGTCGGAGCCGGTGGTGAAAGAGCGCGATCGGTTCGCTCACGCCGGCCGCGATCCGGCCGGAGAGCCGGCCCACGAAGTGCGCGCGGTTCATGGCGCCGTGGTCGTCCGTCACCTCGAAGCTCGTGAGCGGGCCCGAGGAGCCGATAGCGCGCGCTGCGTTCGGTGCCGAGGCGTTCCACGCGACTAGCGCTCGAATGTTGCTATCGAAGACCGCGCGCACGTCGCGCTCGGTCGTGCCGCGCAACAGCGCGCCCGTCATGCTGTCCAGCTCGTGCGTCTCGCCCGAATCGTTGCGGATTTCGACGCTGAGGTAGGCGGTCAGCGGATCGACGAGGCTGCCCACGCCGTAACGGTTGAGCACGAAGAGCGTCTCGCGGACCGTTACGCCGTCTTCGATCCGATACTCGTACTCCTGGCAATCTGGATACAGCAGAAACTTTCCGCCGATCTTGACGCGCTCCGCGCCGGTTGGCCCGTCCCAGAATTGGACCGAGACGCCCGCCATGACCGTCTCGCCGAGATCGCTTGAAAAAAGCTTCTCGATCGCTCCCGAGGCCTTGATGATGATTGCCCCTTTGGGGCCGCCCAGCGTGCTGCCGACGGCGAGCTGCGAATCCTCGATCTCGTACACCGAGATTCGCTCGCCGGAACCAAAGGTACGCGCGTTCACGCCGGCATCGTTTGCTTGCTTTAAAGGCGCGCTCCTTCCACGGGGCCAAGTCAACGTGCGACGTGTTGATGCTCGGAATCGAAACGTCGTGCGACGACACCGCGGCGGCAGTGCTGCGCGACGGGCGCAGCGTGCTGTCGAATGTCGCGACGAATCAGGACGCGTTCCACGCGAAGTACGGCGGGATCGTTCCGGAGATCGCGAGCCGGCGGCACGTGGCCCTGCTTTCCGCGGTCGTCGAGGACGCGCTGGATCGCGCCGGCGTCGCATACGCCGACATCGACGGCATCGCGGTAACGCGCGGGCCGGGCCTGATCGGGAGCCTCGTGGTCGGCGTCGCGGCGGCGAAAGCGACCGCCCTCGCGTTGCGCAAGCCGCTCTTTGCCGTGAATCATCTGCACGGACACGTCTTCGCAGCATTCCTCGATCGCGCGGAGGCGGAGCCGTATCCGTTCTTAGTTCTGCTCGTGTCAGGCGGTCATTCGCAGCTCGTCGCCGTCGAGTCGCCCACGGCGATGCGCATTCTCGGACGCACGCACGACGACGCCGCCGGCGAAGCCTACGACAAGACGGCACGGCTGCTCGGCCTGTCCTATCCCGGAGGCCCCGAGCTCGACCGCCTTGCGCGCAACGGCAACCCGCGAGCCTATGCGTTTCCGCGCCATCGTCCCGGCGCCGATTCGCTCGATCTCTCGTTCTCGGGCCTCAAGACGTCGGTACGCTACTTCCTGGAATCGGAGGCCGGCCGTAACGCGAATACGCCCGACGTCGCGGCGTCCTTCCAAGCGGCCGTCGTTGACGTGCTGATGGCGCGCGTCGAATCCGCGTTCGAGCGTGACCGCTACACCGCGGCCGTCTTATCCGGCGGCGTCGCCGCTAACTCCGCGCTGCAGGACGCGTTTCGATTTTGGGGCCAGCGTCGCTGCGTTCCCGTTTTCATCCCGCCCCCGAAGTACTGCACCGACAACGCCGCGATGATCGCCGCGGCGGCATACCATCAAGGCGATGCGGTGCGCGTCGACCCGCTAACCCTTACCGCCGACCCGAATTTGCCGTTCGAGCTTAGTTCATCCCGCCGAGCCCGACTCTAGTTCAACTATGAGGGGGCGTGGTCCCATCCAAGGCTGATGCCAAGAGGCCGGTTCTGCTATACTAACTACGGAGGACTTTGCATGATGAGCTTGAGTCTTTTCCGGAACGTTCCGATCGCTTCAGCGGCCGCCGCGACAAGCGCAGTCCTGTTCCTCACCGCGTGCTCGAGCAGTGGCATCCAGCGAGGGGAGTCAACGCTGCCGACCGCTGCGGTGCCTGCTGCGCCGTTAGAGTGGGGCCAAACCGGGAGCATTCGTCCCGACGGGGTAAGCACAAAAGACCTTTTCGTTGGCGAATTCTGCCCCTATTGCACGCATTATACAAACCTCGTCCAGATCTATCAAAACGGAACGTTTAAGAAACTGGGTCAAATTAAACAGGGGATCAACGACCCCATTGGCACCTGGGTCGACTCCCACGGATTGTATGTCGCCAACGGTTTCTCGCCAACAGTTACGCAGTACAGTTACCTAACCTCGACGCCGTTCACTTACAAAGCCGGAATGAGCCTGCCGCAGGCTGTTACAACCGACAGACAGGGAGACATTTTCGAGGCTGACGGTGCCGGTTACGTCAACGAATACTATCAACAGGCCGACTTCGTGGTGACGAAGTGTTCAGTCGTCGGAGGAGGACCTTCGGGCGTTGCATCGGGTACTACCGGGGAAAACGTTTTTGTTGCCTATTGGAGTGGAAGCGTCGGCCATATCGTTGACTTCACCGACTTCGACGCCTGCAATAACAAGGTACTAGGGGTACGGCTCGGGGCTACGGGCGGCATGGCCGTCGATAAGAACGACCATATCATTGTTACCGAGCCAACGAACGGTGCTGTGGACATAATACAGCCGCCTTATAAGACCGTGTCGGCGCATTTAGGATCTGGCTGGGCCGACCCAACCGATGTGAAGATCAACGCCGCCAACAACCGAGCATGGGTATCGGATAACGGCGACGTCGTTGAAGTTTACTATCCCAGCGGAAAAGTAATCGGGAGTATCGTGCTTGCGGCTGCAAATACTGCCGTCGACGGAAGCAACTACGTGCCGTAGATGTGCGGACCCGCTGATACCTGAACCTGCATCGCCCGGTGCGTTGCGGCGGCCATCGTTCTGACCCCGCGCGTTGCTACCGGCGCGAAAATCGACCTCTTTCACGAGAAACGAAAAAGCCCGCGTCTCCTTTATTTGACGAGCCTTTTGAAACCTGCGCGGCGCCGCGCCGCTCGCGCTTCAAACGAATCCATTTGATAGGTAGGTTCGCCACGACGGCTGCTCCGCCATCCCAGCGCCTTTGCGGATCGCGCTAAGCGAAGCGCTCAGCGCTCAAATGCGACGATCTGATTCGCCTCGCGGTGGTTGGTCCAGAAGCGCGCGCCGTCGTAGGCGAGCGCGCGCGCCGCAAAGGGAATGCGCGCCAAGTCTTCGCTGCGAGTGTCGCCGCCGGCCGACACCTTCGTGAGGAAATACTCCCCGGTTTCCTCGTCGTCGGTCGACACCAGATAGAAGGCGCCGTCCACGTAGCACTGTCCGCACACCTGATGCGGGAGGCCGATCTCGCGCACAACATTGCCACGATCGTCGAGGCCGAGGATGCGCCGGTTGTACCATTGACTCACGTATAGCCAGGTACCGTCGTAGCTCAGCTGCGAGCCGGTGCCGTCGGGACAACGAAAGGAGTACTGGGACTTGAACCCGTGTCCCGGTACGAACCGGCGCACGATGCGGTCGTCGTCGTCGCCCTCGCCGCAGATTACGCGCAGCTCGTCGCCCACGACCGTCATGCCCCACGGCTTGCCGGGGGCCTTGCCCTCTTCGATCACTCTCCATTGCCGCGGATCGATCGCGTAGAGCCGGTTCGTCTCGATCGATCCCATCCAGAGCTTCTCGCCGTCGAACGCGATCGATTGGGGGAGCGGCGCCGGCGAGGGCAGCCGCAGAGCTTCCGTTACCTCATGCACAGTGGAGCCCCAAGTTCTTTTCAAAGAGGACGAGGCCTGCGTTCTTTTCGCGGCGAGGGGCGGGCGGATGGCGGGTTCGTCGTCATCGTCCTCGTCGTCGTCATCGTCGTCGTCCGGCGAGATTTGTTCCAGTACGCAAAAGATCTCGCGATACATGGCCGCGATCTCGCGGCCGACCTCCTGTCCGCTTGTCGCCGAAGAGTTCTCGAGCCAGCGATCGACGGCGGCGATCGTGAGGTTCATCGCGATCTCGTCGTTGCTCATCGTTACATTCCAACCTTTACTGTAAACCAGTACTGCCGGAACGGGAGGCCGTACTCCTCGCTGCTCTGCTGCAGCCCGCTGACGGCGCCGCCCTGCGCCGCCAGCCCGTAGAAGTTCTGCGGAATGTACACGCCGTAGCCGATGTATCCAAACTGCTGAGCGACGCTATTGAAAATGTTGGAGACGCCCAGGTTAACGGTCACCGGTCCGCTCGACTTCGAGATGCTCGCGTTAGCAAACCAGAACGGATTACGGTTCCACGTATTGTTCGCGCCGATGTACGTCGCGTCCAGGCGCGCTCCGATCCCCTCGCGGTTGTCCTGGTAGTAGATGCCGGCCGTCCCCTGACGCAGCGGGATGCGGGCGATCTGTCCGCCGTCGAGCAGCTCGGTGTTGGCCAGTAGGATATCCTGCGGAATTCCGATGTACGAGGCCGACTGTACGTCGAACGCCGCGTTAATTCCAACGTTGCGCGTGATGCCCACGTTGGTCGAGAGCACGATGCCGCGATAGCGCGCCGACGACGCGTTGTAGGTCGTGGTAAAGGCGAGGTTCTTGACCGACGGGTTGAGGCCCGGGCACGAGCTGAGCCGCTGCAGCGCCTTGTCGATGTAGCTCTGCGGCACCGTGATGCCCGGGAATCCGACGATCGAGACGTTGCCGTTGAGGAGCGCCTGGCTCTCAACGGACTGATACACGTCGGCCTGGATGTTCGTCGTCGCGTTGAAGCGATGGCCGTACGCGAGTTCGAGGTCCTCGGCGGTTTCCGGCTGCAACTGCGGGTTGGCGACGGAGGCGATCGACACCAGCGCGCCGGTCCCGCTCGTCGTCGCCGGACAGTTGATGCTCGACGGCGCGCCGTAAACCGGCGGCGCGAACGCGATCAGCCCCGGATCCGGCTCGCTGTACGAGCGCCCGCCGGTGAGCCGGATGACGTCCCTTGGGTCCGGCCGGTAGATGAAGGAAAGCCGCGGATCGAAGTGCGTCGAGCGCGTGTCCAGCGAGCGCTGCACCCAGAAGCTCCCGAAGGCCGAGAACTTGTCGTTGGGAGTCCACGCGTCGCGCACGAAGTAGCTCGCCGTCGCGAGATAGAGCGGCGGGTTCGTCCCAAAGGTGTTGTATGTCACGCCGTTTGCGAGCGAATACGGAAACTGTCCGTTGGTGTTGGCTTGATGCAGCCACGTGTACCCGAATCCCAGGTCGTTTTTCGACATCGGGAAGTCGTCGCTCAGCAGGTAGCCCCGGTTGCCGTACAGGTAGAGGTAGTTCGGGCCCGGGCCATAGGGCCCGATCGGCGCGCCCGGTCCCTTCTGCTCGTTGTAGTTGTAGGCGTCGACGAAGCCCTCGAGCGTGATCGTCCCGGCGCCGATCTGCTGGGTGGCGCGCGCGTCATAGTCCTGGTTCCCGAGCGTGCGCCAGCGATCGATACTGCCGCCGAACGGGCCGTAGAAGTTGACGGCGTACTCCGCCGGCGTCATGCACGTGTAACCCGCCGGGTCGTTCATGAGGACGGCGATGCGGTCGTGGCACGTGCGCGGCGTGCCGTTGACCAAGATCGTGTTGCGCCCGCCGCTCGCCTTGATCGCCGCGAGCGTCTGCTCCGCGCCGTAGAGCAGGTAGGGATAGGTCTCGTAGTCGTTGTCGCCGTTGCCGGTCGAGTTCGACCAGTCGTTGGCCGAGTACGCCGTGAACTGCAACGTCGTCTTCGGCGAGAAGCTATAGATGAGCTTGCCCACGAAGTTGCGCTGCACGTAGCCGCTGCTCACCGGATAGTAGTTGACCTGATTGTAGGCGTTGGCGTGCGTCAGGTCGGGCGGCGGCGGGCTCGCGTTGGCCGCCGGGCGATACGGCGGCCCGATGCCGGGGTTGATCACACTGGTCTGCAGCAGCGCCCTCTGTTGGATGTAGCCGCCCGGGAAGTTACCGGTCGTGCCCTGCGAGCCCCATGCGATGGCGTAGCCAAGCTTGCCGATCGTCCCGGTGCCGAGCAGCCCGGTCATCGCCTTGTTGTCGCTCCCGACGCCCTGCGTGACGGAAAAGTGATTGCCTTGGGTCGGACTGATCGTGAGAAAGTTCACCGCGCCCGCGATCGTCGTCGCGCCGAACAGCCCCGTCGCACCCGAGCCGAACACTACGTCGGCCGCGCTCAGCCCCCAGAACGGCGAGACGTTGTAATTGTAGCCGTTGCCGAATGCGCCGATCGGGCCGATGGGGTGCCCGTCGAGCAGCGTCGCGGTCTCGGTCGGATCGTAGCCGCGGATCGAGAGCGACATATCGTCGCCGACCGACGAGCTCGTCGCCGTGATGACGCCTGGAGTCGTCGTCAATACGTCGCCCAGGCGCTGGAAGCCCTCGCTCTGGAGCACCGACGCGTCGATGTGGGTGTTGATCGTCGTCGTCGTCTGCAGCGCGGTCCGGCCGCCGGCCAGCACGTAGCCGATCTGCTTGAGGCCCTGGCGCTGGCGGCCGATCGCCATTTGAAAGGAAACGTTCGTGGCTTCGCTGGTCACGAGCAAGTCGGGCGCGAGCCGCGTCGCCTCGTACCCGCTCGCGCGGACCAACACCACATAGGTCCCCGTCGAGATACCGGCGATGCTGAACGTGCCGGTGGCGTCGGTCGTCGCGATGGCGACGCGCTGGGCGCCGCGATCGAGTTCGACCTGGGCGTTGGGGACGGGCAAGCCGCCCTGGGTGTCGAGGATCCGGCCCGATACCGTTACTCCGTTGGCGGCCACCGCCGGCGCTGCCGTCAATTGCAGGAATACAAGCACAAGCAGAAACCGTGCATGCCGCATGTTTCGACAATGCGGCACGAATGTTATGACTGCGTTATGCCGCCGTTAAAGAAACCCATAAGAACGCGCTTCATCTTGGGTTCATATCGGCCGCCTACGATGAACGGATGCTGTCCCTCCTAGCGGCGTTGACGCTCGCGCCTTCGACCGTAGCCGCCGGTCAAGAGGACGTGCTCGCGGCGCTGCGCGCCCGCGTCAAGCACGTCTTCATTATTTATCAGGAGAACCACTCATTCGATAACTACTTCGGGACCTTTCCGGGCAGCGATAATCTCGCGTCGCCCGAGGCTCAGGCTCACGGCTTTCGTCAGTACGATCCGATCGGAAAGAGCTGGGTGACGCCGTTTCGCATCACCGATCCGGACACGGAGTCTCCATCCCAGGGGCGCCCGCTGGTCTATGACAAGATGCACGGCGGCGCGATGGACGCGTTCGTTTCGGCGCAGGAGCGCGCCTCGCAGCGCAAATTCGGCCCCGCCGCCGCCCGCGACGTCGGGCTGCTCACGATGGCTCACTACGACTGCGACACTATTCCGTTCCTGTGGAAGTACGCGCGAGGGTTCGCGCTCTACGACCGGATCTTCAGCGCGATCGTGGGCCCATCGACGCCGTCGGCGATCGAGCTGATCGCGGGCCAGGCGGGCGAGACGCAATGGGCGCGCGATCCCCAGAGCGCGACCGCGCCGAGCGACGCGGGGCCGGGCGTGCCGGTCACCAACGATCTCGACCCCGCCTACGGACCGTATTCCGAGAGCAACAAACAGCTGCAGACATCGCAACGCTATGCGACCCTGATGCTCGCGCTGGCCGGCGTCGACGCCTCTGCGGCGACGCGTGAGACGGAGGGCGTCGGCCGCGACCTTGGCGCGGCCGTGACCAGCGGACGCGCGCCGGTCCCCTGGGGTTGGTATCAGGAGGGCTACATTTCGCCGACCCAGGCGCTGCCGGGCTACGAGACGCATCACAACGCGCCGCAATACTTCGGATACCTGCGGCAGAACGACGTCTTTTGGAAAAACGAGCACGAGGTTCACGCGATGCTGCAGGCGCTGCAAGGCGCCACGCTCCCCGACCGCGGCATCTTCTACATCAAGGGGGGCTCGGAAAATCGCTTCGGCTGGAAGCCGGCGAATCCGGACCCGTACGTGCAGGCCAACTACCGCGGCGACGACGACCATCCCGGCCCCGGCGATACCGACGCCCAGCTCGGTGAAGCCTTCGTCGCGACGTTCGTCAACGCGATCGCGCGCAGCCCCTACTGGAACGACTCGGCCATCATCATCACCTGGGACGATCCGGGCGGCTACTACGATCACGTTCCGCCGCCGCAGTTCGGGCAGTGCGCCGACCAGCGGCCCTGCGGCGACGGCCCGCGTCTCCCGCTGATCCTGATCTCGCCCTTCGCCCGCGACGGCGCCGTCGTCCACGACGCGGGCGACCAGACGTCGATCCTCAAATTCGCCGAGGCGCTCTTCGACGTGCCGCCGCTGGCGTCGCTGCCGGAGGAAAAGGCGTATCTGCCGCGCGGTCCGCGTGACGCCGACCCGGCCATCACGGATCTAGCCGGCGGCTTCGATCCGGCCCGCCTCGCCGGCACCGCCACGCCGATTCCCGCAGCGAACGCGGAGATCGAGGATTCGTTCGTCAACGCGTTTCCGCCGGCGATGAGCTGCGCCTCGCTGGCCATCACGCCCGCTACGCTTCCCAACGCGCCGTCCGCGCCGCCGGCCAATTTCAATCCGCGCCCGCAGCGGGCGCGCCCGTCAAACTAAGGAGGCCCTTCATGCCGATCACGGTAGCCGCACCGCCGCAGCGGGTTCAGATCTTCAGCGGATTCGACTACGTCGCCGTCGACGAGACGCGCCATCGCGCGTACGCCGCGCACACGCGCAGCGACCGGCTCTTGATCGTCGACACGCGTAGCGGAAAACTGCTGGCGCAGGTCGACGTCGGGCCGATGCACGGCGTCGCGGTCGATCCGAGCACCGGCGTGGTGTTCACCGGCAACGGCACCGACCGAACCGTCTCGAAGGTCGATCCGTCGACGGCGAAGGTGGCCGGCAGCGTCGACGTTCCCGGCGACATCGATGCGATCGCGTACGATCCCTCGCACCGGCGCATCTACGCCGACCAGGACGGCGGGGGCTCCGTCTACGTCATCGACGCCGCGACGATGAAACAGGTCGCGACCATCGCGATGCCCGCCGACGACCTCGAGTCGCCGGCGATCGATCCGAAGACCGGCGTTTTGTACCAGAATCTTGCCAACGGGGGCGGCTTCGCCGTCATCGACCCGGCGACGCTCAAGGTGGTCAAGGTCGTCAAGACGCCCGAGCTGCAGGACAATCATCCGCTGACGTTCTCGCCGTCCGCCGATCAGGTGATCGCGGGGGGCGTCAACGGCGTGCTCTCCGCCTACACCCCCGACGGCACGCACGTCGGCGACGTCGCGGTGCAGCCGCACATCGATCAGTGCGGCACTGGCTCGCGCGGCGACCTGGTCGTGTGCGCCGGGCGCGGCATCGTCACGGTGGTCGCCGTCAAGAAGGGAGCCGCGCCGCGCGTCGTCGGGCGACTCGACACCGGCCACGCGGGTCTCCACACCGTCGGAATCGACGAGGCGACCAACGACATCTGGGTCGTATTCTCCGACCCACGGGGCGATTGGGTCCAGCGGCTGAAGTGGACTCCGTGAGGGTCCTGGTCATCGAAGACGACGAACCGCTGCGCACGCTCGTAAGGCGCGGGCTTTCCGAGGACGGGTACATCGTCGACGCGCTCCCCGACGGCCGCGACTGCGACGGGTACCTGGCGGCCGCGAGCTACGACGCGCTCGTGCTCGACCTGAACCTGCCGCGCGAAGACGGGCTCTCGATCCTGCGCAGGATCCGCGCGACGGGAAACCACGTTCCGGTGCTGATCCTCACCGCGCGCGACGGCGCGGCCGACGTCGTCGCCGGACTCGACGCCGGCGCCGACGACTACCTGCGCAAGCCGTTCGCCTTCGACGAGCTCGGGGCGCGCCTGCGATCGCTGGCGCGCCGTCCGCCGAACCGCATCGACGCGATCGTCAAGGTGGGCGATCTGACGTTCGATGCCGAGACCCGCCAGGGGCATCGCGGCTCGCGCGACCTTATGCTGACCGCAAAGGAGAGCCTCTTCCTGGAGGTGCTCATGCGCAACGCGGGCCGCACCGTCACGCGGCGGATGCTCGAGGACCGGCTTTGGGATCGCGACCACGATCACGTTTCAAACGTCCTCGACGTCTACGCGCGGCGATTGCGCAAGAAACTCACGGAAGACGGCGAGCCTCAGCTGCTGCACACGCTGCGCGGACTCGGCTATCGGCTCGAGAGCCCGGATTGAGCGTTCGCGCGCGTTTTACGATCACTGTCGCGGCGATAGTCGCCGCCACCGTCGCGCTGTTCGCCACCCTCTCGATCGTCGCGCTCGACCGCACGCTGCGCTTCGGATTACACGCACGGCTGCACTCCGACGCACAGACGATCGCTACCGCCGTCGACGTCCACGACGGCCGCATCTCGCTCGACCCAAGCGATCTGCGCGCCCTAGGGGCGCTGCACGCCGATACGCCATTCGCGGTGTACGACGCCGCCGGCACGCAGGTCGCCGGCGATCCGCTCCCCGCCGGCGCGGCGCGCAGAGGCCTGCAGACCGCCACCGTAACCGTCGCGCGCGGAGGCCACACCTACGGCACGATCACCGTCTGGCAATCCGGCGCGTGGATCGACGAGTTCGATCGCGATGCGGCGATCGTTTCCATCGCGGTGGGCCTGCTCCTGATCGCGCTCGGCATCGTCGTGTCGCGCCGCGTGGCGGGCCGCGTGTTGGCGCCGGTCGGTGAGATCGCATCGCTCGCCGAGCGCATCGAGGGCAACGACCTCTCCGGCCGCTTGCGAGCGCAGGGCAAGGACGAGCTCGCGCGTCTGTGCGCGTCGTTCGACCGCATGCTGGACCGGTTGCAGTCGGCCTTTTCGCGAGAACGCAGGTTCGTTGCCGACGCGTCGCACGAGCTTCGCGCGCCGCTCGCCGTGCTCCGCGCCGAGACCGAGCTCGCGCTGCGCCGCGAGCGCACGAGCGACGAGTACCGCGCCGCGTTGAGGTCCATCGCCCGCGAGTCGGGGCGCCTGGAAGAACTGATCGACGAGCTGCTGGCAGCGGCGCGGGCCGAGGTCGACGCGCGCCGCCAGCAGACGCTCGACGCCAGCGAGCTCGTGCGCGACCTCGGCGAGCGCGTGAGTCCCGCAGCCGCCACGCGCGGGATGGCCGTGCGCGTCGAGACGCCGGGCGAGGTGCTCGCCCGAGCCAATCGTGCGACGCTCGAGCGCGCGCTGCTGGCCGTCGTGCACAACGCCATCGAGTACGGCCGCAACGACGGTACCGTTCGACTGCGGACGTTTCGCAACGCGAGTACGGTTACGATCGAGGTGTCGGACGACGGCCCGGGCTTCTCCCCCGACGCGCTGGTGCACGCGACCGAGCGCTTTTGGCGCGGCGATACCGCGCATCCGCGCGGCGGAACCGGCCTGGGACTCTCGATCGCGCGAATGATCGTCGAGGCGAACCGCGGCAGCCTCGAGCTCGCGAACGCAGAGCGCGGCGGCGCCATCGTGACGATCGCGCTCAGCGCCGCGAAGTAGAAAAACTCGGGCGCTACTCGCCCGAGGGCGCCAGCAACTCGAAGGCGCCTTGCGCCGCGATGCGATCGCCGGCCGCGACGCCCGATGAAATCTGCGCGGTCGTGCCGTCCTCGTGCGCGATTTGCACCGCGCGCTGCACGAACGTCGTGCTGCCGTCGGGCTTGCGCTGCCGCACGAATACCACGCTCTCGCCCTTCTGCGGATCTTCGACGATCGCGCTCTCGGGAACGAGCAGCCCGCGCACGTGCGCCACCGTGATCCGCGCACGCACGGCGGTGCCGGCCACGGCCGCGGTGCGTCCGGCGCTCACGACGACGGTCGCCGTCTGCGTCTGAGGATTCACCGCGGGAACGACGGCGATGACGTGGCCGCCGGTCGCGCCGGCGGTGCCGGCGACCCGGAGTTCCACCCGATTTCCGACGGCGATCTGCGCCGCGTCGGTTCCCGGGACGCTGAGCGTCACCTCGTTCTGGGGCGGCCCGATCGCGACGATCGGTTTCGTCGAATCGACCGCCTCGCCGGCGCGGTGATAGACCGCCGTGACGTAGCCGCTCGTGGGAGCAATTAGCGTCCCCTGGCCGAGCAGAAAATCGGCGGAGGCCGCGCGCGCCGCAGCGGCGCGCACTTGCGCGGAGACGACGGAAGGCTGCGAGCTCGCGGCGCGCAGGTCGGCCGCGGCGGTCGTCGTCGCGGCTTCGTCGGCGGCGAGCTGCGCCCGCGCCGCCTCGACGTCTTTGAGCGCGTCGACGCCGGCGTCGTAGAGCCGCTGCGCGCGCACCACCGCCGCGCGATCGGCCGCGCTGCGCTCCGCGGCGGCGCGCACGCGCTCGCGCGCCGCCGTCACCGCCGCCGCGGGGACGCTCCCGCCGCCGTATCCGGCCGCTGCCGCCTGCGCCTCGGCACGCGCCTGTTCCGCGTCGAGCGCCAGCGCTCGGGTGTCGAGCGACGCCAGTGTTTGGCCCACCGTGACGTGCTCGCCGACGCGCACGTAGACGTCACGCAAGACTCCGGCGTTGGCAAAAGCTAACTGCGCCGTCGTCCCGACCGGCGCGCCCGCGTAGCCGGCCTCGTCGAGAACGACGCCGTAGTCGCCGTAGCGCACCGTTGCGAGCGTGACGGCCGGCGTCGTCGTCTGAGCGGGTTGCGACGCCTGCCGGCGCAGCACCACCGCGGCCACCAAGGCGACCACGGCCACGATCGCGATGACGAGCCAGCCTCGCCTAGTCATTCGTCTCACCCAGCAGCAGGTTCAGCGCGGCGCGCGCGCGAGCTTGCGCGTACAGCGCGGAGATCTGCGTTACCAGGGCCGCCACGTAGGTGCTGCGCGCCGCCTCCAGATCGAGGCTCGCCGTCGCGCCGCTGCGGTAACCGGTCTGCACGGCCCGCAGCTCGGCTTGCGCGCTCTGCAGCGCGCCCTGCGAAGCGCTCAGCGCGATGGTCTGCGCGCGATACTCGCGCACCGCCGTCCCCACCTCGAGCTCGACGCCGCGCTCGACCTTCCGCAATTGCGCGCGCGCTTGCGCCAGTCGGGCCTCCTCCTGCGCGACGCGGTCGTGCGCCGCACCGGTCAACGGCAACGACACGTCGACCGTCGCGCTCGCGCCCGAGACCGGAATGCCGGTATCGACGCCATGCGTGTAGCCTCCGGAGACCGTCAACAGCGGCCAACCTGCCCGCCGCGCGACGCCCACCGCGTGTTCCTCGGCCGCGACGTTGGCGCGTGCCGCGGCAACGTCGGGACGCGCCGCAAGCGCGCGGGCGATCGCGTCCGGCACGCCGATGCCGGCGGGCGGCGCCGCGATGTTGGCCGAGGCCATCGTCTGCAGGGAACCCGGATCGACGCCGGTTTCGAGCGCGAGCGCCGCGCCGGTGTTGTCGACGTCGGCCTGCGCGCGTGCCACGTCGGATTGGGCGACCGCGACCGCGACGGACGCGCGCACGACGTCCAAGCGCGGCGCGTCCCCGGCGCCGAAACGTAACTGCGCCGCGCGCAGCTGGGCCTGCGCGGTCGCAAGCTCGTCGTCGCGCGCGTGCAGCGTCGCGCGCGCCCCGAGGGCCGCGTAATATGCCCCGATGACGGCGATCCGCTCGCTACGCTCCGCGTCGCCGAGACCCTGTTGCGCCGCGCGCAGCGCCGCGCCGGCCTGCGCGACCGCGGGAGCGTACGCGAAGAGGTTGCCCAGCGTCCACTGCGCGCCGACGGTCGTCAGACGCTGCGTCACGACGTTGTTTGTCGCCCCGGCCTGCGGCACTTGATTGTAGTTCGCGATCAGCGCCGGACCGAGCGTCGCGCGCGCCTCGTCGTAGCGCGCCTGCGCCTCCGCGACCCTGGCCCGCGCGGCCGCGACGTCCGGCGACGCGCCGAGCGCATCGGCTTGCGCGTCGTGCAGCGTCAGCTGCGCGAAGACGAATAAGGCGCCAAGCACAGAGATCACGCCCGCTCTCGCCTGCCCGCGAAGCCCGCGTAGAGCACCGGAATCAGCACGAGCGTGAACGCCGTGGCGGTAGAGAGGCCGCCGATGACCGCGATCGCGAGCGGCTGTTCCATCGCGGAGCCGGCACCGATACCGAAGGCCAGCGGCAGCAGCCCGCCGATCGCGGCGAAGGTCGTCATTACGATCGGGCGCAGCCGCGTGCGCCCGGCGATCACCAGCGCGTCTTCGATCGAGTCGCCGGCCTGGCGCCGCTTGTTCGCGACGTCGATGAGCAGGATTCCGTTCTTGACGACGATCCCGACGAGCAGCAACAGACCCATGAACGACGACACGTTGAACGGGGTGCGCGTAATGAAGAGGCCGAGAGCTACACCGATCAGCGCGAGCGGAATGGCGGTGAGGATGACGAGCGGCAGCCGGTACGAGCGAAACGTCGCGAGCATCACCGTGAACACGAGCACGACGGCGATGAGAATGACGATCGCGAACTCGCGGAACGACTGCTGCTGTTCTTGATACTCGCCGCCGATCGACGCCCGATATCCCGGCGGCAACGGCGTGCGCGACAGCGCGCGGCGCACGCCCGAGACGACCGACGACAGGTTCGCGCCGGAGATGGTCGCCGTTACGCGAATGAGCCGCGCGCCGTTCTGCTCGAAGATCGTGGTCGCCAGTTGCGGCGGAGCGAGCCGCGCGAGCGATGGCAATGCGACCGGGCCATTCGGCGTGGCGATGCCGGCGGAGTCCTGTCCGAACGGCTCGCCGGCGACGGCAACGCGAACCGGAATCAGGTTGACCGGACCAGGGAGGTCCGCCGCGACGGTGCCCTGGGCTTGCGCGGAGAGCGCGTTGGCCAGCGAGCGTTGCTGCCAGCCGAGGGCGGCGAGCGCGCGCGCGTCAGGCACGATGCGGATCGTCGGATTCGTGTAAACGACGCCGGAGAACACGTCGGTGACGCCGCCGACCGCGGCGATGGATTGCGCGACGCGATCCGCGTACCTCACCAGCGTTGCCTGATCCGGTCCCTCCAGCGAAACCTCGAGCGGCGCGGGAACTCCGGACACGTCGTTGATCATATCCTCGAGAATCTGATGGAAGCTGACGTCCGCGGACGGGATCGCGGCGGTCACCTGATCGCGAAGGCGGTCGCTGACCTCGGGATAACCGGGCCGCTGGCCGGGCGGCTTGAGTGCGATCCGTAGGATGCCGACGTTCTGCGGCGTCGGCGAGTAGCCGTTGGTGTCTACGCCGGTCCAGCGTCCGACGGCGCTGACCGCGGGATCGCGCTGGATGATTTGCTCCATGTGACGCGCGGCGGCGTCCGACGCGCGCAAGCTGGTGCCGACCGGGAGCGTGTAGTTGACTTCGAACTGGCCTTCGTCGAGTTTCGGAAGGAAGTCGCTCGGCAGCGCCGCGAGAAGCGCGACCGTGACCACCAGCACGCCGCCGGCCGCGGCATAGACCGCGCGCCGGTGCTTAAGCGCATAGCGCAGCGCCGGCTCGTAGCGGTGCAGCAAGGCCGGAACGACGCCGCGCTCTTCTTCGTCATGGTCGCGCGGCCGGACGAGCCACGTCGCGAGCACCGGCGCTACGAACAGCGCTAGCGCGAGCGACACGACCAGCGCGGAACCGAGCGTCAGCGCGAGGGCTCGAAAGAAGAATCCGCTGACGCCGGTCAGGAGAGCGAGCGGAAGGAACACGACGACCGTCGTCGCGGTCGAGGCCGCCATCGCCGGTCCGATCTGACCCATCGCAAGCGCGACCGTGTCCCGCATCCCCTTCACGGGATACACGCGGTGGTTGCGCGCGATGTTTTCGATCACGACGATCGCGTCGTCGATGATCAGCCCTACCGCGACCGCGAGGCCGCCCATGCTCATCAGGTTTAGCGTCTGGTGCGCCTGCCCAATCGCGAAGATCGCAATCGCCATGGCGATCGGAATGATGATCGCGGCCACCAGCGTCATGCGGAGGCTGCGCAGGAAGACGAAGATCACGAGGATCGCGAGCAGGGCTCCGATCAGGATCGCGTCGCGCAGCGACGCCTGCGACTCCTTCACCAGCTCGGTCTGGTCCCAGAACTTGATGAGCCGAACCCCGGCCGGCAGCGAGCTGCGCATGGCCGCGGCGCGCGCGGCGACCTCGGCCGCCATCTTCGCGGCGTCGGCCTGCGGCAGCGCGTAAAAACTCATGATCACCGCGGGCTGCGCGTCGAAGCTGACCTCGGACGATTTCGGCGCGACGCCGAGCTGGACGCTGCCGAGCGCGGAAATTGGCAAGGGGTCGCCGTGCGGCGTCGGCACCATCACGCGCCCCAGCGCCCCCGCGCTCGTGATGCCGGCGTCGACGACCAGAACGTTGCGGACGTAGTGCGTGTCGCGCAGACCCACCGCCGTAACGCTGGTCGCCTGCCCCAGCGCTTGCGCGACGTCGTCGGCGGTCAGCCCGTACTGCGCGAGCGCCGCCGGATTGAGCTCGACGTGATACTCTCGCTCCGGTCCGCCCGCCACCGTCACCCGCGCGAGACCGGCCGTGCCGTAGAAACGCGGCAGCATGGCTTGCTGCGCGAACTCGTGCAGCAGCGTCTGCGACATGCCGTCGGAGACCAGTGCGTAGGACACGATCGGTTCGCTGCTGGGGTTGATGATGTTCGATTGGATGCTCGTGTCGGGCGGCAGCACGGACCGGTTTTGCGCGACCGCCTGATCGACGTATGCCAAGTCCGTTTGAACGGACGTGTGGGGGTCGAAGTCGACGACGAACTCGGCGCTGCCTTGAGCCGACGTGGTCAATACGCGCGTGACCGACGGAAGGCCCTGGAACGCGCGCTCGAGCGGAACCGCGACCGCGACGCGCACCTGGTCGGGAGGGAGATTGCCGGCGTCCGCGACCACGTCGATCCGCGAGAACGTCATGAGCGGAAAGATGCCTGCGGGAATGGTCAGGTACGCGTAGACGCCGAGCACGGTCAGCACGGCAACGACGAACACGACGAGGCGCTCGTGCCGCAGCCCGAACTTAGCGAGATCCATGCGGCCGATGCTACCGTAGCCGCATGAACGCTACATGAAGAGAGAAGGGAACCTAAGGAGCCGGCGACGCCGGCGCGTTGCCGCACAAGACCGCGCTTGCCATCACGGCCTTGGCCGCTTCGTTCTCGCGCGATTGGGCCTCCGAAATGGTCCAGGTCAGCGCGTCCTGCAGCCGTGTTACCGGATTGTAGCCGAGGGTCAATCCCGGGATCGACGCCGGATCGATCGCGTACGGGTTCGGCGGAAGCCCCGCGTAGTTCGGATTCGCGGTGAGTGGACCGGGAGCGGGCGTCGAGATGCCGGCGTTGCGGCTGTCCGGCGAACTGATCGAGCTGATGTAGCCCTCGTCCGCGTGCTGAAGGTCCGCCATCTGCTGCGTGTCGACGAAGCCGCTGATGATGTCGAGCGACGCGTTCTGCGCGGCCAGCGCCTGCAGCAGCTTCGCACGGATGTCGCTCAGGCGCTTATCGTCGTCCTTTTGTCCCGTTCCTTTGGCGAGCGGCGGGCTATCGAGAATGGTTTGGATCGCGATGATGTTGTTGGCGATCGGACGGATCAGATTCTCCATTCCGAGCAGCGCGATGTTCTGCGACGAGTTCGACGTGCCGCTCCCCGGATCGCTATTGACCGGATCGTTTCGCGTGCCCGGTCCCGCCCCGTAGAGCGAGGCCGTGTTGTATTCCTTGAAGTAAGCCGGGCCCTTCTTGATCGTCGTGTCGTTCTGCAGCATCATGCCGATCGCGGGCGCGATGCGATCGTGCAGCTGCGCGCACAGCGGACGCGTGACGACGTGGTAGATCGTCGGTGGCGGCGACGGACTGGCACCGAGCGCCAGCACGCCCGCCAACATGGCAAGGGCGGCTCTCAAAGCATATATCCTTACTGCTACCACGCCCGGCGGCCCCTGCTTGTGACCGCGGGTGTGGTGTTAAACGTACTTCCGCAGCCAGTCGAGGATGAGATGCAGCCGTTCCGTGCGATGGATCGGCGAGCCGGTGCGCGACAGGTCGTGATTTTCGTTGGGAACCGCGACGTACTCGACCGTTCGTCCTAGGATCTTCAGCGCCGTGTACTCCTGGAGCGTCTGATCGATCGGCGCGCGCGTGTCGTCGTCCGCGTGCAGGATCAGCAGCGGCGTACGCACATTGGCGATGTACGTGAGCGGCGAGAAACGCGCGTAGTCCGTGCTGGCCGGGTCCCACGGCGCCCCCCAGTTGTAGTAACCGCCGCCCAGGCCGTTCTTCCCGGCGAAGTCCGCGGTGAGGTTCTCGGTGCGTACGTTGCTGACCGCGCGCTCGGCGACCGCGACCTTGTAGCGATCGGTGTGGGAGATCACCCACAACGTGGCGTATCCGCCGTAGGACCCGCCCAGCACCGCCAGGCGCGTCGCGTCGACGTCGGGTCGCGGCACGACGGCGTCCATCACAGCCTGCACGTCGGCGAACATCGCGTCGCCGTAGTTGCTCTCGAGCACCTCCTCGAACTCGTGACCGTGCCCGGTGCTGCCGGCCGGATTGGAAAACACGACGTTGTAGCCTTCGGACGCATACAGCTGAAACTCGTGGAAGAACGTGTCGCCGAACTGCGTCTCCGGTCCGCCGTGGATGTCGAGCAGCGTCGGGTGCTTGGCATTCGGCGCGCCGCCGGTCGCGGGCATGAACCAGGCCTGCACGGTGAACCCGGCCGAATCTTTCACCGTTAGCTCACGCGGCTGCGACAGCGTGACGCCGGCGAGATAGGCCGCATTGACGTTCGTGACCTGGCGCGGCGCGCCGCCGCCCAGGTCGGCGACGTACACGTCGGCCGGATGCGTGAAGTCGCTGTACAGATACGCGACGCGGCGTCCGTCGCGCGAGATCGAGCACGACCACGCCTCGCCCCGCGCGGGGGTGACTGCCTGGAACTCGCCGCTCGAGAGATCCAACGTCTGCAAGTTGGCGTAGCCGGGACCGTCCATGTTGAGGAGCGCGCGCTTACCGTCCGGCAGCCGCGACCCGCAGAGCCC
>DATDGN010000205.1:0-27766 GCA_036522095.1 Candidatus Cybelea sp. | reverse complement strand
GGCGGCGATCGGCGCCAACACGACCCGCGGCCGCCGGGCTACGAGATCGCCGAGCAGCGTCAGGCGCGCGCTCCGCTCCGAGGGGCTCTCGATCGCGCCCAGCGTCTCGTCGCGCGAACGCAACAGCGCCACGCGGTCCGCGTCCTCGCCCAGGTAGTAGAGCAGATCGGCGAAACGGCGCTCCGCGGCGTCGGGGGTCGCGACGACGGCGAGCAGCGTGCCGCCCAAGCCGCGCGCCAGCGCGCCCAGCAGCGCCGGGCGCGCGGCGCCGATCGTTTCGTGCAGCGCGTAGGCGCCCGGTTTACCTCCGGGCAGCGCGCGCAACGCGCGCATGCGTTCTAACGCGTGCTGCCACGGACGGCTGCCGTCCAGGATCGCCAGCAGGTCGCCGGCGCTCGTGCCGGTCTCTTTGAGCAGCGCGGTCATGTGAGTCGCTCATTATACCAGCCCGGGAGCAGCATCAGCATCGGAAGGGTCGCCGCGACGCCGAGCGCGACCGTTCCCGCCGGACCGGGCACGGCGACCGCGTCGGGCACGTAGCGCAGCAGCGAGCTAAACGACAGCAAGATCGCAGCGGTTGCTGCGCGCGAGTGCGGCGCGATCGCCGCGAGCGCGATCAGCCAGATCCCGTACCACGGATACGGATTCGGGACGAGCGCCCACGCGCCGATCCCCAGCCAGATCCATCCCGCGTTGTCGCCGCGTCGCAGCCGAACGATTCCGGCCGCGGCGAGCGCGACGCAGACCGTGCCGGCCGCAACGATCGCCGCGAGCGGGCTCCAGGGCGCGGCGATGGCCTGAAGCGACGCCTGCGGAGCGTATTGTCCGTGCGGCGCGAGACGCGTGCCGACGCCGAACAGCAGGGGAACCGAGAACAGCACGGCGAGCGCGATGCCGATCGCCGCACCGAGCCGCGCGCGCGGCTGCAGCGCTCCGAACGCAACCGCCGCGAGCGCGGCCGGCGCCTTGACCAGGCCCGAGAAGGCGACGATCGCGGCACCGGTTCCGAAGAATCCGCGCCGTGCCACCGCGAAACCGGCGAGCACGATCGCTAGCGCGATCGCGTCGTTGTGTCCCTCGGCCGCGCACCAAACGGCGGGCGGATTCAACGCGATCGTCGCCGCGGCGCGCAGCTTCGCCGCGCGATCTCCGCCATACGCCGCGAACGCGAGCGGCACGATCGACAGGAGCGCCGCCGACGCGGCCAGGCGCAGGCCGTCCAGTTGCGCGAGCGTCCCCAGCGGCGCGAGCGCGCCGACGATGGCTCGCGCCAACCCCACGAACGCCGGACCGTAGACGCAGATCGGGAAGGTCGAAGGACGCCACTGCCATGCGGCGTCTTGCAGCAGCGCGTCGCGCAGGCCGGGCGGGGCGTGCGCATACGGATCGAGCCCGAGCCGCGCGAGCTCGCCGTAGGCGGCGTAGGCGTATACGTCGCTCGAGAACAGAATCGGCGAACACCACGCGGCCGCGAGCGCGACGGCGACGACGCCGGCGAGCGTTGCGATCGACAGCGACGAAGCGCGCGCGAGCGCGCGCCGGTATAACAACCCGGCGGCCGCGAGGACTACGAGCAGCAGGCCGAGGGGGAGCGCGCCGTGGGCGCCCCACTCCGTGACGACGACGAGCGGCTGCCAGGCGGCGGTCACGCGCGCGGGCTGCGCGCCGCGGCGGCGATCCCGACCAGCAGCCACCACGCGCCGCCGACCTTCGGATAGAAGACCAGCAAGTCGACGACTTGATGCAGCGCGAGCGCGACGGTCGCCGCGAGCCCCGCAAGCACCCACGGAGACCCGCCGCGCAGGCGCGCGAGCAGGCCTTTGCCGCCGAGCGCCGCGAGGATCGCGGCCACGAGCGCGAGGGTCGCCGCGAACAGCACGACGCCTCCCTCCGCCAGCGCTTGCAGGTACCAGCTGTTGGCGTGGGTGCGCACGCCGAACACGCCGTACCGCGGCAGCTCGAGCTCGAAGTTTCCGGCGCCGACGCCGAGCAGCGGCCGGTCGCGCCACATCCTCCACGCCGCGGCCCACAGCTCGCTGCGGTTTCCGACGCCGCCGGCGTACAGACTCGGTTGCAGCGAGACGCGCAACACCCCGGGCGTGTGCGCGTAGACGGCCCACACCGCTGAGCCCAGCAATCCCGCGCCGAGACCGTAGAGCGCCGGGCGCAGCGCGCGCCATGCGCTCTTTCCTGCGACGAGCGCCAGGATCGCGGCCACGACCGCCAGCCCGAAGAGGCCGGCGCGCGAGAAGCTCAGCACGTCGGCGTAGACGATCGCAAAGAGCGCGACGCGCAGCGCGGTGCTCGGGCGCACGAGCGCCCACGCGCCGAGCGCCGCAACGGCGATCTCGCAGTACGCGGAGAGCTGGTTGGGGCCCTCGAGCAAACCGGCGATGCGCGGAACGATCGCTGCTCCGATGTACAGGCCCGACGGTGCGCCGACGATCTCTTGCGCGAGCGCTGTCGCGGCCACCAGGATCGCGGCGAGCGCCGTGCCGTTGACCAGCGGTGCGTCGTCGGGATCTATGCGATAGCAGCAGAACGCCGCGACGAAGACGGCGCCATATTCGACGACCTTGAGCGTCTCGCGAATCGTTGCGCCGCGGTGCGCCGCGTCTACGAGCGTCAGCGCGCTCGCGACGAAGTACAGCCCGAGGGCGCCGAGCAGCAGCGGCGCCGGCCGATCGCGCAGGGCGGCCGCGGCGCCGGCATACGTGGATAGTCCGAGCAGGACGCCGAGTAGAACGACCTTCGGCAACGTGATGCTCGTGCCCAGGACGTCGTGCGCGAACGCAAACGGCGTAGATAGGATCAGCGCAACGAGCCCGTACGCCGCCCGGCGCGCCGTCAACAGCGCCGCGCCGGCGAACGCCGCGACGAACAAGACGGCCGAAAGCGGATCGAGTGGAACGGGCGTGACGAACTGGTCGACGACCGCGCGGTAGGTCAAGAGCGTTCGATGTCGCTGATTAGGTAGAGCGGACGCCCCTTTACTTCGTCGTAAACGCGCCCGAGATACTCGCCGAGGATGCCGAGGCTCATGAGCTGCACGCCGCCGAGGAAGAGCACGGTCACGATCGTCGACGCCCATCCCGGCGTGTATCCCGGCGGCTTGAGGCTGAAGAGCTTAAAGGCGATGACGATCAGCGCGTAGACGAACGCGATGGCGCTCACGGTGAAGCCGAAGTACGACGCGAAGCGCAACGGGATGTCGGAGAACGACGTGATGCCGTCCATCGCGAAACGAATCATCTTCGGCAGCGGATACTTGGTCTTTCCGCTGTGCCGCTCGTCGCGGTCGTACGCAATCGCGATCTGATTGAAGCCGACCCAGCTCACCATCCCGCGCAGGAAGCGATGCCGCTCCGGCGAGCGGCGCAGCGCCTCGACGACGCGCCGGCTCATCAAACGGAAATCGCCCGTATCGAGCGGGATCGCGACCTTGGTCAGCCGCTTGATGACCCGGTAGAACGCGCGCGCCGTCACGATCTTGAAACGGCTCTCGCCCCGGCGCGAGCGCCGCACGGCATATACGACGTCGTAGCCCTCGCGCCACTTACGAACGAAGGCGTCCACCAGCTCGGGCGGGTCTTGCAGATCGCCGTCCATGAGGACGACGGCGTCGCCTCGCGCGATCTCGATGCCCGCCGTCGCGGCCAGCTGGTGCCCGAAGTTTCGGGAGAGATTCACCAGCACGATATGCGGCCGGCGGCGCATCTCGTCGCGAATCGCCGCCAGCGTGCCGTCGGTGCTGCCGTCGTTGACCAGGACGATCTCGAAGTCGAATGCGTCGCGCAGGCGCTGGGCCACGCCGCCGATGCGCTGCAACAGGGGCGCGACGTTGCCCTGCTCGTTATAGAGAGGAACGACGAGGCTCAGGACGGGACGCGCGGACTCTGCCATTCGCCGGAACGTTCAACGCGCCAACACGCCCCGCTTGCTCCGGCGGAATGGGCGCGGGGGGCGAGAAGGCTAGCGCCATGCGCACTATCGGCTCGGCCGTATGCATTGCCGCGGCGTTGGTCGCTCTGGCGGGCTGCAGCCGCGGCACGCGAGCGACGAACCCGACGCCGTCGCCGCAGGGCCCCGCGGCGCAGCCGGCGCCGGTGCCGCAGCCGACTGCGACGCCCAGCGTGTCGCCGACTGCCGCCGCGACGGCGCCGGTGATCACGCCGACGCCGGCCCCCGTAGGCCAGGCTACCACGGCCGCCGCCCCGCGCCTCGCCAAACCCGTGCCTCGGGTGGCGACCGATGCGCCGCCGCAGATTCTCGCGATCTCGATCAGCGAGACGACCGTGCGCCCGGGCGACCGCGTCTCGGGGAGCGTGATCACCAGCTCGAACGTCGCGAGCGTCGAGGCGCGCATCGGCGGATATGCGATGCCGCTAGCGAAGCTCGGCGTCGGAAGGTTCGCGCTGACGTACACAGTCGCTCCATTGCCGTGGTTCGTTCGCGGCAACTTCACGTTGCAGGTGATCGCCCGCAACACGCGCGGCGACGCCGCGACGCGCGCGATTCCCCTAACCGTGCGCTAGGCTCCGCCTACCGTATACGCATCGCGACGGTGCGTTCCGCCGTAACGCCGGCCGTATTGCGCGCGATGATGCGCACCACGAACGAATGCGGCATGAAGAGCGGAACCTCCGGTACGCGACACGATCCCTCGAAATGCCCCACGTCGGTCTTGGCCAGCGGGATGCTGAAAATGCCGCCACGCCCCTCGACGCGCGCCTCGACGCTGGCGACGTTGGACGAGGTCAAAACGACTCCGGTGACGACATCGCCCGACTTCGGCGTTGTCGAGCTCAGCCCGATCCAGAGGATCTGCGGGGGCGCGTCCGGCGCGAGCATCAGGATCGTCGGCGTCGGCACGGGCGACGCGGACGCGGAGGGACTGGGCGAGGGCACCGGCGACGCGCTCGCGGACGATGCGGGCGACGGCGTCAGCGAAGGCACAGCCGCGGACGCGGCGGGAGTAATGCTGGGAGACGGCGCCGGTCTTGGCGTGGGGTCTGCGAGCGCCGCAGCCGCGCACATCCCGGCGAAGACGATCGGGGCAGTCGCTCGCACGAACCCGATACGCACCCGCACCCGCGCCTCCGTTTAGATGATAGGCGGCCGGGGCGACGGGAGGCCGGGCGGCAGATTCGGGAACGGCGCCGGGTTGTACGGCGTCGGCATGATCTGCGGCTGCACCTGGTTGACGCCGCCGTTCGTCTGGTCTTGCCAGGCCGAGACGGTGTCGTGGACCACGCGCACGTCGGCGTCGGGCACGACGAGATTGCGCGGCGTGCGCTGTAGCCCGTTGGGCGCGATCTCCGCCGATTGGAACGAGCCGCGGTCGTAGATGTAGCGGAAGATCGTTCCCGACGGGTAGCGGCGCGTGATCTCATAGTGCAGCGCGTCGACACGATCCATCGGAATGGCCTGGGCATTCCAGCCGCTCTGATCCGTCGTGATGTAAACGGCGGACGTGAACGGCGTGATCGGCGGCACCTGCACGATGAACGTCACCAGGACCGGCTGCCCCGTGAAGCGCTGCGTCGGCAGCGGGGTCTGATCCGGTCCGGGCGTCGGCTGGTACGCGAGCAGATCCGGATTGGGCGCCGGCGTCGATATCGCGACGGCGAAGTGGGCGACGTCCGCGAAGCTGCCCTGCGGCGGAAGCGGATCGCGCGAGAGGTCCAGCTCCGTCACCCTGCCGGTTGCGTCGAACGTCGCGCGCGCCCAGATTCGCGGCGCGGGCGCGAGCGCCGTGGCGCCGCCGGTCTTGGCGTCGTGGATCACGACGTCGTGCGCGACGCGAAAACCGTCGCCCGTCGTAAAGAACACGTAGCCGTCCTGATACGCGAGCAGCTGTCCGCTGACGACGACCGGCGAGGTCGCGGCGATGAGCACGAGCGCGAGCGCGACCGCTGCCAGCGATCCGATGCGTCCGGTCATATCGGGAGCACCTGCACAACGGTGCTCGGCTGCCAGAACTGCGTGCGATACGGATTGCCGTACCAGTAAAGGGTCTTCGAGACGTCCACCAGCGCGTGCGGCAAGATCTTGAGGCGCACGTCGAAGCTCGCGTCGTAGGGCGGCTGTCCGAGGAACCACGCGTAGAGCGGCTGCCCGAGGATGTTGTTCGGCGGCAATCCGAACACGCCGGGCACCGGGATCGGGTAGTCGCTGTGGTGGCGGACGAGCATCGAGAAATTGAACTCGGGCGTCGGCACGAGGCTAAGGCCGAAGCTCGTCGTGTGCAGCGTCGCGACGCCGCGGAACGACGTGAAGCTGAGCGGGCAGTAGAACGAGCCGACCGGCTCGCACGGGAGGTAGCTGCCGTTGATGTAGTGGTCGCCGACGTTTTGAATCTGGTACGCTAAGTAGGTGTGCAGTTCGCGCGTGAACTGGCGGCTGATGCTGAAGTTCTCCGACGTGTTGCTGATCCAGTGCGGCAGCGAGTTCCACGTGTACTGCTTGTTGAAGCTCGCGTTGAAGTAATACACCTCGTATGGGCTCGGTGGATTGTTTAGTTTCAGCGCCGGCGTGAAGAAGTTGAAGCCGAAGACCGTGTTGTAGATCGTCGTGTAGACCGGACAGAAATACACCGGCGGGTTCTTGACCCCGTGCTGGTCCGGGCACGGCGCGCCGTAGGCCTGCAGCCCCGGCGTCGGAATAGGCGCCCCGGTGCCGCCGATCAGGTGCGGATAGCCTTGGAGGTACTGCAGAGCGCCGACGGAGTCGTGGTTGAACCCATACCCCTCGTAGGTCTGCAGGTAGAGCGGCAGATCTCCGATCTTGTTCTGAAAGCTCGTCCACGTGAGCTGCAGCTGGGTGGGATGCGACAAGTTCCCCGCGATGGGGTGGTGCTCGAGCGAGCCCACGCCGAGGACGTTGTAGTTCGTCAGCTGCGAGGTGGCCTGCAGGTAGGAGTGGGGGAACGCGTACGTCGCGTTGATGTAGGTCGTCTGCTGCGCGGCGGAGGGCTCCTGAAGCCAGTTCTGCTGCGAGTAGTACTGCGTGAAGCTGGAGATCTGAAACCGGCTGCCGAGCTTCTCGTACAGCATCATGTTCCACCACTTCTCCGCGCGCGTCGCCGGGTTGACCGAGAAGATCGCGTACTCGTGCTCGCCGACGAGGTGCTGCTCGACGGAAAGATACGTGTGATACGTCGGGTCGTAGCGCAGGTGCACCGCCGTGAGCGAGTTGGTGTTGCCCGCCACGTTCCACGTGAGGTCGACGGTCGCGCCCGAGAGCGTGTTCTGGGCGAAGAATTGGTTCGACGAGAAATTGACGACGTCCGATCCGAGCGGGATCGCGGTTCCCGCGAGGTACGTGTGCGAGTTGACGAAGCGTATGTACGTCTTCGTGCCGATGACCGCGCCGCTCGCCGTGATGCTCGGCGTTCCCGAGACGTTTGGAAAATAGAAGACGTCGTCCGGCATGACGCGGCCCTTGGAGGGGTGCGCGAGATCGCCGTTGAGAAACGTCCAGCGATCCGGTTCCGTCGTCACCGGAACGAAATAGATACGCTGAAAATCGAGGAAGTCCGAGATCGCCGCGCCGCTGACTGTTCCCGTGGAGTCGTGGAGCGTGACGTGTCCGGCCACGAGGAAGCGATTGAGCTTGAGGTCCATCGAGAAGGCGTCGCCGGTCACGTAGAACCCGTCGCTCGTGCGCAGCCGGACGTTACCGTCGGCCTCGACCAGGAACCGGTCGTAGTAGAAGTCGATCCTCTTCGCGTCGAGGTAGAGGAGGGTGCGAGGGGGCTCCGGCGTCGGCGTGGCAACGGGGGCCGGAACCGCCGGACGGGCAGCGTGGCAGGCGAGGACGAGCATCAGCGTCGTGAGCGCCGCCGATAATGCGATTCGTGGCACGGTCGCAACGCTTTTTTCGACGCTGGGCCGTCACTCCTACGCGAGCAGGCGTGCGAACCAACTCCCCGAAGGCGCGGTGACCTATGAAACGCGTGGTTGCGGTCGTGATCGATTCGGGCGGCGTCGGGGCGCTCGCCGACGCCGCCGAATACGGCGACGCACCCGGCGCCGACACGATCGGCAACGTCGCCCGCGGCGTCGGTGGGCTGAAGCTGCCCAACCTTGAGGCCTTGGGGCTGGGCGTGTTGACGAGCATCGCCGGCGTCGCCGCGAACAACCGGCCGGCGGCGCGCGTGGCGCGCCTCCGCGAGCGCAGCCGCGGTAAGGATACGATCACCGGTCACTGGGAGATGATGGGCATCCTGACGGAGGTCCCGTTTCCCACCTACCCCGAGGGCTTCCCCGCCGACGTCATCGAGGCGTTCACCGCGATCGCCGGCAAGCCGCCGCTCGGGAACAGGCCGGCTTCGGGCACCGAGATCATCGCAGAACTCGGGGCGCTGCACCTAGCGACCGGCCGCCCCATCCTTTATACCTCGGCCGATTCCGTCTTTCAGATCGCGGCGCACGAAGAGGTCGTGCCGCTGGAACGTCTGTACGAGTGGAGCCGTGAGGCGCGCGAGATGCTCGTGCCGCCGCACGCCGTCAACCGGGTCATCGCGCGGCCCTTCGTCGGGAAACCGGGGGCTTTTCGGCGGACGCCGAATCGACGAGACTATGCAATCGAGCCGCCTGCAAACCTGCTCGACGAACTAAGAAGCGGCGATGTCGAGGTGCACGCGGTAGGAAAGATCGGTGACATTTATTGCGGACGCGGCATCTCGTCGTCCGTTCGGGTGACCGATAATCGCGATGCGGTCGAGAAGACCTACGAGCTGCTGGCGGGCATCGAGGGTGGCTTCATCTTCACCAACCTCAACGACTTCGACTCGAAATATGGCCATCGCCGCGACGTGCGCGGATACGCGCGGGCGCTGGAAGAGCTCGATGCGATGCTTCCCGGCCTGACCGCTCGCTTGCGGCCGGGGGACGAGCTGATCCTGACTGCGGATCACGGCTGCGACCCGACGGCCCCGGGCTCCGACCACACCCGCGAGTACGTCCCGTTCCTCCACGTTGGGCCCGAGCCGGGCCGTGCCTTGGGCGACATCGAGGGTCTCGATTACGTCGGGCGAACCGTTTCAGGAGCGCTTTTGATGTGATGCGATGCAGATAGCTGTTAGAGCACCGATGGAACGCCGGGTCCCGCAGTCATGGTCGGCGCTGAAGCGCACGATCGACGTGCTCGTGGGCGCCCTCCTGTTGGTCGTCACGGCGCCCGTCGTTGCTATCGCCGCGCTGGCGATCGCCTGCACGACGCGGGGCACGCCGTTCTACGCCCAGGAGCGCGTCGGGATGCACGGGCGGCGCTTCAAGATGTACAAGCTGCGCACCATGGTCAACGGTGCGCACGCGATGCGTCACAGCGTGATGCATCTCAACGAGGTCGACGGGCCCGTCTTCAAGATCCGGAACGACCCGCGGCTGCATCCGCTGGGGCGCTTCCTGCGCCGCACGAGCGTCGACGAGCTGCCGAATCTCGTCAACGTCGTGCTCGGCGAGATGTCGCTCGTCGGACCGCGACCCGCGCTCCCGAGCGAGGTAGAGCACTACGACGCAATCGCGCTGCGGCGGCTCACGGTGCCGCAGGGCGTGACCTGCCTGTGGCAGATCAACGGGCGCAGCGACGTCTCGTTCGAGCACTGGATGGAGCTCGACAATCGCTACGTCGAGAGTTGGACGCCGCTCGGAGATCTGCTGATCATCCTGCGGACCGTTCCAGCCGTGTTACGGAGGGACGGAGCGCATTAAGTCCTCGCCGCGACACCTACGGGTCGTTCCCCATCCCCACCGCCCGCGCCATCCCCGCATCTCGATCGCGTCGTCGACGTTCTTCATCATGGGCGCGACGTTCGCGTCGACGCTTCTCGGCTTCATGCGCGAGGTCGTCAACGCGCGGTACTACGGCACGCGATGGGAGATGGACACGTTCCTTGCCGCGGCGACGATTCCGACGATCCTCTTCGGCGTCTTCAACGGCGCGTTGGTGAGCGCTCTCGTTCCAACGTTCTCGGAGTACCTCGCGCATCACGAGGAGGACGAGGCCTGGCGCCTCGCGAGCACGACGCTCAACATCCTCGCGATCGTGCTGACGACCTGTGCGGTCGTCGGCTTCTTTACCGCGAAGTGGTACGTGCCGCTGATCGCGCACGGCTTCCCGCAGCCGCAGATGGAGGTCGCCATCCATATGACGCGCTGGCTGATGCCCAGCATCGTCGCCGTCAGCCTCAGCGGCGTGCTCTCTGTGATGCTTAACGCGTATCACCGGTTCCGGTCGGCCGCGCTCGTGGGCGTCGCCGTCAACGTCGTGACGATCGCCTGCGTCGTCCTGTTGAGCCACGGCATGGGCATCTACGCTCTCGTTGTGGGAACGGTCCTCGGGCTGACCGCGCAGGTGCTGGTACAGCTTCCATCGTTTTTGTCGGTCGGGAAGTACCGGCCCATCATCGATCTGCACCATCCAGGTCTGCCCAAGATCTGGCTCCTCCTGGGGCCGATCATCGTGGGCTCGGCGGCGGGTCAGCTCTCGCTGTTCTTCGATCGCTTCTTCGCATCGACGCTCGCGCCGGGTTACATCGCGGGCATGAACTACGCGACGAAGCTCGTTAACTTCCCGCAGCAGATCTTCGCGGCCGCGATCGCGACCGTGATTTTCCCGCTGCTGGCCGCGCAGTTCGCGCGGGAGAACCGGCGGGGAGTCGCGCGCAGCGTCGTCACGGGCCTGCGTCTGGTCAACTTCATTACGATTCCGGCGGCCTGCGCGCTCGTGATTCTCGCGCACCCTATGGTGCAGGCGCTCTTTGAGCGCGGCACGTTCCAGGCGAGCGCGACCGATCTGACGGCCGGATTGCTGCCGTACGCGGCCGTCGGGCTGATCGCGCTGGCGGCAAACGTCGTGCTCACGCGCTGCTGCTTCGCGTGCCACGAAACGGTGTGGCCCGTCACGATCTCGGTGGCCACGGTGGTGCTCAACGTGCTGCTCTCGCTCGTGTGGCTGCCCGGCTTGGGCGCGCGCGGCCTGTTGCTGGCAAACTCGACGAGTCAAAGCGTGCAGGCACTGCTGTTGCTGATAGTGACGGCTCGCCTCGTCGCCGGCATCGATTGGGGCGCCCTGCTCGCTTCGACGGGCAAAGTGGTGCTGAGCTCGCTTGCCATGCTTGCCGCGCTCGGTTGGATCGGCGCGCTCGGCGTGACGCCCGAAGCCTCGCTGGCTTCGCGCGCATGGTTCCTCTTCGGGCAAATCGCGATCGGCGGAACGGTCTTCGTGGCGATCGCACGCATGCTCGGCGTCGAGGAGCTCGACTTGGCGTGGCGCACCATCGTGGCGAAGTTCGAACGCAATCTCGTCAGCCCCCCGGAAAACCGGGAGCCGCCGATCGCCTAGCAGCCCGCGGCGGACGCCCGGCTTATTGACTAGAATCAATTTTCTTCGAGCAGGCTGCTCCTCCGCGGAGAGCCAACGTATCCACGCCCATGCTCTCGATACTCATGCCCGCTTACAACGAGGCTAGTTCGATTGCCGAAAACGTGTGCGAGACCGTGGAGACCATGCGCGATTTCGGCGTGGACTTCGAGATCGTCGTCGTGGACGATGGGAGCTTGGACGGCACGCACGCGGCCGCGAGCGACGCGTTGCGGGAATGGCCGGATCACGTGCGCGTCGTGCGCTGCACGCGCAACGAGGGCAAGGGTAACGCGCTGACGTGCGGCGCCGCGTATTCGCGCGGCGACTACGTGGCGTTCCTGGACGCCGACATGGACCTCCATCCGGAGCAGCTCGCCGACTTCATCGCGATCATGAAAGATCGCAACGCCGATGCCGTCATCGGCTCGAAGTTTCATCCGCGGTCGAGGGTCAACTATCCGCTCACGCGGCGCGTGTACAGCTTCTTCTATTATCTCTTGGTGCGGACGCTGTTTGGGCTGCCGGTGCGCGATACGCAGACCGGCATCAAGCTCTTCAAGCGGGAAGTGTTGGATAAGGTTCTCCCGCGGATTCTCGTGAAGCGGTTCGCGTTCGATCTCGAGCTGCTCGCCAACGTCCATCACTTCGGATATCGCATCGTCGAGGCGCCCGTGACGCTGCACTTTCAGCGCGTCAGCAGCCGGGTTCGGCTTCCCGCGGTATGGAACGTGTTTCTCGATACCTTAGCGATCTTTTATCGAATGCGGATTTTGCACTATTACGATCGGTTGGAACGCCCGCCGGCACAAGTGGATTTCGCCGCGAGCTCGCACGAAATCGTCGTTCCCGTGGCCATCCGAGACTAAGCCTTTTAACTTGTCGGGCTCGGCGTTAGTGCTCCTGTTACCAGGGCTCGGGGATGCGCTTGCCGCGAGCCCGCTGCTGCGCGGTCTCAATGCGGACGGGTGGAGCACTGACGTGTTGACGTGGCAGCCGCCGGTCACCGAGTACGTGTGCGCGCTCGGTACCGCGCGAGACGTCACCGAGCTGCCGCTGCGGCCCAGCACGGCGCAGATGCTGATTCACGTCCGCCGCCTGCGCCGGCGCCGCTACGATCTGTGCGTTCTGCCGTTTCCCGCGACCCGCTGGCAATACGCGTTCGTGGCGCGCGCCGCCGGCGCGAAGCGACTGTGCATGCACCGCTACGGCGGAGTGTCCAGCGCCGTCGCGCGCACTGCGCGAACCACGCTGATCCCGCTGCGCGGCGGCCACCGCATCGCGGAGAACTTGCGAATGGCGCGCGCGCTGGGGCTGACGGGCTCGGTCCACGATCTCGAGTACTGGGTGCCGCAGAGCTGGCGCGCCGACGCGCAGGCCGGGACGCTGGGCATTCATCCCGGCTCGATGGCATATAAGGGCAACGAATCGAAGCGCTGGCCCTACGAGCGCTTCGTCGCCTTGGCGCGCGAACAGGCCAAACGCGGGCGGCGGGTGCGCTTCTTCTTGGGTCCTCACGAAGCCAAGGAGGCCGAGCGGGCCGAGCAAGATTTTCGCGGCGTCGAGGGAATCAGCATTGTCCGCGAGCCGCTCGCGCAGGCCGCGCGGCGGTTGGCGGAGTGCGAAGTCTTCGTCGGCAACGACGCGGGTTTCAGCCATCTCGCTTCAGGACTCGGCGTTAAAACTCTGGCGCTCTTCGGCATGACCAGCGAAGTACGAGGAGCTCCCGTCGGGCCAACGATCGCGTTGCGTCCGTCGCTGTGTCCGGCCTGCCACGACGAAGGCTCGCACGGTTTCGAATGCGTGCGGCGGCTCGATTATCGCTGCATCTTGCGCGATGTCGAGTTCGGCGACGTGAGCGAAAGAATCGACCGGCTGTTTGACGCTCGGTCGGTTCATCAGGAGTTGAGCTTGGAAGGGCCGTTCAGGCTTTACGGAAAGGCGTATTCGTGACAGGTCGGTCGGGTCGCCGATGAAGGAACAGACGGTACGAGCGCCGGCGGACGTCGGCGCCCTCGGAGAGGCCTGGGCCGTTCGTGACGTCCTGCGGAAGGCCGGAGTCCCGGCGCTCTTCGTCGCGCTCGCCCTGCTCGTTTCGTTCGGCTACGGCAGCGGCGTCCAGCTCAACGACGGTCAAGCCGCGCTGCACATCGATCCGCTGAAGTTCCTGTGGCGGCTGCTGCACGCGTGGAATCCCGCGCTGCATCTCGGCGAGCACACGGGCTATTGGTATCCCTACGAGTCGCCGTACGGATGGGCCTACGCAATCGCGCAGGCGCTGCGCATTCCACAGGACTACGCGCAGCACGCCATCGTCTTTGGGGTCTACCTGGCGTGCCTGTTCTCGATGCACTACTGTCTGCGCCACGTGACGCCGTGGCTGGACGAGGTGTCGCGCGTGACCGGCTCGTGTGCGTATCTCTTCAACATGTATGTGGCGCTCAACTCGCAAGCGCAGATCGTTTGGCTGCTCACCTACGCGACGCTCCCGGCGATGGTGGCGGTCGCCGCGCGCGCGCTGCGCGGGGAGATCAATCTGTGGCGGGCGGCGCTCTTCATCGCGCTGCTCGTGCTGGTCGGCGGCGGGATGAACCCGCCGCTGGTCGCGATCAACGCGATCATCCTCGCGATCTTCGTGGCGATTTCGATCGTCTTCGACCCAGCGCCGCGGCGCGCGGCGAGGCGCGCGTGGCCATTCGTCGCGGTGACCGCGGCGGCCACCGTCGCCATCAACCTCTACTGGCTCGTGCCGTTCGTCGATTTCTTCCGGGACGTATACCTCAACGGCGTGCTCAGCGAATCGCCCTCGATGCACAACGCGGCGACGTCGTTCGACAACGTCCTCCGCGGCCTCGGCCACTGGGCGACGTTCGTTTCGTTCGCCGGCCGGGCGTACTTCCCGTGGGCCGCGTCGTATGCGGCGGGCCTCTTCGGCGCGCTCCTATGGTTCGTTCCGATCGTCGCGCTCGGCGGCATCGCGTTCAAGCAGAACCAGCGGCCCGCGACGCTCTTCTTTCTCATCGTCACCATCGTGTCCGTGCCGCTGGTCGTGGGCTACTACCACGACGCCCTCGGCGATGCGGTGACGGAGCCGATCTACAACATCTTCTACCGCAGCTTCCCCGGATTCCAGATGTTCCGCTTCTCGTACAAGTGGGTCGCGGGAGTCGAGTTCGGCATCAGCGCGCTCTATGCGATCTCCGTGTCGGCGATGCTGGCGTGGCTGCGCGAGCGCTTCGTGAATGCGCCGTCGGCGCGGCGGTGGAGGTGGCTCCCGCCGGCCGCGGCGACGGCCGCGATCGTGATCCCGATCGTCGCGTTCGTTCCGGTGCTGATCAACAAGATGAACTACGCCGGCCCCGTCATCCCGCCGTGGGAGTATCGAGCGAAGTCGCTCGTCGGCGACGACGCGAGCCATCGCGTCGCCCTCTTCCCCACGCAGTATCTCGAGCAGTTCGACTGGGGCTCGCCGCAGTTCTACATCGAGGATTCGTTCGTCGACCGGCCGATGATCTATGGGTTGCTCGGCAGCGAGCCCGCGGAGGGCACGGACGTTTGGGTGCGGCGCAGCTATCGCGCGGCCCGAGAAGGATTGCCGTTCGCTGCGGACATGCTGCGCGTTTTGGGGGTCGACACGATCTTGCAGCGCGACGACTTCATCCCGGCAATCGATTTCAGCTCGCCCGGGGAGTGGCGTTTCAACACGACCACGCTGACTCACGACCTACTGCACCGCGTGGTCGGGGCGACGCCGGTGCGTTCGGACGGACCGCTGCGCGTCTATCACCTGGGCGGTGCGCTGCCGCTCGTTTATGGCGTGACCCACCCGATCGTGAGCACGCTCCCGAGGTACTCGGACGGTTACCTCGGCGACGTGGACGCGATGGCGAGCGGGAAGGCCGTTTTCGAGCCGCCGAGCCGCTCGGCGGACGAGTTTTCCGCCGCGCTCACGGCGTTGTCGCCGATACTGCCCGCTTCGCCCGCGCAGGTCCGCGATCTCGCGGTCAACGAAGCGCTCGCGCACGGCGGCGTTCGCATTCACCCGCCCCCGGCCGACGTCGGCTGGACGACGCCGTTTACGGTGCGATCCGCCGGAGTCTATGCGATCTTCGCGATGGAGCAGTCGCTTCTGTACGCGGCGCCTCCCGCGCAGAACCTCGGCATCGACGGCAGCTATTTCTCGCCCCTGACGGCGGACGGTGCCTGGACCGAGTACGGCCAGATCGACCTGGCCGCCGGAGGGCACGACGTGACGGATGGATATCCCGATCCGAACCTGGTCGTCGCGTTGGTGAGCGTCGACGATCTGCGGGCGTGGCAAGATCGAATTGCGGGGCTCGGCCGGACGCTGCCGCACAATCGCGCGACGACGAGCCTCGTCTACGGGCACAAGACGACGGTGACGCTGCCCGCCTCCGGCAGGTATCGGATCGTAGCCGGCGCCGTAGCTCCGTTCGGGCCCGACGGCCAGGCGCGGTCGCGCCTCGTAGCCGGCGGCGCATATCGAGGGGCCTTTCCCGCAAACCTGTCCGCGACGCTTCCGTACGTCTTCGGCGGCGGCGTAGTCGGCACGACGGCGTTGATGATGCCGCCGCACTGGTACCGCGACGATCCGGCGGTATACCAGTGGCAGCGCGGTGATCCGGCGTCATGGTTTCTCTTCGCGCGCGAGGCGCACGTGCGCGTCTTCGTGCCGGGCTCGCGCGGCGTGGAGGCCAACGCGGCGATGCGAATCAGCCGGTTGCAGGTGTCCGAGGCCATGAGTGTCGCGGTCGACGGCGGCGCGCAGCAGACCATCGCTCTTCCCGGGGGCGCGGCGAGCTCCCAGTCGTACGACAGCACCACCAGCCTCGCAGGGCCGGCCGCCGCGCCGGCGACGTTCCCGCTGACGCTCCGTCCCGGATGGAACGACGTTGCGTTCAGCTTTCACACGGGCAGCGGAGAGCGCGAGGACCTCGGCTCGGGGGTGATCTCAGCGGCCGTGGCGCCGGATCTATCCTTCAGCATCGCTCGCGCGTCCGGCGCCCCCGCGCGGCGCGTCACCGACTCCGCGTTCAGCGCCTTCCGCGTCGCGGACCCGCCCGACGCGCTCAACGGCGATCCGGAGCTGACCGGTACGATCGAGAACATGCGCGGTCAGGCCGTATGGCTGGCCGTCGCTCTGTCGGAGGGCGGGCGCTACGTCTATCGGGTGTATCCGATTCCGCAGAACGGCGTCTTCGACATCAACTTCATGCACGCGTTTCCCGACGATTGGGACGACGCGTCGCAGCGCATCGCGGGCATCTGGTTCCTCGCGCGCGAGGCGCGCCCGAAATTCTCGTCGATCTCCTACACCGTGCACGCGATTCCGGAACGAGCGCTGAGCCGGCCGCAGTCGCTCGTGAGCCTGCCGATTCGCATGGACGGAAGGCCGATCGGGGCGCAACCGGTCTCTCTGAGCGCCGGAAGGCACGTCGTCGTCAGCGCCGACAAGCAGGTCAAGATCACGCTGCTGAGCATCGATCCCGTCGATCTGCCGCGCACGAACTCGTTCGGGCTGCAGTGGAACCGGCGGTCGCCGACGATGCTCGACGTCACGGCGAGCAAGACGGCTAACCCGTTCCTGCTCGTCTTCGGCGAAGCGTTTCATCCCGAGTGGCAGGCGACGCTGAACGGCAGCGAGCCGCTTCCGCACGTGGTTGTGGACGGCGTCGTCAACGGTTGGCTCGTTCCGAGCCTTCCCGACGGCGGAGAGATCGCGCTCGTATTCGTCGGACAGCGCTATTACACGGTCGCCGTGGCGCTTTCGATCGTCGCCTTGATCGTCATGATCGTGCTGGCGTGTGCGCCGTCGCTGTGGCCGGTTCGCGTATCTGACCGTTGAACGCGTGCGTCTGGGCGTTGGGCCGAGCGCTCGCGTACGCGACGGCGACCGCCATTGCCGCGATCGTGATCGCGTCGCTCGTGTCGGGAGCCGACGCCGAGCGATTCGCGACCACGGCGTATATCGCCGCGCTCACCGCCGCGCTCATTCTCGCGGTCAAGTGGTTTTTTCGCAACGCGCCGGCGAGCGGCTCTAGTCGCGCGCGGGGCCCGGTCTTCCCGGCCGCCTTTACGTTCGCGAGCGGCGTCGGAGCGCTGTTGATGCTGGGCGCGGCGTTCGCATCGCAGCCGGGCAGCGAGATGCTCGCGGTCGCGGCCTGCTTCGGCCTCGTCGCCGCGGCGGCGCTCGCACGCGGGGGCGCCATCGCGTCGGTTAACGCGAAGCTCCTGCACGGCGACCGGCTGTCGGTGGCGACGCGCTACGCGGTCGTCGCCGCCGTGGTCGCGCTCGCGGTCCGGGCGTTGCTGTCGTCGCAGGGCGGCGAAGGCTTCGTGCGGCTCGCCTATGCGGCGCTGGTCATCGCGACCGTCGCGATCGCGGCTTCCCTGATCGCCCCGACGCCGACCGGCGCAGCGCTGCGCCGCGGCTACGCGCGGGCCGCGAGCGCGTTGCACGCTCCGCGGAGCGCCCGCATTTTCGCGCGCACCGCTCAGTATGCGGTCGCGACCGCCGTCGCGGGGCTGGTGCTAGGGAGCCTCTTGCCGGACGCGTACGCCGAGCGATTCACGACGACGGCCTATCTCGCGACGTTGTTCGCCGCGCTTGGCATCGGCATGATGTGGCGGCTCGGAAGCGGTGTAAACGCCGGGGGCGGCGGCACTTCGGACATCCGATGGCGGCGTTTTGCGCTGGTGGTTGCGGCGCTCTTGGTGGCGGGCGCCGCCCTGGCGTTCAGCCCCATCGCCGAGGCGCTGGCCGTGTGCGCGTGCCTCTATCTCATCGGTGCCGCTATCCTCAAGGGAACGGGAACGTCTGAAGGGGTCCATGCACCGATCGTTTGATCGCAAAGCCGTTGAATGCTAGGAGAAAGGTGAGGGAGCATACCCGCAGCGGTCTGTGACCGAGCCTTCGACAACGCAGACGACGGCTTTGCGGTCAAACCCTTCGGGCAGCGGCAGTTTCGCCGCATATCTTTGTAGCGCCCTCGGTCACCCTTCGACTGCGCTCAGGGTAAACTTCGCGCGTGACTATGCTTCCTCGGGCGCGCCTCGATCTGCGGCGAAACTGCTCGCTGCGATCGGTGCAGCGACCCCTTCAGAGGTTCCTTGAAGAAGTCGCAGCCGCGTAACGCAGGCCCTCTCTTGGGACTCGTAGCGATCGCGGCCGGGGTCGTCTTCGCCGCGTTCGTGAGCGTCAAGGGAATTCCAACGCTGCGGCACGACTGGAACTGGCCCGTCGAAGCGAGCGCGATCCCGTCGTTCATGAACGAGATGATCGGCGGCTGGCTCCCAAACGGGTTTGGGATGCTCAACGCGCACCCGACGATGTACGCCCTCGCGCTGCCGATCGGGCTCGCATTGTGGGCGCTCGGTCCACTGGCCGCGCTCGTGCTGTTCGCGTGGTGCACCGGTTGGCTGTGCGCTCGAAACGCGATCCGGCTCGCGCAGCAGTCGGGCGCCGGCGCGGTCGCAGCCGCGGGAATCGGCATATTCGCGCTGTTCAATCCGTGGGTCTACAACGAGGTCGTCGCGGGACATCTCGTGATGGTGCTCGCATACGCCGGCATCATCGGCCTCATCGGCGAGATGCTGCGCGGACCGGCGGCGTCGCCCGTGCGGCTCGCGCTGTGGCTCGCGGTGGTCGAGACGCAGCTGCAATTCTTCATCGTCGCGCTGCTGGCGCTCGCGATCTTCGCGTTCGCAACGAAGAAGTGGCTGCCTCCGCTCGCGGGCCTCATCGTCGCGCTCCCGACGATCGTCGGGCTCATCGCGGAGCGCGGCACGATCGTACGAACGCCGTACAGCCTCGCGTGGCAAACCTATCAGTCGGTACCGCCCGGGGCGCTCTCCGCGCTGGGCGGTTACTTCCCCGGTTACGCCGATCGGTTGGGGCTCGTTGCGGCGATCGCGGTGTGGGCCGTCCTCGCGCTCGCGCTCGCCGGGGTCGTCGTGGCGCGCAAGTCCGGCGCCGTGATCGCCGCCGCGGCCGCGAGCGGCGCGCTCTTCGTCATCATCGCCGGCACGCAAGGTCCGCTCGCCGTGCCCTATACCTGGATCGTCCGCTACGTCCCAGAAAGTGGCGTCTTCCGCGAATTGTACGACTTGACCGGGATCTTCGCCGCCACGCTGCTGGTGCCGGCCGGCGCCGGCCTGCGCGCGCTTCGTCCCGCGGGGTACCTCTCGCTCGCCACGGGCGTCGCGCTCGCGGCCGCGTGGATGGCCGCTCCGCCGAGCGATCTGTGGGTCGGCGCCGCCGCGTATCCGCATCCGCGGATCGCCGCCGCGCCGTTCGAGCGGGTCGCGTTCTTGCCGGCGTTTCAGCCGCTGGGCCTGCGCGGCGACGGCGGCGACGGAGCCGATCCGGAGGCGCGGGGATATCCGGGCGGCGTCGTCGCGCTCAACGAATATCTTCCGGCGTATCCCGTCGACGTGGCTCTGGCGCGCTACGAGCAGCGCGGCGACGCCGAAGCCCTGCGCGCGCTCGGCGCCGGACAGGTCGTATCGCGCGGCTGGCTGATCTCTCGCGCCAACGACGTCCGTATCGTCTTGACCGCGTCGCCGCCGCCGGCGACGGTCGCGACGCAAACCGCATCCGTTCGGCGGCTCGCGGACCCGCTGCCGTTGGTCTCGTCGTGTACGGCGAGCCGCGTCGTAGCGCTGCCGGCCGCACTCGATCGGTGCGACGTGTTCTTCGGTGACGCGGGACAATTGTATCCGACGGTTCACCCGTTGTCCGCGCAAACCGATTCGGTCGACCCGCGAATCGATTGGATCGACGCACGCCTGGGATTTGCGATCGCCCCCGAAATCGCGCAGGGTCTCGGCGGTGTCTACACGCGGTCGCGCGTCCCGTTCCGCGTCGACGCCGGCTCCTGGCTGCTCGCATACGTCAGCGGCCGCTTGAACGATTCGAATGGCGGAGCCGTCCTCGCGAGTCGCGGTCGGTTCGCGTGGCTGCCGGTTCCCGCGGGCGGCGAATCCGTGGTTTGCGACGGTCTTTGCGAGCTCGTCGCGGTGAGCGGATCGCTACCCGCGCTCGCGGCGGACGCGCCGAGCGACGCGATTTCGGCGACGCCGTTCCGCGCGATCCTTCCCTGGCTGTACGTGGTGAGCGATGCTCCCGCCGCGGCGCTCCTCCGCCTCAACGAACGCTACGACGCGGCGTGGACGGCGCTGCGCGCGTGGCGCGTGTTGCCGCACGTCCGCGTGGACATGGCGGCGAACGGTTGGCTCGTCGGGACCCCGTCGCCGGCTCCGATAATTATCGTACAGTTAACCTCCCTCTTGCAGATGCTCGCCGAACTCTGCGGCGTCGCGTTCATACTCTGGCTGTTGAAGGCGGCTATGCGAGCGCCGACGAAGCGCGGGCCGTGACAGTGGCTAAGCAAGTACCGTTCGTCGATCTGCGCGCGCAGTTTGCGGCGTTGCGCGACGAGATCGTTCCTCGAGTGCAACGGGTCATGGAGGACGCGAGCTTTATCTTGGGACCCGACGTCAGCCGCTTCGAAGAGAATTTCGCGCGCTACGTGGGCGCGCGGCACTGCATCGGCGTCGAGTCCGGAACCGCCGCGCTCCAGCTCGCGCTGCAGGCGCTCGACATCGGGCCCGGCGATCAGGTGATCATCCCGGCGAACACATACATCGCCTCGGCGATCGCCGTTTCGGCGATCGCCGCGGAGCCGGTGCTGGTCGAGTCCGACGAAAACTACCTGATCGATGCGTCGCGGCTCGAATCCGCATTGACGCCGCGCACGAAGGCCGTGATGCCGGTGCACCTGTACGGTCAGGTCACTCCGATGGAACCGATCTTGAGCTTCGCTCGGCGGCACGGCCTGCGCGTGATCGAAGATGCGTGTCAGGCGCACGGTGCGGTCGAGGGCGGCAAGGCGGCGGGAAGCTTCGGCGACGTCGGATGCTTCAGCTTTTATCCCGGCAAGAATCTGGGCGCCTACGGCGACGCCGGCGCGATCGTCACGGACGACGCTGCACTCGCCGACACGCTGGTGCTGCTGCGCGACTTCGGTCAGCGCAAGAAATACGAACACCTCGTGAAGGCCGGCAACTGCCGTCTCGACTCCATTCAGGCCGCCGTTCTCGACGTCAAGCTGGGCCATCTGGATCGCTGGAATGACGCGCGGCGCCGCAACGCGCGTAGCTACGCTGCGAAGCTCTCGGAGATCGGTGTCGCGCCGCCCCCGCGGCTCACCGACGAGGGGCATGTCTACCATCTCTATGTCATCGAGGTGGAGAACCGAGCGCGCGTGCAGAGTGTCCTTGCCGAGCGTGGCATCGCGACCGGCATCCACTATCCGGTACCAATTCATCTCCAGCCCGCGTACGCCGATCTGCGCCTCGGGCGCGGTGCGTTTCCGCGCACGGAACGCGCGGCGGAACGCATCCTCTCGCTCCCGATGTTTCCCGAGCTCACCGAGCGGCAGATCGATCTCGTGGTCGGCGCGATCGACGACGCCCGGCGTCTCGTGCACGCCTAGCGGCCTGTAACGCCGGGATGTGTATCGCCGCTGCGCGTTTGGAGGATGAAACGCAAGGAGCGATGAGCGACAAAAGCGGGGCTTTGCGAGCGAAGAGCGACGCAGCGAAGCGCCTTCAAACGCGCAGCCCAAAGGGTTATGGGCAGCACGGGCACGCTGGCTGCGTTGCTCGTCGGTCACAGAGCTACGGCTGTGCTCCCTCCCCGCGCCTTGCCAATCGTTCCCGTGGTGCCCATAACGTCGGTACGCATCCCGGCGTTACAGGCCACTAGTCCTACCGCCGTGGCTCGCGAACTCCGGGCGGCCGTCGTAGGGGCGGGCTATTGGGGGCCGAATTTGGTCCGCAATTTTCACGCCTCGAACTCCTGGAACGTCGCCTGCATCGTCGATAGCGATCCCGCGCGGTTACAGAAGCTGTCGCGCCTTTATCCGCATGTCGCCGTGCATCCCACGATCGATGCGGCGCTGCACGACGACGACGTCGACGCCGTCGCTATCGCGACGCCGCCGCGCACGCATCACGCGCTCGCGGCGCAGGCGATCGAGGCCGGCAAACACGTCCTCGTGGAGAAGCCGCTGGCCGAGAGCTACGATTCCGCCTGCGATCTCCAGGACCGTGCGCAGCGCCGCGGCGTGCGGCTGATGACCGACCATACCTTCTTGTACACGGGCTCGGTCGAGAAGCTACGCGCGCTGCGCGAGAGCGGTGAGCTCGGGCGCATCTACTACATCGACTCGGTTCGCGTCAACCTCGGGCTCTTCCAGGAGAGCAACGTCGTGTGGGACCTCGGGCCGCACGACGTCTCGATCGTCAATTACGTCATGGGCGAGGAGCCGCAGTCGGTTTCGCTGCAGCTGGCCGCGTGCGTGCATGCCGAAACGCCCGACGTCGCGTTTCTCACGATGTGGTATCCGAGCGGATGCATCGCGCACGTTCATTTGAGCTGGCTCTCGCCGGTTAAGGTTCGCCGCACCACGATCTCGGCGAGCCGCAAGATGGCCGTCTGGGACGACGTCGATCCCAACGAGAAGATCTACATCTACGACAAGGGCGTCGTTCTGGATCCGACGAGCTCGACGCTGCAGCAGCAGATGGTTTCGTACCGCCTCGGCGACCTGAACGTCCCGCTCGTGGATAATCGGGAGGCCCTTGGAAAGCTCGTCGAAGACTTCGCGCGCTCGATTCGAGACGGCGTGCCGACGCGGTCCGACGGCCGTTTCGGCGCGGGCGTGGTTCGCGTGATCGAGGGCGCGCTGCGCTCCGCCCAATGCGGGAGCGCCCGAATCGATCTCGGTGCAGCTCCGTGAGCCCGGCGGACGTGCGCTTCTCGCTGATCATGCCGGCGCTCAACGAGGCGAACCGGCTTCCCGTTCTGCTCGAATCGATACGGCGACAGCGCTATCCGAGCGACATGATCGAGCTGTTGGTGGCGGACGGGGGCTCGACCGACGACACGGTTGCCGTCGCGCAATCTTACGGGGCGACGGTCGTTCCCAACCCGATTCGCCGCGCCGAGCCCGGCGTGGGCATGTTGATGGATCGCGCGACCGGCGACGTCGCCGTGATCCTCGCGGCAGACAACGTGCTGCACGACGAGCTGTTCCTCGACCGGCTTGCGCGCCCGTTCGCCGACCCCGCGATTGCCGCGGCATTTCCGGCGCTCGTGAGCACGGCGGCCGACGGGGCGACGACACGGTATTTCAACGCCTTCAGCGATCCGTTCAACCACTTCGCCTACGGCGGCGCGACCTCGCCCGTCTCGTACGGGCGCATGTACCGCGTGAAGCGGCGCACCGAAGACTACGTCGTCTACGATTTCGCCTCCGGCCCGGCGCCCCTGATCGCGCTCGCACAGGCGTTCGCGATTCGGCTGCCCTATCGCAAGCCGGCCGGGACCGACGAAGACGACGTCGCGCCCGTGGAGATGCTGATCGGCGCGGGACGCGAGATCGCGTTCGTGCCGGGCGCGACGCTGGAGCATCACACCGTGGGCGGAATCGGCGACGCATTGCGCAAGTTCGGGCCGCGCTTTCGCGCGCGCATGATCGATGCCGGACAGCCGATGTGGGGCCGGCTGCGCTCGTCGGGCCGCGCGCAGCGCTCGCGGGCATACCTGTGGCCGTTCTACTCGGTGAGCTTCGTCTTTCCGCTCGGCGCGGCGCTGTATGGCTTGCTGCGCGACCGCCGTTCCGAGTGGCTGTATCATCCGTTCGTGAGCGCGGCCTTCGGGTTCGAGTTTTGGAGGCAGGCGACGATCGCAACCCTCGAGCGCGTGAGAATGCGGGCTAGCCGTGCCCATTGATCCGAGCGTCGTCCTGGGCAAGGGCGTCACGATCTACCACGAGTGCCTGGTCAATCTCTACGGCTGCCGCGTGGGCGACGACACGAAGGTCGGGGCGTTCGTCGAGATTCAGAAGAACGCTGTCGTGGGAAACCGCTGCAAGATCTCCTCGCACACGTTCGTCTGCGAGGGCGTGACGATCGAGGACGAGGTCTTCGTCGGCCACGGCGTGATGTTCGTCAACGATCGGTATCCGCGGGCGACGAACCCGGACGGCTCGCTACAGGCCGAGGCCGACTGGAGCGTCCTGCCGACGAAGGTGTGCCGCGGGGCGTCGATCGGCAGCAACGCCACGATTTTGCCGAACCTGACGATCGGGGAGCATGCGCTGGTCGGCGCAGGGGCCGTGGTGACGCGCGACGTCCCCGCCTTCGCCATCGTCGCCGGCGTGCCGGCGCGGGTCGTGGGGTCTACTCGGCCGTCATAGCGGCGCGGCGTCGTGGGGCAGCCAGCGCAACTGAAGATCCTTCACCCGGATCGTTCCGGTGTGATGGAAGATGTAGAACCGGTTGTCGGGGCCTACATAGACGGTGTCGTCGGTCAGGGGAACCCGGCCGTAGAAGACGATGATGTTCGTCGCGGAGTTATAGACCGCTCTCCATTGGTACCCGGAGGGCAGATGCGCGTAGTCGTAATGAGAGGCGGGGGCACAACTCGCGAGGATCGTCGCGAGCGCTGATAGTATGAGCCGCTTTGCGCGGCGCGTCAGAGGTTCCTCAATACGACCGCACGTTGCGCAGACCGGCAGCCCTAAAGGCTGTCACGACGGCCTGTGCATTCGTTCCGGCGTCGGGATAGAGGACTACTGCTCGGCCGTCCGCCACGGCCTGGTCGAAGTTATCCACCTCGTCCGGCGGAATCGCGAACCCGGCGAGGTAGCGCGAGCTGCCGCCGCGGTGCGCAAAAGAATCCAGCGTCGCTTGGCGGCCGCCGATGCCTGGAACGCTCGTGCCACCCGAGTCGCCCATGATTCCCAGGCCCCGCGTCATATCGTCGGAGAGCGAGTTCGACTCCATGTCGGCGACCACGTCGATGAACTCGAGCGCGGAAGAGTCCGAGTCGCCGGCGGCGCCGCTCACGACCTTGACCTTGCTCAGATCGATCTGCTGTGCGGAAAGCGCGCTCTCGAGCGCTTTCGCATCGGATTGGGGAAAGATGCCGACGACCAAACCTGCTGCCACGCGACGGGACTCCTTGTAGCGACCTACGACGCCACTCTAGCCTTCGTAGACTCGGATGGCGCGTGCAAGGCGTTCGACGCCGATGCGGATATTCTTCTCCGACGCGTTGGAAAAATTCAGCCGCATGCCGTCGTGTACGTTGCGCCCCGGATAGAAGTTGACGCCCGGGACGAAGACGACTTTGGATCGGGCCGAGATGTGCAGCAGCTCCGTGGTGTCGACGCCGGGGACGGTTATCCACAAGAACATTCCGCCCTTGGGACGCGTGAAGCTAACCCGCTCCGGCATGAACTCCGCGAGCGCCGACGCCATGACGCCGCGGCGCACCGAGTACGTCGCGGCGATCTTTCGGACGTGTGCGTCGAAGGCCTCGCCATCTCGGGCGTACTGATAGAAGACGTACTGTGCGAACGTCCCGCTGTGCAGGTCGGCGCCCTGTTTTGCCAGCACGATCTTTTCGCGGATCTCCTCGTCGGGAATCACGAGCCACGCGATCCGCATGCCGGGCGCCATGATCTTGCTCGCCGTCCCCGAGTAGATGATCGGCGCCGTGGTCTCGTACGAGAGCAGCGACGGCAGGTCGCTGCCTTCGAAGCGGAGCTCGCCGTACGGATCGTCCTCGACGATCGGCAGCCCGAACTCCTCGCACACGCGCACGACGCGCTCGCGCCGCGACCCCGAGAGCGTGCGCCCAGTCGGGTTCTGGAAGTTGGGAACGAGGTACAGGAACTTGGGGAACGGGTCGGCGCGTTCGAGGACGCGCTCGAGGGAGTCGGGGATCAGGCCGTCCTCGTCGGTGTCGACGGTTAGGTAACGCGTCTGATAGGCGTCGAACGCCTGAATCGCGCCGAGATACGACGGATCCTCGAGAACCACGTGATCGCCCGGATCGAGAAACACTTTGCCGACGAGGTCGAGCCCCTGTTGCGAGCCATTCACGATCGTGACGCTCTCCGCGTCGACGCCTCGGCCGAGGCGCTGCGTCAGGCGCTCCGCGACCCAGCGCCGCATCTCCGGAATCCCTTCGGTCACGCTGTACTGGAGCGCGGCGGGTCCGTAGTGCTCCATGACCGAGCGCGCGGCCTCGGCGATGGCCGTCGTCGGGAAGAGCTCCGGCGCCGGCAGGCCGCCGCCGAACGAGATCACGTCGGGCTGCTGCGTGACCTTTAGCATCTCGCGAATCGTCGAAGCGCGTAGGTGCGATGTGCGCTCGGCGAACTTCGCGGCTCGCGAGATGATAGACATCCCCTTAGTATTACCCAGCGGTCATGGGGGGTCCGCTCAGGGGGGCGCGCGGGGAGGGCGTGCCGGGGTCGACCGGCGCGGCAATCGTGTCGGCGGCGAACGAGAGTATGGTCGCGCCCAGGCCGATGAGTCCGACGAGGATGAGGACGAGCGTGCCGATCACCGGAACCAGCTCCGCCGCGGTGATCAGCGCGATGCCGACGAGCAGCGCGACCAGCGGCGACGGCGTCGTCGACGGACTCAACATCTCGCACAGCCGGCGCCCGATCAAGAGCGCGAGCGCCGCGGTGCCGAGGAAGACGCTCGCGAGGACGAAGACGAGCTCGAGCAGGATCAGTGGGATCAGCAGGATGGTGATCGCCAGCAGCACGGCGAGCGGGACGATCGCGACGCAGCCGAGGAGGCCGGCGGTGACCGACAGCCCCGGGTGGCGCTCGAGCCGGTCGAGCACCATGCGCGTGCGCAGCGGGAAGATAAGGAAGATGAGCAACGCGAGTAGGTTCCACGAGAGCCGCCACAGCAGCCGGTGGTCGGGAACGAACGGATTGTAAACGGATTCGCTCGGCGCCCACGGGACGACCGCTTGCGCTACGGCGCCGCCCAGCTGGTTGATCTGTCCGGTGACCACCCCACCCGGACGCGTGTCGCAGCTGCCGCCGATGGCGGTGCAGTCGCCCTCGACGATGCCGGCGATCGTCGCGTCACCGAAGATCACGGTGAGATCGCCGTCGACGACCTGTCCCGGCTCGACGACCACCGAGCCGAAGTAGGTCCCGCCGTGATAGACCGCTCGCGGATCCGCCGCAGCGGGCGCGACGCATAGCATCAGCGCCGCCGCCAGCGTTCCCAGGACGATTGACCAGCGAAAATTCACGATCGGGGTCCTCGCAGATAGATCGCCATGAGTGGGCGCACGCGCCGGTAACCGTAGGCGACCGCGCACAGCAGGAGGAGATCGAGCAGCAGCACGCCGGTCATCAGCGCGGCCGCCAGCGGCGTTGCCGGCGCCAGCGCGCGCACCGCGGCGCCGAAGGCGGCGATGCCGTGCCGCTCGGAGAGGACGAGCGCCCCGGCCACCTGAGCGAGGGCGTTGGAGCGTAGGCCCACCAGCAGT
>DATDGN010000204.1:0-11899 GCA_036522095.1 Candidatus Cybelea sp. | reverse complement strand
CGTTAGGGCGAAGGCGCGAGCGAAGTCCGCGTGCGACAGCCCGGCAACTGCCACCAGCGCGACGGTGAGCACCGCCGCGATCGCGAGCAGGTTTCCGACCGACGCGACCTGCGACGTGCGCCGGTACAGCAGCGCCAGCGTGACCGCGCCGATCCCGACCGCCGCCGCGTCGTGCGCGAAGACGTTTGCGGCCAGCGGCGGATACAAGTACGCGGCATAGTTCGCGAAGCCGATGTAGCCGCTGGCCAGCAGGCACGGTGCGTACAAGAGGAACTGCCAGTTGAACAGGAACGCGAGGGCCTTGCCGAGCCGCTGCTGCCCAAACACCTCGCGCAGGTACACGTACGTCCCGCCGGACCCGGGGTAGCGCGACGACAGCTCCGCCCAAACCATGCCGTCGCACAGCGCGACGATCGCGCCGGCGATCCACCCGACGAGCGCCAGCGGGCCGCCGAGCGCGGCGACGACGAGAGGAATCGTCACGAGCGGCCCAACTCCGATCATCGTGATGACGTTGATCGAAATCGCGCTGCGTAAATCGATCGCGCGCTTCAACTCGCTCATCTCGTGCACACTAGGCTCGACCTCTTCGTGCGACGAAGGGAATCGCCATGCAGAAACGTTCCGGCCTCGCGCGGCTGCTCGGGCTTGCGGGGGACGTTGCAATCGATTTCGTGCGCAGCGAGGCGCTGGCGGGAAATCCCTTAGGGGACCCGTCGGAGCGTCCGGTCGTCGTCTACCGGCCGGCCGCGTACGACGCGGAGGGCTCGCGCCGCTACCCGGCGCTGTACGTGCTCCACGGCTACACCGGCGACGCGGCGGCGTTGCTGTCCGCGCGCCCGTGGGAGACGAACGTGCTGCAGTGGGCCGATCGCCTCATCGAGCGGCGTGAGATGGCGCCCGCGCTGGTCGTGCTCGTCGACGGCTTCTCGCGCCTCGGCGGTTCGCAGTACGTCGACTCGGTTCACAACGGAGGCTACGCCACGTACACCGTCCGCGACGTCGTCGGACACGTCGACGCGAACTATCGCACGATTCGCTCCGAAGGCGGCCGCGCGGTCCTGGGTAAATCGTCGGGCGGCTTCGGAGCGATGCACCTCGTGCTAGAGCAACCCGGCGTCTTCGGCGCGTTCGCATCGCACAGCGGCGACTCGTACTTTCAATACGCGCACCCGCCGGCGTTCGCGACGGTGCAACGAGCGCTCGAGGCGCACTCGTTCGACGTCGCGGCCTTCGTGGCCGACTTCGAACGCAAGCCCAAGCGCAGCCCGGCGGAGTACACGACGATGGAGATGCTCGCCTACGCCGCCGCGTACTCGCCGCGCTCCGCACGGGCGTTCGATCTCGATCTGCCCTTCGATAAAACGACCGGCGAGCTGGCGCCGGACGTGTTCGCCCGCTGGCTGGCCTTCGATCCGGCCGAGCGCGTCGCCAAGCACAAGGCCGAGCTGAGCCGCCTGCGCCTGCGCTACCTCGACTGCGGGCGGCGCGACGAATACAACCTGGACATCGGCGCCCGGGTCGTCGCCCGGCGCATCCGCGACCTCGGGTTGGAGGTGCGCCACGAGGAATTCGACGACGACCATCGCAACGTTGGATATCGTTACGCGGTGTCGCTCCCCGCGCTCACCGCCGTCTTGGACAACGAATGAAAGCGCTTCTGATCTTCTCGGTGTTACTCTTCGCGGCGGCCGGAACCGTTTCGGCGCAGGATGCGCAATCGCCGCCAGCGCCCGACCCGCACGTCTTCAGCGATCCCGCGATGACGTTCACCGCGCCTCCCGAGGCGGTGCTCGTCGGCAAGCAGGACGGGACCACGCCCGACAAGCTCTCGCAGGATCTGCAGGTCGTGGCGGCTTGGATTCTCGATCCGGGCAAGGAAAACGCGCGCACGATCCAGCTCGCGATGGAAAACTACAGCGGGGCGCCCTCGCAGTGGGAGGGCCAGTTCGAGAGCCAGACGCATGGCTCGCAGGACGGCATCCTCATCCGCAACAAGACGCCGATGACGCTGCTCAACGGAATGCCGGCGACGTTCGTCGAGATCGCCTTCGGCAGCGGATTCGAGGCGCAGAAAGAGTACGCGATCGTGTGGGCGGACGGGCAGCGCGGCATCGTGCTCTCGGAGACCGGACGCCTGGGCTACTCGAGCCCGGACGAGGCGCGCCGGGTGCTCAAGCAAGTAACGGCGGTGGCGTATCCTTTGTACGCGCCGTAGCGTCGAGCGCCGCGCGTAGATCCTCGATCAAGTCGGAGACGTCCTCGATTCCGACCGACAGGCGCAGCAGGCCGTCGCCGATGCCGCGGCGCTCGCGATCGGCCGCCGGGATCGACCCGTGCGTCATGCGGCCGGGGTGACAGATCAGCGATTCCACACCGCCGAGGCTTTCCGCCAGGCTGAAGAGCCTTAACCGTCCAGCGAACTCCTTGGCACGCTCGGGGTCGTCCATCAGGCACGAGACCATCCCGCCGAAGCCGCTCATCTGGCGCCTGGCCAGCTCGTGCTGCGGATGCGACGGCAGTCCCGGATAGTACACCCGCGCGACGTCGTCGCGCGACGCGAGAAAGTCCGCGACCGCCTGTGCGTTGCGCGCATGCTCGCGCATGCGCAACGCGAGCGTCTTCGCTCCGCGCATCGTCAACCACGCGTCGATCGGGCCCGGAACGCCGCCGACCGCGTTCTGCTGGAACTTGATCCGGTCGTGCAGTTCCGGATCGTCGGTGATCGCCGCGCCGCCGACGACGTCGCTGTGACCACCGATGTACTTTGTCGTTGAGTGGACGACGATCTGCGCACCGAGCGCCAGCGGCTGCTGGAAATACGGCGTCGCGAAGGTGTTGTCGACCACGACCAGCTGCTCGCCCCGGCGCAGCGACGCGATTGCGGCGATGTCGACGATGCGCAGCAGTGGATTCGTCGGCGTCTCGACCCAAAAGAGCTTCGTCGCGGGCGTAAGTGCGGCACGCACTGCGGCGAGATCGCTCATGTCCACGTACGAAAACGCGATCCCGTAGCGCTCCAGCACCCGCGCAAACAGCCGGTACGTTCCCCCGTAGAGGTCGTCGCTGACGACGACGTGGTCGCCGGCGGAGAGCAGCCCGAGCACGGCCGAAGTCGCCGCCATGCCGCTCGCGAACGCGCTCGCGAAACGCGCCCCCTCGAGCGCGGCGAGCTGCCGCTCCAAGGCTAGGCGCGTCGGGTTGATCGTTCGGCTGTAGTCGAAGCCCTTGTGCTCGCCGACCCGCGTCTGCGTGTACGTCGAGGTCTGATAGATCGGAACGATCGTCGCGCCGGTCGTCGGATCCGGATCCTGCCCGGCGTGAATCGCCCGCGTCGCGAACTTCACTTGTTGACGACGTCGGAGCTGGTCGAGAGGAACGTGATGATGTCCTGCCGCGTGAGCACGCCGATGGGCTCTTCGTCGTCGGTCACGACGATGGCCGGATTGGCGAGCGTCAGGAGCTTGTAGGCCAGCTCGATCGCCTGGGACTGCTCCAGGGCCGGAAACGCGCGTCCCATCACCTCGCTCACCGGCTGATGGATGATGTCGGCGTGATCGAAGACGCTTTGCATCACTCCCACGTCGTTCACGCTGCCGACTTGCTCGTTCCCGTGCATGACCGGCAGTTGCGAGATCTCGTACTTGCGCAACAGGTCGAGCGCGGTCTTGACGGTATCGTCCTGCTGCACCGTGATCAGAGGCGGCACCGGCGTCTTGCTGCGCAGCACGTCGCCGACGGTCGCGCGGCGCTTGGCATCGGCGATGAAGCCGTTGGCGATCATCCAGTCGTCGTTGAAAATCTTCGACATGTAGCCGCGGCCGGAGTCGGGGAAGATGACGACGACGATCGCGTCGGCCGGAAGCGTCTTGGCGAGCTTGACCGCCGCAACGGCGGCCGTTCCGGACGAGCCGCCGACGAGCAGCCCCTCCTCGCGCGTGATCCGTCGCGCCATCAGAAACGAATCGCGGTCCGAGACCCGCACGATCTCGTCGATCACGCGCAGATCCACCGTCTCGGGCAGATAGCTCATGCCGATTCCCTCGACGGCGTACGAACGCGGAATGTCGCCGGAATAGATCGATCCCTCCGGGTCGGCGCCGATGACGTGGACCGAGGGATTCTTCTCCTTCAGGAAGCGCGCCGTTCCCGAGATCGTTCCGCCGGTGCCGATTCCCGCGACGAAGTGCGTCACGGCGCCGTCGGTCTGTTCCCAGATCTCCGGACCTGTCGTATGGTAGTGCGCCTCGGGATTGAAGTGGTTGTGAAACTGGTTCGGTTGAAACGCGCCCGGTATCTCCGAAGCGAGGCGGTTGGCGACGCCATAGTACGACTCCGGGGAATCGGCGGGCACGTTCGTGGGCGTGATCACGACCTCGGCGCCGTATGCGCGCAGCAGGTCGATCTTTTCACGCGACATCTTGTCGGGCATGACGAGGATGCAGCGATATCCGCGGATCGCCGCCGCCATGGCCAACCCAGTCCCCGTGTTGCCGCTCGTGGGCTCGACGATCGTGCCGCCGCGCTTGAGCAGGCCCTGCCGCTCCGCCGCCTCGAGCATCGCGACGGCCGGCCGATCCTTTACGCTGCCGCCCGGGTTGACGTACTCCACCTTGGCGAGCACGAGACACGGCGCGCCGTCGACGACCTTGTTCAGCTTGACAAGCGGGGTGCGGCCGATCGCCTCCAGCGCGTTCGCACAGTACGATAGGCCGGCCGTACGGGACGACGGGACGGTGCTAGCCATAGGACCGGCGGCTTCCGCGCGGCGAAGAACAACACCTATGAAACCGCTTGTCGGCCGACTCGTCATCGCGGTCGCGTTACTGCTGTCGGCGACGACCGCATGCAACAACGATTCGCTCCCGCCCGCCGCAGGCTACGCGGCCGTATCCGGCACGATCCTCGACGGCACCACGAACGCTCCCATCTCGGGAGCCGTGATCACGATCGATACCGTCCTAACCGCCACGACGGATGCGGCCGGTAAATTCTCCATCGATAAGGTGCCGAGCGGTATCGCCGATTATTCGGTTGCCGCCAAAGGTTATCAGACGCTAGCGGCCAGCACCAACATAGAACCGGGCAAGCCGTTCGCGCTGAACCTGACGCTATCGACGCAGCCCCACCCCTAACCGAATGCGGTAGAGCGGCGATACGCGCTCGCGGGCTTTACCAGCGTGGCGCGATCGGCGACGGTGCGATCGACGATCCCGAGCACGACGGTGGCGAGCCTGTCGGGATCGTGGCGCACGGTGTCCGTCTCGCCGATGACGGACGCGCGAACGGGCTCGAGGCCGAGCGCGGTGATGCGGTCGACGTCCGGTTCGACCGGATCCTGGCCTTCCTGCGCGTAGGCGGCGAGCAGCCGCGACGGGGGCTGATCGTTCACGATGACGTAGTCGCAGACGCGCTCGCCGGCGTTGGCGAGCAGCGCCGCGACGTGATCCGCGGCCGTCATGCCGTCGGTCTCCCCCGGCTGCGTCATCACGTTGCAGACGTACATCTTGACGCCGTGCGCGTCGGCGACTTCGCGGGCGATGCGGTTGACCAAGAAGTTCGGCACGACCGACGTAAAGAGCGAACCGGGCCCGAGCACGATCGCGTCGGCATCGCGGATCGCCGCGATGACCTCGTCGAGCGGCGCCGCAGCGGGCGAGTCGAAGAAGACCCGCTTGATCGGCCGTTTCACGTTCGAGATGTTCGATTCGCCTTCCACGATCGTGCCGTCGTCGAGCTCCGCACGGAGCCGCACCACTCCGAGCGTTGCGGGTAAGACGCGTCCCACGACGTTGAGCACGCGGCTCGACTCCTTGATCGCATGATCGAAGTTCCCGGTAACGCCGGTCAGCGCGGCCAAGAAGAGGTTGCCGAAGGAATGTCCGCTGAGCCCCTCGCCTTCGGTGAAGCGATATCGGAAGAGGTCCGTTACCAGCGCCTCGTCGTCGGCCAGCGCGACGAGACAGTTGCGGATGTCGCCGGGCGGAAGCACGCCGAGCTCCTTCTGGAGACGGCCCGAGGAGCCGCCGTCATCGCTGACGGTGACGATCGCCGTGAGATTGCTGGTGCGGCGCTTGAGCCCGCGCAAGAGCGTCGAGAGACCGGTGCCGCCGCCGATCGCGACGACCTTATAGCCTTGCTGCAGGCGCCGCCCAACGAGCGCGTCGCGGACGCCTTTCGGAGTGCGGTCGCGCGCGACGCGCACGACGGAGAGCAGCAGCATCCACGTCCCTGCCACCAGCGCGGCGAGCCCGGCGATCCCGAGAATCCAAGTGAGGTACGCGGGTGAGAAGTAGTCGTCGACGATGTCGTCGAGAATCTCGTTGACGTGAACGCCGGTCCCCTCGGCGATGAACCACCGCGTGACGGCATCGAGCAGCAGCACCACGCCGAACGCCGCGAGCAGTAGCCAGCGCTTTACGCCGAGTCCGGGCAAGAGCCAATGCAGCGAGCGGGTGAAGCGCTGCGGCATCACGCCATCCTGGCGAGATCCCGCGCCTCGCAGGTCAGGTCAAACCGGGCATCGCCTTCGAAGCGGCGCATCAGCCGGCGCGCGACGTACACGGAGCGATGGCGGCCGCCGGTGCACCCGATCCCGACGGTGAGCTGAGTCTTGCCTTCGGCCAGGTAGCGCGGCAGCAGGTAGTCGAGCAGGTCGCCGACCTTCGCGAGGAAAGGGTCGAGCGAGGGGTCATCCTCAATAAATGCGCCGACGGCGGCATCCTCCCCCGTCTGCTCGGCGAGCGGTCCCTCGTAATTCGGGTTGCGCAGAAACCGCACGTCGAAGAGCAGATCGAGGTCGGTCGGCAGCCCGAATTTGAAGCCGAACGAAACGAACGTGACGCCGAGCCGAACCGGCCCGTCCGTGCGGAACGCCGCGGCGATCCGGTCCTTGAGCGCGCCGTGAGTCAGGCTGGTCGTATCGATGACGACGTCGGCGCGCTCGCGCAAGGGAGCGAGTACGCGCCGGTCGGCCTCGATCGCCTCGCGCACCGATCCCGTCTGAGCGAACGGGTGGCGCCGCCTGGTCTCGCTGAAACGCCGGACGAGCAGCTCGTCGGAGGCATCCAGGAAGAGCACCTTCGCATTATGGGTACGAATGATTCGATCGATCGCGGTGCGCGCGTCGCCGAGGCTTGTGTCGCTCCGCATGTCGAGCGCGATGGCGACGTCGCGGGTCGCCGAGTCTTCGAGGGCCGCTACGGCGGCGGCGAGCACGACGGGAGGCAGGTGTTCGATGCAGTAGAAGCCCAAATCCTCAAACGACTTGATCGCTTGACTGAGACCCGCACCGGAGAGGCCCGTCACAAAGACGATCCGCAGGGAACCCATATGAAGCTCTTTTCGCCCGAACGCGCCAACGCCCTCATTCCGAAGCTCGCGCCGCTCGTCGAGGAGCTCCTGAGCCGCCGGCGCGAGCTCGCCATCAAACTCTTGGAAGCCGATCCCGCGCTGCACCATCACGCCGCCCCTTCGCCGCGGCCGCGCCTCGCCGGCGTGCGCTCTCCGCTGCCCGCGCCACGTTTCGCCGAGCTCAAACACGACATCGCCCGGCTGATCTACCGGATCGAATCGTACGGGTGCGTCGTCAAGGACATCGATCTGGGCCTCGTCGATTTTCCGGCGATGCTCGATGACGAGCCGGTCTACCTATGCTGGAAGCTGGGAGAACCGCGCGTCGCGTGCTGGCACGGAGTGGAGGAGGGTTTCGGATTCCGTAAGGAGCTCTAGACCGCGATAAAGTCCTCGGCCAGCCCTTGCAAGCGAACCTCGCCGAAGTCGGCGGTATATGCGCCGCTCTCTACGCCGGTGATCTCTCCGACGTCGGGCACGTTGGCGAGCTGCGGAACCTTCGAGCGAATCTCGTCGGGGATGCGCACGCGCGCGCCGATCGCGAGCGGATTCTGATCGAAGAGCGCGTTCAGGCTGTCGAGCAGCATCGGCAGCGGGATGCCGTAATCCACGCTGATCGCGCCGATCGTGTGCGTTTCGCTGATCGCGCAGTTCGAGCACCCGCCGAGGTGAAAGCGCGCAAACACGCGGCGGGCGCCGGCATGGATCCTAAACGCCTCGTCCACCGTCATCTCGGGGCTAAAATACTGTTGGCTCATCGCTTTTCTTCCTTCGCTACGACCCGATTCTTGCCCCACCAGTTGCAAATAAGCGAGCGGGTATGCGGCCCGAGCGAAGATGCGGAGTACGCCTGTAAGCCGGATTCTGTACCCACAAGTGGGTGATGACCATCTCTCTGGGACGCTCGTTACCGAGCGCCTCGGTGCGACGTAGCTCGTTGGACGGGCCGTCCATTTTCAATCGAGCGGTCTTGCTTCGGGTGGGGTTTACCCGAGCCCGCGTCACCGCGCTGCTCCGTGAGCCCTTGCCTCACGATTTCACCCTTGCCGGACGCAAGCGTCCGGCGGTATGTTTCTGTGGCACTTTCCTTCGAGTCGCCTCGACAGGACGTTATCCTGCACCCTGCCCATATGAAGCCCGGACTTTCCTCACTCCCCAATCGATTGCGTCGATTGGGGACCCCATTCTGACGCCTGGTTGGGGAGCGCGGTCATCCAGCGTACTCCGCCACGGTAGTATACCACCGCGCGATGATTTCGGCGGCCTCCACCAGACGGGGCCCGGGCCGGCTCAGGTAGGCGTTGCCGTCCATGGCCAGCACGCGGCCCGAACGCCGCGCGCCCAGCGAGCGCCACTGCACGACGCCGTCCAGCGCCGCGACCGCGCGCTTGGTCTTGTCCAGGTCGAATCCGCACGGCGCCACGATCACCGCGTGCGGGTCGGCGGCCGCGATCGCGTCCCACTCGAGACGCTGCGAGTTCGCGCCGGGATGCGCCAAGATCGGCGCGCCGCCGGCGAGCTCGACGAGCTCGGGTATCCAATGCCCCGCGCTCATCGGCGGATCCGTCCACTCCAGCACGAGCGTACTGTTGTCATCCTGAGCGAAGCGAGGCGCAGCCGAGCGCAGTCGAAGGACGCGTAGTCGCAGCTCTTGCACGAGTTGCCGCGCTCCCTCCGGTCGGCCCGTTACTTCGCCCAGCAACGCGATGTTCGCCAATACGTCTTCCAGTGATGAGGGCTCGAGCGAGATGATGCGCGGATCGGATCGCAGGCGCGTCGCCGCGCGCGCGACGATCTCGTAGGAGACGGCGCACACCGGACAGAGCTCCTGCGTGACGATGAGGTCCGGCACAAGGCGCTCCAGCAGCGCGCCGTCGAGGGCGTAGAGGCTCGATCCGGCGTGCATCGCGGCGCGCACGTGGCGGTCGATCTCGCTGGGATCCTCCAGATCGGAGCCGGAGGGAGAAGTGACCCTCGGCAAGCGCGGCGCTTCGGAAGGATAGTCGCACTCGTGGGTGACGCCGACGACGTCGTCACCCGCGCCGATCGCAAAGAGAATCTCGGTCGCGCTCGGCAACAGGCTGACTATGCGCACGAACGCGCTTTCCGCGCGCGGCCCGGTGCCGTCCTCTCCATCCGAAGCTGCGACCGGCGGGTTTTCCAATCGTCCGGCAAGAAGCGCCCGCCGATGGAGCTTCGCCCCTTGGGCTTCGGCGAAATATTCGACCGGGCGATTACGCTGTATATCCGCAACTTCATCCCGTTCGCGGCGATCGTTGCGGTCCTGATCGTCCCGTCGGCGGTCCTGCAGTATCTGATCGATCGCGCGTATCAGCCCGAGTACGACGCATTCTGGCAGGTCTTCCAGCATCCGAATAGCAAGCCGGCCGACGCGGTGCCCGCGGCGTTCGCCTCGCCCGCCTTCTGGATCGCGCTGATCGCGTTGCTGATTTTCACGTACGCGATCTGGCCCTTTGCGCTGAACGCGGTGGCCGTCGGCGTCGCGCGCCTCTACCGCAACATGCCGGTCGTCTTTCGCGCGTGCTTCGAGGTGGCGCTGCGGCGCTGGAGCCAGACGATCGGCATGATCCTCATGGACTTTGTCGTGTTCGTCGCGTGGTACGTCGCGGCCGTGCTGCTGATCGTCGCCGTCGTCTTTGGCGCCGCCGCGCTCGGAGCCGTCGCGCCGCAAGCGGGTTTCGCCTTCGGCTTCGTGGCCGGACTCATCGGCATCTTGCTGCTCCTACCGACGGTGGCGCCCCTCTTTGTCGCGTTGACCTTCTCGATGTATGCCGTCGTGATCGAGAACCGCGGGGTGATGGAGTCTCTCTCGATCGGATTCCAACGCGTGTTCAACCGCGGCGAGTTTTGGCGGGCGGTTTTGTTCGCGATCGCGGCGGGCGCGACCGTAGTCGCGGGGTCGACCCTGTTCAGCGTCTTCGGCATCTTTTTCGCGCTCCTCCACTTACCGGGCGTCGAGGCGATCGTCCAGGCGCTCGGGAACGCGCTGCTCACGCCGTTCGGCGTCGTGCTCATGGCGGTCTATTACTTCGACGTGCGCATTCGCCGGGAGGCGTTCGACCTCGAGGCGACGCTCGACGGTCTGACCGCCGCGCAGCCGGCGTGATCCTGGCGGCCGCGGTCGCGGCCGCGCTGGCGGCACCGTCGCGCGAGCTGCTGATACAGCGCTGGCTGCGCGCCGATACGACGCACACCGTCGCGCGTCTGCGCTCCGGCCCGCCGGCAGCGCGAAATGCTGCCGCGCCTGACCTGCAGGCGCTGGCGCAGACCGAGCTCGCGACGCCGGGCCGCTATCGGCTCGCGCAGCCGGTCGCCACGCCGAAGCCGTGGTGGTCGCGCATCTGGCGCTGGATCGCCGATCGCTGGCAAAAGTTTTGGAACGGCCTGTTCTCGCGGGTGCGCGTCGGGAGGGAGGCGGCCGCGAGCGTCGGCGACTTGCTGCTCGCGATCGTCGCGCTGATCTTGCTGGTCACGATCGTGCGGCTCGTACGCAACATCCAGATAACCCGCGCCGCGGCGGCCAATATGCGGACCGAACCTCTGGGCGATGCACCGTCGCCGGCCGAGCTCTACCAACAGGCGTGCGCCGCGGCAAACCGCGGCGACTACGGCGCGGCGGCGCTGGTGCTCTTCGCGGCGACGGTCGCGCTGCTCGACAACAAGGGCGCCGTCGTCGCGAGCCGCAGCGCGACGGTGGGCGATTTGCGGCGCCAAGTGCGCGCACGCGACACGAATCTCGTGGATCCGTTCGACGCCGTCGCCGCGCCCTTCGTGCAGCGTGCCTACGCCGAACGCCCGATCGGCGAACCGCAGTGGAACCGCGCCCGCTTCGCCTATCAGGAGTTGTTGGCGACGGCATGACCAAGGCAATCCGGTTGGACGTCGTCATCCTCGTTGCGTGCGCGTTAGTGCTCGTGCTGCTCGCCTATGGGCGCAGCGTTACTGAGAGCGAGCACCGCCCGTCGGTGTACTCGACGTACGATACCGGGCCGAACGGCTATCGCGCGCTCTACGAAGTGCTGACCGCCGCGGGGCTGCAAGTGCGGCGCTTCGAACGCGCGCTGCCGCTGCTGGATCCGTCGGTGCGCACGCTCGTGATCACCGGCTACGAAGAAGACCCCTCCGCGAAGCCGCTGGACGAGCGCGACGCGGCGTGGCTGCGCGACTTCGTAACGAAGGGCGGCCGGCTCGTGGCGATCGATGCGGAGTTCGCGGGGCCGCAAGACGTCGCGCCCGGGGTCGGCACCACGCTGCGCAACGGCGGCGCTGACGCATTCGCGCTGGTGAGCAACGCCTATACGGCGGGCGTGTCCCGGATGCGCGGGACCATCGGCTGGATCTTTCCATTCAAGGAGCCGCGCGGCGTGCCGCTGCTGGCCAACGACCAGGGCGTGGTGGCGGCGCTGTATCGCGTCGGCCGCGGAGAGGTCGTGGCCGTGACGGCGCCGGCGCTCTTCGGCAACGCGCAGCTGCGCAACGCCAACAACCTGCGCTTCGCATACAACGCCGTCGCGGGGCACGGCAC
>DATDGN010000203.1:0-9164 GCA_036522095.1 Candidatus Cybelea sp. | reverse complement strand
GACGAGATCGCGCGCTACGCTGCGATGCGCGCGCCCGACGCGGCGGCCGCGCTGGTCGAGGTGCCGTCGGCCGCGTCGATAACGCCGCCCCCCGAGCTCGACGACGCCGCGCAGCCGTATGCAATGAACGGCTCGATGGATCGCTCCATGATCCGCCGCCGGCGCTTTCGCGCGGGCCAGGAGGCGATCGCGGCGCTGCAGCTGTGGTGGCTGACCCGGATGCTGACGGAGACTCCGCTGCAGGAGAAGCTGACGCTATATTTCCACGGTCACTTCACGTCGCGCGGCACGCCCATCTTTCCCTGGATCACCTACAACCAGAACGCGCTGTTCCGGAAATACGCGCTCGGCAATCTTCGTGACCTGACGAAAGACGTGTCTAAGGACGCGGCGATGCTCATCTATCTCAACGGCAACATGAACGTCACGGCGCACCCGAACGAAAACTACGCGCGCGAGCTCATGGAGCTCTTCACGCTGGGCGTCGATCACTATACGGAAAACGACGTCCGCGAGTCGGCCCGCGCCTGGACGGGCTGGCGCGTCGTCAACCGCACGGATACGGTCAGCTTCGATGCGAGCCAGCACGACTCGGGAAGCAAGACGTTTCTCGGACGCACCGGCAACTTCGGCGGCGACGACATCGTCGACATCATCTTCGCCCAACCGCAGTGCGCGCGGTTCTTCGCCGCGAGCCTGCTCAGCTGGTTCGTGTACAATAACCCCGAGCCGCAGCTCGTGGATCCCGTCGCGGCGCTGCTGCGCAAGCACGACTACGAACTCGCGCCGGCGGTGAGCGCCATCCTGAGCAGCAACGTGTTCTACAGCGCGCGCGCCTACCGCGCGCTCGTCAAGAGTCCCGTCGAATTCGTCGTGGGAACGTACAAGGCGCTCGGCCTCAAGCAGGTTGACGACACGGCGCTGCCGGCGCTCCAGCAGATGGGCCAGCGGCTCTTCTTCCCGCCGAACGTCGCGGGCTGGCCGGGCGGCCAGAACTGGCTGACCAGCGGCACGATGCTCGCGCGCCAGAATTTCCTGGTCCGTTTGCTCGGGTCGCAGACGCTGGCGGACTCGTCGTGGCTGCACGGCCTGCCCTTACAGCCGTCGAGCGCGTCACGCGTCCTCGCGGACACGATCTTGCAAGGCGACGTCGCGCCCGCGTCGCTGTTCGAGCTCCAGAGCTACTTGGGCGGAGCCGGGAGCGCGGCGCTGCCGTCGCTTTCCACCGAGAACTACGGCCAACGCGTCGCCGGCGCCGCGTATCTCGCGATGGCCACGCCTGCATACCAGCTGAACTAATGCTACGTCGCAACTTTTTGCTCGCAACCGCTTCGGGATTGGCGATCGTCGCCAACCCCGAGCACGTCTTCGCGAAGGCCCTCGCGCACGCCCCGCTGCCGGGCCTGCCGGGGAGTCAGGATCGCTGCCTCGTGATCGTCAATCTGGCGGGCGGCAACGACGGGCTGAACTGCGTCGTGCCGCACGGCGATGCGCAGTACTATCGCCTCCGTCCCGCGCTCGCGATCGCGCGCAACGACGTGTTGGCGATCGACGCGAACGTCGGCCTAAATCCCGGAATGCGCTCGCTCAAGGCGCTCTACGACAAGGGCATGGTGGCGATCGTCCAGGGCGTGGGCTATCCCAACCCGGATCTCTCGCACTTCCGCTCGACCGAGATCTGGCAGACCGCGGCCCCTGCCCGCTACGAGCACACCGGCTGGCTCGGGCGTTACTTCGACGAGGCCGCGCTCTCGCGAGACAACCTCTTCAAGGGCGTCGCCGTCTCGCAGGTGCTGCCCGAGCTGATGGTTTCCGATCGCACCGACATTCCGGCAATCCCGGCGCTTGCGCAGTACACGCTGGTCGCCGATCGCAACGTCGTAGCCGGCCGGGCGTTTACGGCCGAGGCGCGCGACCGGCACCTGCCGTTTGAATCGCCGTATCTCGCGCACGTAATGGAGATCGAGGGCAACGCGCAGCGCAGCTCGGAGGAGCTGCCGAGGCTGGTCGCCGGCTATACGACGAAGGCCTCGTATCCCGCCACTCCCTTGGGACGCAGCCTGGCGCTCGCGGCGCAGATCGTCGGCAGCAACCTGGGCACCAAGGCCATCTACGTCGAGCACGGATCGTTCGACACGCACGTCAACCAGGTCGCGATCCAGAACCGGCTGCTGACGCAGTTTTCCGACGCGATCGCGGCATTCTACGACGATCTCGCCGCGCACGGCGACGAACGGCGCGTCTTGACGCTGACGTTCAGCGAGTTCGGCCGGCGCATCGAGGAGAACGGCAGCCGCGGCACCGACCACGGCGAGGCTTCGCCGCTGTTCTTGATCGGCGGCGGCGTCAAGGGCGGGCTGTACGGAGCGCTGCCCGATCTCAGCTCCACGAACATGGGCAACGTCCGCTACACGGTCGACTTCCGCAGCGTGTATGCGACGGTGCTGGAGCGCTGGCTGGGTCGTCCGTCCACGACGGTATTGGGCGGCGCGTTTCAAAAGCTGCCCGTGCTTGCCTAGTGAGCCAGCACACTAGCTCGATACTGTTCCTCGGGAGCGGCGGCGCGCGTTTCGTCGTCGCGCGTCAGCTGCGTGCGTCCGGCGGGATGTGGATGCGCTTCGGCGACACGCAGATCCACGTCGATCCCGGCCCCGGCGCGCTCGTGCGGGCGCTCGGCCACCTGCCGCCCTGCAATCCGCGCGAGCTCGAGGCCATCGTGCTCTCACACAAGCATCTCGATCACTCGAGCGACGTCAACGTGCTTATCGAGGCGATGACGTCGGGGGGCTTCCGGCGTCGCGGCGCGATCCTCGCGCCGGCCGACGCCTTCGAGGGAGAGCCGGTCGTGCTGCCCTACGCACACCGCTTCGTCGAGCGGATCGAGTACCTCGAGCCGAGCAGCGGACCCTATCGCATCGGCGGCGTCGAGCTGTATACGTCGATGCGCCACGTGCACGCCGTGCAGACGCACGGGCTGCACTTCGTCCACGACGGCCTACGCATCTCGTATCTGCCGTGCGGACGATTTTTCGACGGTCTCGCCGCCGACTACGCGAGCCGGCGTCCGGACGTGCTGATCGTCAACGTCCTGCGCTATCGCGACGAGATGAACGTCGACCATCTCACTTGGCCGCACGCGCGCCAAGTCGTGGCCGACGTACGTCCGAAGGTCGCGATCTTTCAACACTTCGGCACGAAGATGCTCGAGGCGGATCCTCCGAAGCTCGCGCAGCGGCTCGAAGACGAGCTGGGGCTGCGCGCGATCGCGGCCTACGACGGGCTTACCGTTGACTTGGAAACGGAGGTCGCGGCGGCTGCCCCCGCAGCCGGTTGAAACGCTGGAACGGCTGCTCGTGCGGCGGAGGCGCGGCCGCGCTCGGGGCGCGCGTCGTCGGGAGGCGCGTGCTGCCGCTGAGCTGCTCGCGCACGCGCGGGTGCTGGTTCATCGATCCGCTGTAGAGGTAGACCGAGCCGTTTTTCGACGTCGCGGTGACGACGGGTCCGCCGCCCTCGACCGTGGCCTGTTTCGTCGTCGGGTTGCCCTGCACTTGGGCCTCCGTGTGGAAGCTCGATACCACGTGACCGGAGCCGCTGTGCGCGCCGATCTGCGCGCCGCCGCGCACGCCTAGCGCGACGTTTCCGTGCTCGGACTCGAAGCGCGCGAGCCCGGGCTGAAAGTGTCCGTTGTCGTAGACGATCGAGCCGTACGTGCTGGTGGCCTGAATCTGATGCGACGTGCATCCCTGGAAGAACATGTTGCCGGTCGCGGTGCGCACGCGCAGCCGGTCGAACGACGAGTTCGTCGCGACGACCTTGCCGCGCAGCGACTCGACGAAGGCCGTGCCGCCGACGCCGTTGAGATCGATCCCCGCCGCGCGGGTGTGCGCGACGAAGATGCCGTGATAGCCGTTCAGCGTCAGATGGCCCGCGCGGACGTGAGCGATCACCATCCCGGTGTCGCGCGGGATCGTGATGGTCACGTTGCCGGCGCCGTGCGCGACGATCGCGTCGTGCTGCGTGCCGGGGATGTCGGGGAGTACGAACGTCTCGGCGGGCAGGGTCACGGGACCGTGCACGGTCTGGATCTGTTCGGACGAGATCTGGACCTGTTTGGGCTCCTCGACCTGCGAGGGCGGGAGATGCTGCACGGTAAGCGGCTGGTCCGACTGGATCTGCACCTGCGGGCGGTCCCACGTCTGCACCGTCAGGTTGCCGCGGTTGAGCCGCACGTTGAGCACCGGCGACGGCCCAACGTCGTACTGCTCGTCGGCGCGCGCGGGCGCCGCGAGAACCAGCCAGCACAGCCAGGCGAGAAGCATGGCGATCGCCCCCCGGCCGAAGTTCTTGCGCACGAAACGATTGTATCGGGAGTGCGCCGCGGCCTACATGAAAGCTAGGTGAACGGAGCCTGGACGCGCGGTAAGAGAACGCGGAAGCGCGCGCCGCCCCCGGCCACGTTCTTGACCGTCGCCTCGCCGCCGTGAACTCGAGCAATCGAGCGGACGATCGCTAAGCCCAGCCCGGTCCCGGGGACCTCGCGCGAGCGCGCCTTGTCCGCTCGATAGAACCGCTCGAAGATGTTCGCGAGCTCGGACTCCGGGATGCCCGGTCCCGTGTCGGTCACGTCGACCCAGGCGGCGGCCCCGTTCTCTCCGACGCGGATCTCGACGCTGCCGCGCTCGCTGAACTTGATCGCGTTGTCCACGAGGTTGCCGACGAGCTGGCGCAGCAGGTTGGGGTCCCCGTAGACGATCGGCGTCCCCGCGTGGCTGAAGTGCAGCGCGATCTCTTTCTCCGCGGCGCGAGCGGCGGCGTTCTGCGAGACCTCGCTCGCGATCTGCGCGAGCGATAGCGGCTCCTTCGGGATCTCGTCCCCGCGGTCGGCCTTGGCGAGCGTCAGCATGCCGTTGACCATGGCGGCGAGGTCGGCGCTCTCACGAACGATCGTCTCCAGGCTCTCGCGACGGACCGCCGGCTCTCGATCGCCCCACCGCAGCAGCATTTGTGCGTTAGCGTTGATCGACGTCAGCGGCGTCTTGAGCTCGTGGGATGCATCCGAGATGAACTGGCGCTCGCGCGCAAACGCCTCCCCCAGCCGCGCCAGCAGGTCGCCGAAGCTCCGCGCCAGGCGTCCGACTTCGTCGCGACCGCTGTGCCGCCGGCGCCCGTCGAGCGCTCCCTTTCCGGCGGCGATCGCGAGGCGATCGGAGCTGATCTCGCGCATCTCGCGCGACAGCTCGTTGATCGGCGTCGTTGCCTGCGCCGCGAAGACGATCGAGAGCACGACGACCGCCGCGGCCGTCGCCCCCAGCAAGATCGCGATGGCCTCACGGGCCCGCGCGAACGTGCGCTGCAGCGTGTTGAGCGGCTCGGCGACGTGGATGATGGCCGCGCTCGCCCCCGCGCGCAAATAACGATCCTCGACCAGGAACGACCGCGCGCCGAGCGTTATCTGCCGGAAGGCCACGTCGTGCGACGCCGAGAGCTTCGGATTCGCCGGTATCGTCAGCGAGCCGAGGTTCGCCGTCTTCGCCAGCGGATAGCCGTTGCTCGAGTCCACCTGCACGAAGCTGTTGGCCGAGTTCCACGTCGAGAGATTGCTGCTGTTGAACAGGAACTGCAGCGTGCCGGTCGATGAATCTTCGAGCGAAAACGGCGTCGTGGACTGCTGCGCGAACGCGACGATCGCCTTCATAGTCGCGTTGACGCTCGTCGCCGCCTGATCGTACAGGATCTGCTGAAACCGCCACACGATGATGCCGCTCATGACGGTCATCGCGACGATCAGCAGCGCCGAATACCCCAGGGCGATCTTCCACTTGAGGGACAAACGAGCCCTAATCCTTTATGGTGTAGCCGACGCCTCGTACCGTGGTGATGAGCTTGTCGTCGAAGCCGTCGTCGATCTTTCCGCGCAGATAGCGGATGTAGACGTCGATGAGGTTGGAGTCGCCGAGAAAATCGCTGCCCCAGACGCCGTTGAAGAGCTCGTCACGGGTGTGGACTTTGTTGCGATGCAAGAGCAGGTACTCGAGCAGCGCGTACTCCTTGGCGGTGAGGGCGATGGGCTTTCCGCCGCGGTGCACCTCGTGCCGGTCGCGATCCATCACGACGTCGCGGTACTCGATCACGTTGCCCTGCGGCGAGCGCTCGCGCAGACGGGCGCGGATGCGCGCGAGCAGCTCCTCGGTGGAGAACGGCTTGGTGACGTAGTCGTCGGCGCCGACGTCTAGGCCGGCGACGCGGTCGGGCACGCGGTCGCGCGCGGTGAGCATGATGATCGGCACGCGGCTCTTGGCTCGGATGCGCTTGCAGACTTCGATGCCGTCCATGCGTGGAAGCATCAGGTCGAGGATGACGAGGTCGGGTTCCTTGAGTGCCTTCTCGAGGCCGGACAGGCCGTCGCGCGCGACGTCGACTTCGTACCGTTCGTGCTCGAGCTCGAGTTGCAGGACGCGGCTGATGGCCGCGTCGTCCTCGACGACGAGGATCCTATATGGGCGCCGCTCGGGCGCTTGCCGTTTCTCCATGGAGTGGGATTATCGGCTGGCCCTCTGCTCGGACCTGTGCGGGGCTACGACGAGGGGTTGGGATCCGGTGAAAAGTGAGAGCCAGAGAGCGGTCGCGCCGCCCGCGGCCAGCCAGGCCAGGGTCGCGGTGTTGGACAGCGCCCGCGACACGAAGGCCTCGATGGTCTCGAGGGAGTGGACGAAGAGCGTGCCGCCGCCCAGGGCCAGCAGGACGAACAGCCATATGGCGATGGCTCCGAGCGCGCCCAGCGCGGCGAGCTCGAAGACCGAGAAGGCCGGGCGGGGGCGGTAGGCCGTCGCCAGCAAGATCGAGGCGCGCAGTCCGGCCGGCGGCTCCTCCAGGGGGAGCGCGAAGAGTGCCCGTTCGAGGGCGGCGTCGCTGTCGTGCATGTTCATGATTCCGTTACCTCCATTTCGCCCAGAAGCCTGCGCAGCTGCTCCTTGGCGCGAAACAAGTGCGTCTTCACCGTACCCATCGGCAGGCCGAGGACGCTCGCGATCTCGTCGTACTGTTTGCCCTGGAGATGGAAGAGTGTGATGACCGTGCGGTACTTCTCAGGCAGCGCGTCGATCGCGGCGCGCAGCCGAGCGGCTTGGTCGAGCGCGATGACCTGCTGTTCGGGCCCGGGCGCCTGGTCGGCCCGCTCGGGCAGCTCCTCGCTCGCGTAGCGCTTACGCCGGTTGAGCCGGTCGCAACACGCGTGGTACGCGATCGCGAAGATCCATGTAGAGAACTTGGAGCCCGGCTTGAACGTTCGAAGGCTGCGAAAAGCTTTGAAAAAGGCCTCTTGCGTCGCATCGCGGGCTTCCTCGACGTCGTGCAGCGTTCGGTAGGCGAGGTGGTAGACGGCGCGGTCGTAGCGCTCCACCAGCGTCGCGAACGCCTCCGGGCTGCCCCGCAGCGTCATCGCGACCAGGTTACCGTCCTCCCGGTCCGCGTTCACCCGTGGTGGGGGCGCCACTCGGCGGAGCTTGTCCTGAGCGAGCGGAGCGAGTCGAAGGGCCAAGGCTGCCGACACGACTTTCGTACGCGCGACGCGCGCGGATTGTTTCGCGCTCGGCCGGGCCGGCCGTCTCGAAACATGCCGGACGCCGCGCCGTAACTAGGGCAGGAAATCTTACGGAGGATCGACCCAGCGATGACAACCATTCCCAACAAGACCCTTCCCGGCGGCAGCCGGCCCGAGAGCGCTCCACCGACCCTGCCGACCGACAGGTGGGACTCCGCGCAGTCTCTGCGCTCCACCTTCGAGGGCTGGGGGCCCCGGCTCTAGTGTCGCGCGCCTCGGTCGTCGCGATGCTGATCGCCGCCGAAGTCCTGATCGTCGGCATGGCCGTGTACTCGGTCGGCGGCGGCGGCACGGCGTTCTCGTCCGGAACGCATCACGTCGACTTCAAGCCCATCGCGCAGACGCCGGTCGCGGCCGGCGCGACGCCGCACGTCGTGATCGACGATGCGGAGTCGCGAGTCGGCGTTACGATCTCGAACGACGGTCTCGTCCACGTGCGGGATCTCACGGAGCTGCGCGGCGCGATCTTTTCGAGCGGATCGTATCCGCAGTTGCACGTCAGCCGCACGAGCGACGGCGTGCGCATCGAGCGACCCGGCTCGGGGCGCATGTCCATCGGCATCTTCGGCTTTAGCAACGAGCGAATCGAGGTCGAGGTGCCCTCGGGCGCGCGCGTCGAGATCGCGCGCTGCTCGGGCGCCGACGTCAGCGGCGTAACGGGCGGCGTGAGCGTGCGGTCGCAGGACGGCCACGTCACGCTGGCCGATTTGCAGGGCAGCGTCGATGCTCACAGCAGCGACGGCTACGTCGAGGCCACGAACGTGCGCGGCGATCGCCTCGCGATGGACTCGGACGACGGTCACCTTTCGCTGCAGAACGTCGCGGTCGGGTCGCTCGCCGCGACGACCCACGACGGCCGCATCACGGCCGACGGATTGAATTTGGTGGGCGCGAGCCCCTCCGCGACGATGCACACCGACGACGGCTCGATCCGGCTTCACGTCCCGCCGAGTGCCGACGTCAGCATCGACGCCTCGACCGGCGACGGCAGCATCGTGGTCGACGGCGTCTCGCAAGAGGGCGGCAATTCCGCCCAGCGCACGATCCGCCTCGGTGCCGGGACCGCGAAAATGACGGTCGGCACTTCCGACGGATCGATTCACATTTATACCAACGGAGCAAGCCTACAGTGATGGACTATAGCGATCTCATCCCATTGGCCGCAATATTCTTCATGTTCGGGGCGCCGGTAGCCGCGTGGATCATATCCCGCGTGCTCTCGCACCAAGAGCGAATGGAGATGCTGCGTCACGGCATCGTCCCTCCGCCGAACGCGCGCGAGATGCGCAAGGCGATGAAGTACGGCTGGACGCCGAACGCGTCGCAGCCGAGTGCGGTGCCGAATCATTACTTCGAGCAGGACTTCTACGCGCAGCACCAGTTGCGCCGAGGCATCCAGGTCGCGTTTGCCAGCGACAACCTCGCGCGCGGCCGCTCCACCTTTCTCGTCGAAATGAGTGAAGTCGCCTCCATCCTGAATCACGGCACACCCGCAAGCCTCGTCCTTCTCGACGAAGTCGGCCGCGGCACCGCCACCTTTGACGGCCTCTCCATCGCCTGGGCC
>DATDGN010000202.1:0-19800 GCA_036522095.1 Candidatus Cybelea sp. | reverse complement strand
CCCAGCCGGCGGTCTCAGCTCACAGCGCTTGTCGGCGGCGCGCTGTTGGCGCTCACGTTCGCGCCGATTTCCAGCGATCTCGCGCTCGGGCAGGTCGCGTTGCCCGCGTTCGCCGGCGCCTGCGCGCTGGTCGCTCTAGCGGATCGCTCTCTTCCGGCCGCCGCCGCGTGCGCGTGCCTCGCGCTAACGCAGCCCAACGCGGCGCTCGGACTGCTCTCGCAGCTGGGCCGCAACCGCGCGACGCTCGCGCTACTCGCGGGCCTGCTCGCGACGTACGCGCTCGGCGCGCTCGTCGCCGGCTGGGCGTGGCCGATCGCATACGCGCGCCTGCTGGCGGAGCACGGCGCGGCGGAACGCTTCGATGCGATTCAGCTCACCCCGGCATCTATCGCGTACGGTTTCGGCGCGAGTCCCGTCGCGGCTCGCGTCGCCGGCGTCGCCGTCGCGGCGATCGCGGTCGCAGCGGCCATTGCGATCGCGCTGCGCGTTCGCCAGCGCTTCGCGCGCTTCGCCGCTTTTTCGGCGCTCGCGCCGTTCGTCGCGGGCTTCGTCCACGAGCATGACCTGGTCGTCGCGTTTGCGGCCGCGCTGTGGTGTGCGCTGCGCACGGGCGGCAACACGCGAGCGCTCGCGCTAACCGGCACGCTGCTGGTCTGCGTCGACTGGCTCGGGCTGGCGCAGCGCCCGACCGGAATCGCGCAGTCGCTTCTCCTCTCGATCGCCGCGTTCGCAGCCTTCGTCGCGCTGGGCGAACCGGTCGAGCTGCGTCGCGCGGCGCCCGCCGGCCTCGCTCTGGCGGCGGTCTTCACGGTCGCGGCCTTCGTCGCGGTGCGTCATCCGATGCCGGTCTGGCCCGACGCGCTAGGAAGCTTCGCAGCAACTTCGCACGCATCGCCGGCCGCAGTGTGGCTCGCCGAGCAGCGCGCGAGCGGGCTGCTCGCCGCCGCCCCCGCTTGGTCGGTGCTGCGCGCGCTCTCGCTCTTAGGTTGCGCCCTCCTCGCCTGCGCTATATATCGACATTCATCACGTTGTCGAACGGCGTGATCGCGTTGGGGTGGAAGTTCTTCAGGTCGCTGTTGTAGGCGAAGATGTCCTCGCGCAGCGACGTGACGATCGTCGGGACGTCTTTGACGAGTGCTCGCTGGATCGCGAGCTGGTCGCCGTTTCGTTGCGCTTGATCGTAGTGTGTGAAGAGCGCGTCCATCGCGGCTTGGGCGCGATGGTTGCACCAGCGCAGATTATTCTGGCCGTTGGGCGGGAACGAACGGCAAGAGTAGATCGCCGATTGATCCCCGATCGCGTCGTTGAGCCACGCGAACCCGACGATGTCCCACTTGTTGCCGTAGATGATGCCGCCTTGCTGCAGCGGCGCGAACATCAGCGCGGTGGGGTAGTGCCGCACCGTGATGTCGACGCCGATCTGCTTCCACCACGCGCGCTCCAGCTCGATCCCTTCGTCGACGTCCTGCGATCCCGCGGTCGCGGCGTACTCGAGCGAGAGCCGCAGGCCGTTTTTGGCGCGGACCCCGTCCGGACCGCGCACCCATCCGCCCTTGTCCAGCAGCGCGTTGGCCCGCGCGATGTCGAATGGTACCGGCGGAATCGACGTAACCGCGTAGGGCGCGTTCTTCGGCGTCGTCACCTCCTGCAGAATTCCCACGCCGCGGCCGATCTTGTCGATCAGCGTCTTGCGATCGAGCGCCAGCTGCAACGCCTCGCGCACCACGGGGTCGCCGACGGCGGGATGCTGGATGTTGAAGTCCAGATGGTTGTAGAAGTAGCTCGGCTGGCGCAGGATCGTGACGCCCGGAATCGATTGCGCGCGCGATAGGTACGCTCCCGGCACGAGGTCCCACATGTCGAGCTCGTGCGACTGGAGTTGCGAGAGAACGGTGTTGCGGTCCGGAATGATCTTGAAGATCACTTCTTTCAACCGCGGCTGGCCCCGCCAGTAGAGCGCGTTGGGCACGAGCACGACGTCCTGCGCACGCTCCCAGCGGAGATACTTGAACGGACCGATGCCCACCGGAAGCGAGTTGTATGCGACGTGGTTGATGTTCGGGTACTGCGCCAGCAGATGCTTCGGCAGGATGCACGGGTTCGCGCCGGCCGTCGAAAAGAACGTCTCGATGAACGGCGAGTAAGGCTTCTTCAGGTGGTAGACGACGGTGTATTTGTCGGGCTCGTCGACCTTGGTGATCTGGTCCCAACCCAGCCGGCCGATCTCGTTGTTGGCCGGGTTGTTCACGACGTTGGTCGAGAAGACGACGTCGTCGGCGTTAAACGGCGCGCCGTCCGACCAGCGCACGCCGTGGCGCAGGTGGTAGGTGATCGTCAGGCCGTCCTTGCTGACGCCGCCGTTGGACTGGGTCGGGACCTGCGTCGCGAGCTCGCCGTATGGATTGTTGTGCTCGTCCCACTTGATCAAATAGGCCATCGTCATCGACGAGAGGTAGCCGACGTCGGCGAACTGACCGAGGTGGGGATTGAGCGTGTTCACGTCTCCCGCGTCGGCGAAGCGCAGCACGTGCTGCTGCGTCCACGAGTTCGTCCGCCCTCCGGTCGAGAGGCCGCCGGTCTTCGTGCAGGCGCAGAGCCCGCCGAGAACGACGCAAGCCGCAGCGAAGACCAGTCGTGCTTTCATGTCCAACATGCTCCTAAATCGAGTAGTTCCACGGGTTCCAGAACGCCGAGATCACGGGCGACGGATCGAAGCCCTTCAGGTCGTTGTTGTACACGTACGGGACCCTGGCGAAGTCGATGATGATGGTTGGAACGTCATACGTCAGCTGCTGCTGCACGATGACGTAGTCGCGCTTGCGGCGCGCCTGATCGATAGTTGAGAGCGCGTCCGTCATCGCCGCCGTCGCGACGCGATTGTCCCAGAACATGGCGTTCTGGCCGTGCGGCGCGAAGTTATCCGCCGAGTAGATTGGGCTGTCGTCCGGATCGACGGCGCCGGCCCAGCTGAATCCCGCGACGTCGTAGTGGCCGCCCTGGAGCGTCCCGTTGGCGGAGTTGTCGAAGAACTCACTGGTAGGATAGTTCTTGATGTCGGCTTGCACGCCGACCTCGCGCCACTGGCGCTGCAACACGGTCTGTAAAGCCTTGCCGTAGTTCGATTCGGTCTGCGTGCTCAGCGTGAACTCCAGCCGCTGGCCGTCCTTCACGCGTATTCCGTCCGGCCCGACCTTCCAGCCGTCCGCGTCGAGAATCGCCCGCGCCTTGGCCGGGTCGTACGGATGGTGCGTGATGTCGTTGGTATAGGCCCAGGACAGCTGCGGATGCTGATCGGTCTCGGCCGGGATCGCGGAGCCGTGGAGGATCTTGTTGATGATCTCGTCGCGGTCGGTCGCGTACGCCAGCGCGACGCGCACGTTCCGGTCGCTGACGATCGGGTGCCGCAGGTTGAAGTCGAGGTGGGAGAAGACAAAGGAGTTCACGCGGACGGCGACCAGGCCGTTGGCGGGGTCGGCAGCGAGCGCCGCGTACTGCGGCCACTTCATCGCCGAGCCGATTGCGAGCATGTCGATCTCGTGCGTCTGCAGCTGCGTGTGCATCGTGTTCTCGTCGGGGAGAATCTTATAGATGACCTCGTTCAGCTTCGGCTTTCCGAGGTAGAAGTACGGATTGGCGACCATCCGTACGTCCTGGCCGCGATTCCACGCCACGACCTTGAACGGACCGCTCCCGATAGGCAGCGCGTTGTAGGGAGCGGTATTGAAGGAACCCTTGTCGTCGTTGTACTTGGCGAGGATGTGAGCCGGGAGGATCGGAGCGTTCCCGTTCACGCTCCACAGCTGCTGGAGGTACGGAGCGTACAGCTTCTTCATATGAATGACGGCGACGGAGGGATCGCTGCAGTCGATGCTGCCGATGCTCTTATAACCGTCGGTGGTCACGACGTTGTTGTGCGTGTTCATCACGACCTGCCAAGTGAACTTGAGGTCGTTGCAGGTCAGCGGTAGGCCGTCTTGCCACTTGATGTTCGGCCGCAGCTTGTACTTCATCGTTAGGCCGTCTTTACTGACGTCGCCGTTGGCGACCGTGGGGATCTCGCGCAGCGCGTCGGGCACGGGGCGCCCCTTCGAGTCGTAGCGGATCGTCCACGAGTAGATGAACATCGAGAGGTCCAGCGTCGGCACGCCCGCATTGAGGACCGGGTTGAGGTTCTTGGGATCCGCGGCTTCCGAGAACCGGAAGACGCCGGGTTGCGTCCAGGGGTGCGCGGCGGCGCCGGCGCCGGCCGTCGAGGTCTTGGTACATCCTGCCAGCGCGGCCACGACCACGGCCAACGCGAACAACGCCCTGGCGTTCACGCAGACGCTCCTTCCCCGGGTTCGGCGCGCATCGTCTCGGGATCGATTCCGCGGGATTCGCAAAACGAGCGATACGCGCTCGGTGCGATCTCCGACGGCTTGATCTCGCTGCGCCCGCCCCAGAAGACGTTGGTATACGAAAAGGCGACGCCCGCCTCCCGCAGGTGCTCGTCGATCGCCGCCTTGTGCGCCAGCACCCGCTCCTTTTCCGTGCCGTGCGCGACCGCCATGACGTTCACGCCGTGAAACTCCGGGCCGCCCTCGCGCCAGTACGCGTGCGTGATCACGTAGTGGCGCGCGACCTCGCCGCCGGCGTCGATCTCGCGGCCCGCCGGCACGGCCCAATGGAACAGGGCGTTGTAGCGAGTCGCGCGCTCGTTTCCGGCCGTCGGCTTGACGTGTTCCAGAAACGTCGAGAACCGACCGATGACGCGGAGCTCCTCAAGCCCCCGGGCGACGTCGACGAACGCACCGAAATCGACGCCCGCCTCGCGAGCCCGCGCGGACCACACGTCGCGGACGATCTCGGCGGGCGCGAATTCACGCTTGAGCGCGACGAGGACCCGCCACTGCAGGTCGGAGAGCCGCACGACGGACGCCTCGAGCGGCCGCGCCGGCTGCGGCGCCCGCGCGCCCGGCTCCAGGCCGCGCCGCCGAACGTGACCGACGCCCAGCGCGAACAGCATCTTGGCCGGCATCAAGCGATAGCGCTCCGCGCCGACCGCGTCGCCCAGCCAGCGCGCGTGCTTGGGCAGCGAGAAACCCTGCGGCACTTTGAGCGTCGTCCACAAGCGGTACTTGCTGCCGGCCGACACGCTGTGCGTCGTGCGTATGACGACGTGACCGGAGAAGGGATCCTCGCGGAACATGAAGTCGAACGCCGCGTCGAGCCGATCCGGCGCGACCTCCCAGGCACACAGCGCGCCGTGGGCCAGACTGGTCGACAGCAGCGTCTGACGGACCCGCCGAATCGTTCCGGCGCGTAGCATCGCGACGATGCGCTCGATGACGGTTTCCACCGAAATCCCAGTGCGCGACGCGATCTCGCCGAACGGGTCGGCCTGGAAGCCCGCGAGGCGGTCCTCCGAGACGGCGAGGATCGCGGCGTTGACCGGATCCGAAATCGTCGCCGGCGCTTCGGAGATTCCGGGCACGCTAGAGCTGCTTATATCTGAACGTCGCTGATCCCCGTCGCGTACAGGTAGTTCTGTTCGGCGTTCTGCACGCCGTACAGCGCAGTGATATAGGCGGATTGCGCCGTCGAAAGGTTCGCCTCGGCGGTGACGACGTTGAGGATCGTCGTCGCGCCGACCTTGTACTGAGCCTGCGTCGCGTCGAGCGACACCTGCGCGGACCTGAGTTCGGAGCGGGCCTGCACGAGCGACGCACGCGCCGAGATCAGCGTCGCGAGCGCCGAGCGCACGTCGGATTCGACCGTCAGCCGCGTGCTGTTGAGCGTGGCGACCGACTGATCGAGCTGCGACGCGGCGAAGGCGACGTTGTAGTTCGTCTGTCCCTGATCGTAGATCGGAATCGTGAGGCTCAAGCCGAGCGTTTTAGAGTTCGACCAGCTCGACGGGCCGGGGCACTCCGACACGGGAATGACGATGCCTTTGCTGGTTTCCGTCGTCGTGGAGAAGCAGTTGATGAACTGCTTGCTGATCGAATCGCTGGCGCCCGCGGCGAGCACCGGAAAGCGCGCAAGCTTCGCGAAGCGCAAGTTCTCCTTGGCGGATTCTACGTTGTAGGCCGCCGATATGTAGTCGGGGCGCATGATGAGCGCGCGCGCGAGCGAGGCCGCATAGTTCGGATTCGGCGGCGGGGGCTGGGCCGTGACCGACTTCGGAACGACCTGCGAATCGGCATCGAGCCCGAGCGTCGTCGCGAAGGTCGCCTGGGCGCCGATCGCCGTTCCCTGCGCCGTGACGAGCTGGCCGCGCGCCTGCGCGGTTTGGAACTGCGCCGCGGCGATATCGGATCGCGCGGCCGCGCCGTTGCGGATCTGCGCCGCGACCGAGGCCTCGTTGACCTCGAACTCGCGCACCAGCTGCGCGTCGGCCGTGACCGTCGCGTTATCTTCCAGCACCGCGTAATACGAGGTCGCCACGTTGAGCGCGAGCGTCTGCAGCTGGCGCAGCAGGGTCGCGCGGCCGGCGATATCGGCCGCCTTCGCGGCGCGAATGTTGGCGATCGTCCGGCCTCCGTCGTAGATCAGCTGCGTGATCGTGATGCCGACGGACTCATTTGTCACCGTGGCCTGCGAGTATGCCGACGGAGTCGCCAGGCCGAACGCGGCGTCCGGGTTGATGGCCGGGCTGCTCGTCGGCCTGGCCGAGCCGCCGCCGGACGCGCTCGTGCCGTTGCTGTACACCTTCCCCGTCTGCGCCGTTCCGCTAACCCCCGGATAATATGCCTGCACGGAGGCGGCGTACTTGGCATGGATCGCAGCCCACTGCGCGTTTTGGAGGGCAAACGCGGGCGAGAGAGCGACGGCGATCCGAATGGCGTCGGGCAGCGAGATCGACTGCGGCACGCCCTTGCGCGGCTTCAGCTGCGCGACGTCGGGCGCCGGCGTTCCGTAGGCGGGATAGGGGATCGGGGTGCCGCTGACCGTCGGTTGCGGCATCGGCGACGGCATCTGCACGCCCGGAATGCCCTGGATCTGATCCTGATCGGGCGCGCTCTGAGCCAGCGCCGCACCGGTCACGAGCGAGCCGAGCGCGAGCGCCGCGGCGAGCGCTCGCGCGGGAGTTCGTCCGAGCAACATCGTCAGTGCACCGAGCCGTTAGACGATGCGGAGCTGGAGCCGCTGACGGCCACGTCGCTGCCGTCTTTGAGCGCGTCCGGACGCGTCGTGATCACCATCGTGCCAGGCTGCACTCGCGGGCTAGTCACCTGCGACAGCGTATCGGTCTGCACGCCGACGCGAACCGGAACGGCCTGCGCTTTGTTGTTGGCGACGATGTAGACCACGTCCGCGTTGGGCGTCTGAGCTACCGCGCTGCGCGGAACGGCGATCGCACCGACCGCGCGCGATTTGGTAACGGTTACGGCGACGAGCATGCCGCCGCGCAGCACGTACCCGGGATTGCGCAGCTCGATACGCGCGAGATAGGAGAGCGTACCCGACGTGGGTACCGAGTTTACCGTTTGGATCGGCGCGTGGAACGTGCGGCCGGGCAGCGAGGTCGATTGGAACGTGACTGTCGTACCCGGGTGTACGTAGCCGAGGTCCTCGTCCGGCACGTTGACGTTGATCCAGACGGTGTCGATCCGCGCGACCTGCAGCACCGGCTGCGACGGCGAGGCGAACGCGCCCGGATCGACCAGGCGGTTCGCGATAACGGCGTCATACGGCGAGTACAGATACGTCTGCGAGAGCTGCGTGCCGAGCACGTGCGCCTGCGCCGACGCCGACTGCGCCTGCGCCTGTTGCGCCTTCACATTCTGCGCGCTCACGACGTTGTTGCGCAGGCCGACGACGGCGTTGTTGTACGTCTGCTCGGCTTGAACGTAGTTAGCCTCGGATTGCTGCAGCTGCGTCTCGGACACGTAGCCCTGCTTATATAGTTGTTTGTTTTGATCGTAGACGAGCTTCGCATTGGCGAGCGAAGCCTTCGCGGTCTGGAGCGTGGCCTCGTTGCCCTGCACCTGGACGGGATATCCCACGACGGCGCCCTGCGCGGAGGCCGAGTATTGCGCGGCCTGCGCCTCCGCCTGAGAGAGCTGCGCCTGGAGCGTCGACGGATCGATCCGCGCCAACAGCTCGCCGCGGTGCACCATGTCGCCGATGTTGACGTTTATCGCGACGATCGTGCCGCTCTGCTGGAACGCGAGCGTCGACTGCTCGAGCGGCGCGATCTGACCGTCCAGCGTTACGTAGGTCGCGAGGTTCTGACGCGTGGCCGCGGCGGCGTCGACCGCCAGCGGCATCTGGCCCGCCTCGGATTTCTTTCCACACCCGGCCAATGCCGGGAGCGCCAGCGCCGCGGCGAGCGCCAGCAGCGTCGCCTTCCCCAACGCGTGAACGAATCTCATGTGAAGCATCTCTTTCCTAAAAAAAAGCCGTCCTTCATGGCCTGATATACGGCGCCCGGCGGATTTTGATTCAAAGCGCCCCGCGGGGGTGCCTGTAGCCTGACCGGGCGTTACGGGTCACTAAACCTCGGCATGAGGTAATCGGCTTCAGGGCGTATCTCCTTGGTGGCATGAGCGTGAAACTCGACATCGGGCGCTCGTACAGCCTCCAGAGCCGCGTCGAGGAGTGGATGACCGCCGAGAAGGCGGGGAACAAAGGAGTCGACGTCCTCTCCACGTCGATGCTCGTTCAGCTTGTAGAGAGCGCCGCGATCCACTGCGTCGAGCCGATCTTGAAGGCCGGCCAAATCACGCTCGGCACGCATATCGACCTCGAGCACAAAAAGCCGGTTCCGGTGGGGTTTATCGTGCGCACGGAGGTCGAGGTGGTCATGCTGGACGGACCCCGTGTGAGCTTCGCCGTGCAAGTCTTCGACGAGCAAGAGGCGGTCGCCGAAGGAACCCACGAACGGTACATTATTGAGAAGGCCAAGTTCCTAGCAAAACTGAGGGAAAAGCTGGCCTGACCCGGCTCCTACTGCAGGGGAGCCAATCGCCCCCTCCCGAAGAGGACGCCAAAGGATTGCCCTATGGGCCAAGCGGGCCCGGGTGGGCAAGCCTCAGGTCCCATTTACCAGCTTAGGAGGACACATTGAAGCGACTGAGCACCGGAGTCCTGACCGTGCTGATGGCAGCCGGCCTTGGATTCAACGCAGTCGCAGCCCATCCCGCCGCATCGCATGGCAACATTGGAACCAACGCGATAGCGCAGGGTCAGGGCGCGACGGCTGCTCCTCCGGCGAACTTCGGTTCGCCGCCGTCGGGTCAGTACCCGATTCTCTACAATGACCACCACGTCTATGCCAAGCCCGACATCCTGAAGCAGGGTCGCGTGCTCGCAGCACTTGTCCGAGGCGGAACGCTTCTGATTCCGCTTCGCTCGATGTTCGAGCAGATGGGTGCGACCGTGTCGTACGACGCGGGCAGCAAGACGGTGACGGTCAGCAAAGCCGGCGCCGAGGTCAAGGTGACCGTCGGTAAACCGGAAGTCATGATCAACGGCGAGTCGCGTCCCCTGGACGTGCCCCCCGTTGTCTACCAAGGCATCATTCTCGTGCCGGTGCGCGTGATCTCGGAAGGCATGGGGGCCTACGTCCAGTGGGTGCCCGATCGCCGTCTGGTCGTCGTGCGCTACATCCCGGCCACACCGCCGCCTAGCCCGGCACCGCCCCCGCCGCCTCCTCCGCCGCCGCCGACTCCGACACCGGTTCCGGTGACGCCGCCCTACTACGACTTTTACGTAGCGGGCGACTACATCATCTCACCCAAGGTGTATAACGAGTTCGTCCCCGGCTCATCCAGCAATAACAACCAGGGCGGATTCTCGTATCGTATCCACGGAGCGCTCGAGTTCCCGATCGCCAACCTCCCCTGGATGGTCGAAGTCGACTATCGTCAGTGGAACTGGGAGCATCACTGCGGTGGCGGCGGCGATCCCGCGTGCCTCGTAACGACGATCGGCGGCCTCGGCACGTCGTCCGTTCCCACGTTCACCGGTCGCGACTACGACTTCGACGCTCGGCTCGGGATTCGCGTCCTGAGGCCGCGCATCTACATCGTAGGCGGGTACATGTGGCGTGGAAACAACTACGGCTATCCGAAGGAGACCGGAGCGGGCGTCGGGCTCGAGAAACTACCCGATCTCGATCACGTCTTCTCGTGGTACGGCCACGCGATGTACTTCTTCGGGGTCAACGGCAACTATCAGAGCACGCCGCTCGCATGCGGAACCCCGACCGTGGCCGCGGGCTGCACGTTCAACGTCGGCTACAACATCCTCAAGTATGACATTGGCGTCTCCTACACGTTCCAAGGATTCCCGCTCTTCATCGAAGCCGGATTCCTCGGCGATCGTGGCTGGAACTACAATGCTGCGCCGATCGGATTCTCCGAGAGCGGACCATACGCGGGAATCGGGTTGAAGATCTAAGCTTCTACCCGAGACAGCAATCGAAAGCCCCCGCCGATGCGGGGGCTTTCGTTCTTTCCGGCGGCCGTCTGTTTCTTATACGGGTGAGGGCTGAACGCAGGGCGGCGTGATGAGGACGACCGCGGGACGGCCGGGCGCGGGCGACGGCAGCGGCGTCACGTTGGGCGTAACTTCCGGCATGACGCCGACGCCCAGCGGCAGCGGCGTCGGGCAGATCTGCGCGAGCGCGAACCAGTGCTCGGTGAAGCCGCCCTTCAAGCTCGCCTTCATGGTCTTGCCGAAGTACGAGTTGCCGTAGCGCGTCACCAGGATCTGCATGAACTCCCAAGCGGTGTTTTGCTCGGTTTGCGTGTAGACCTTACGCATGACCTGGATGCCAAGAAAATACGAACGCGGCAGCTGCGGATCGTTCGGATACTTGGCGGCCCAGCGCTGGAGCGCTTCGGTTGCGAAGTCGAGCTTCGAAATGATCCGCGGATCCGTGGTGTAGGCTCCGGCGCTGATCGACCCGTCTTTATACGTGTTGTCGATCCCGAGATAGCTCATCTTCATGCGGCCAAAGTATTCGTCTCCCGGCGCGGAGGAGTTGAAGTCCTCGCACTGCAGGTGCGCCCATTTGCTCTTGGTCGCACCACAGGCGTCCTTCGTGCCATTCGCCGGCGCCGGCGTCGCCTTCGATGCGGCGGTCGGGGTCGCTGCGAGCGCGGATGCGGAATGACTCGGCGCCATGTACAATAGACCGGTGCTTGCAGCGGCAATCGTAAGCGACAACGTTGGTAGCGTGCGTCTCACGTATGAAAACATCTCCCTTCGGGTACCGCGGTGGCGCGGTAAGGCCCACTGGGGAACAACCATTTCATCGAGCGCGGCCTGCCGGCCTTCCACGTCAATGCCGGCAAGGGGTGCGGCTTTTGCCGGCGCGAACAGCGGCAAGCAATGACTCGCTCCATTGCCGTTGCAGCAGTCCAGCTACGCGCGCGCGACCGTAACGATTTCGCGGCCGCGCAAGAAGCGGCGTTCGACGCCGTGCGCCGCTGCTCACACGCGGACGTCGTCGTCTTGCCCGAGGCCACGTTTCCCGCGTACGTCTTGGGCGACGCGCCCCTCGACGACGCGGCCCTCAGCAATGCGATCGCGGGTCTGCGCGAGATCGCGCGCTCGACGAAAACGGTGATCGTGGCGGGCGCCGCCGCGCGCGACGGTGACGCGACCCGCAACAGCGCCTTCGTGATCGATGTCGACGGCTCGCTCGCCGGTCGTGCCGACAAGCTGTTCCTGTGGCACTTCGATCGGCGCTGGTTCTCGCGCGGAGACCGGTTGGCCCCGGTGCGAACGAGCGTCGCGACGCTCGGGGTCATGATTTGCGCGGACGGACGCCTCCCCACGGTAGCACGCACCCTCGTCGATCGAGGCGCGGAGCTGCTCGTCATGCCGACGGCGTGGGTCACGACCGGACGCGATCCGGCGGCGCTGGAAAACGTTCAGGCCGACCTGCTCGGCCGCGTCCGCGCGTACGAAAATCGCGTCCCGTTCGTCGCGGCCAACAAATGCGGCTCGGAGTTGGGGATGGTCGCATACTGCGGCAAGAGTCAGATCGTGGATTGCGGCGGCGAGATCGTCGCCCTTGCGAGCCAGGATCGTCCCGAGAGCCTTCACGCCTCCCTCGAGCTTGGTGACGAACGCCCGGCGCGCGTCGCGGTGCAGCCGGTCGTGCCTCGCGCGATCCAGACGGAGCGGCTCGTGCGGATCGCCATCACGTACGACGAGCTCCCGGCCGACATTGACCGGCGCCTCGAGATGCTCGACGACGAGTTCGCCATTTCGCCCCACGATGACGGACGCTTCGCGTCGCTCGATCGCGCCATCCCAGCCGTCTTCGTCGACGACGCCCGCGTGCTCGATCCTGCCGGCCTCGTGCCCTATCGCCGGTCGGGCTACTGGCTGATCTGCTGGACCGCGGAGGTAGGCGCGCCCTGGGTGGAGCGCATCGCGCGGGCGCGCGCGCTGGAGCTTCGCATCCACCTCGTCGTTTTCGATCGCGCGGGGCGCCGAGCGTTCGCCGTCGATCCCGATGGGACGATCGTCGCCGGCACGTTCGGGAGCTATCGGCTTGCGACGTTCGCATTCGACCCGCACAAGTCGATGCAGACGGCGGTCGCGCCGGGCACCGATATCGCCGAGGGTCTGAGCTGGGTCGCAGAACTGGGCGAGCGCGAAGGGTTGGCGGCCACTTGAATCCCGCCGAAGCCAACGACGGCAATCGTCTCGTCTCGCTTGCGGCGGCCATCATCGCGGTGCTGGCGGCGCTGGGCACGCTCTTCGCGCATCATCGCTCGATCTCGGCGCTCTCCGCGAAGAACCAGGCCATCTTGGCGCAAGCACGCGCGAGCGATACGTTCAACGCTTACGAGGCCAAGCAGATCCGTTTCAACATCTATGGGGCGCTGATCGCGAGCGATCTGGTCAAGGACGCGAAAACGAAGGCGCGGCTGGAGTCGGCGGCGCAGACCGAGAACGCCGAGGCGCCGGCCGTTCTCGAGCGCGCGAAGGCACTGGAAAGCCAAGCGCGCGACGACGACGAACGCTCCGAGCGAATCTTGAAGTCCTACGAGCTGCTGCAGTTTGCGACGACGGCGTTCGAGATCTCGATCGTCCTCGTGTCGATCTCGGCGCTCTCCGGCGGGCGGCGGCTCCTCCCGGCCGGCTGCGCCGTGAGCGGCGCCGGGCTCGTGCTCTTCGTCATCGGGCTCGTGCGTGGTGGCTAACGTGTCGCACGCCAAGGCGCCCTATCGCGTCGGGGCGGTGCTGCTCGCGTGGCTCGCGCTCGCCGGAAGCGTGCCGCGAACGCCGTGCCCGCGCATCGCCTCGGGAAAGATCGCCGCGACCGCCTGGCCGTACCTTCCCGGAAGCAGCCTCCCGCTGAGGGTCGACGGGTTCGCCGCGCCCTACCACGCCGCGGTGCTCGGTCCGGGCATCCTATCGCCGGACGGCGTGTATGAGATACCGCAGCGCGCGCTCCCCGGCAGCGCGCTGCTTGTGGCCGGAAACACCCACGGCCTCGCCGCCGCGAACCTGCGGATCGGGGCGCCGCCCACAATCGCGCGGCCGTTCTTGGTGGTAGCGTCGTACGACGCCGGCATCGTCTTCCACGCCGCGGACGACTTCTCGGTTGTCGGCGTTCTCGCGACCGGCGGGACGCCCAGCGACGCGGCCGTCGATTCGCTCGGCAGGATCGTCGCCACCGACACTCAGGGCTCGGCGCTGACGCTCGCGACGCTCTCGCCATGGGCCGTCCTACACATCGGCGGCGTCGTGCTCGGCGACGACGTTGCCATCGACCCCGCGACGCACGCCATCTTCGTCACCGATCGCGACGTCGGCGGTAGCGGCGCGCTGACGCGCGTGACGCTCGACGGAAGCGTGTCGCGCGTCACGACCGGCGCGACACCGGAGGGACTTGCGATCGACGCCGGCCGCCACATCGTCTACGTTGCAAACACCAACGACGGTACGGTCGCGGCCGTGGATACGCGTTCGCTGCGCATCGTCCGGCGCTTCGCGGCGGTGCCGCGGGTTTTCTCGCTCGCGCTCTCACCCGACGGAACGCGCCTCTACGCGATCTCCAACCAGAGCGAGGGTTCGCCGTTCGCCGCGCCCGGCGCCGCCGTCGCGATCGAACTCGGCACGCCTGTTCCCCACGTCGTCGCGCGCAGCGCACGCCTCGCGTTTCCTGTCGGCGTGGCTCTCGATCCGGCGACGCACACGCTCTTCGTCACCGACGAGCAGCTCGGCGAGGTCGACGTGCTCGACGCCTCAACGCTGCGCGCGAAGCGCGCCCCGCTGAGCACGTGCGGGATCCCCTGGAAGCCCTACTACGACGCTCCCAGCGCGCGGCTGTACGTGCCATGCGCCGGCGCCGACGCCGTCGACGCCTTCGACACGCGCACGCTCCGACGAACCGCACACGCGCCGTTCGCGACCGGCGGTTATCCGCTCGCGGTGGCCGTCTGGCACCCGCAGGCATGAGGCGCGCGATGGCAACCCTCGCCGGCGACGCATCACGCCGGCGGCCGCTCAAGGTTGCCGGGAAGCCGAACCTGCTGCGCGCGGAACCGCTCGTCGTCGCACATCGTGTGCTCCTCCTGCTGCCGCGCTCGCGCGGACGAGCAAGCTCTGAACGAAGTGCGCATCCTGCGCTGGTCCGCGCTCGTCGCAGCTTCCGCTTCGCAGCAGGTTCGGTTTCCCGGCAATCTCGAGCGAGCGCGCGATGGTAAGCCGAGCGCGGCGGCGTATCGCGCGGGCGGCGTGTGAATCCGCCGCGGAGCCACGGATGGCGAGAGCGGCGGAGAGGCCGAGCGAAGCCGAGCGCCGGATGCGCGAGGCAAGCGGCCGCCGGCGCGATATGTCGCCGTCGAGGTTTACCATTGTGCAATCCTTGCTTCTCGGTTTGATTGTCGCATTGGCCGCGGGGGCGAGCGCGGTGGCGCACGAGGATGCGCTGCCGGCTCGCATCGCGCCCGATGCGCCGTTTCCCCGCATTCTACAGGAGGCGCCGACCATCGAAAGCGTCGCGCCAGGCGTCATGTACGCGGACTACCAACTGCTCACCGCGGTCGGCCCGCTGTCCGTGCACGTCGTGTCGGTGCATCCGCATCGCAGCGACGTCCGTCTCGGGGCGGTGCTGGCCGACGACTCGCTCGAATCGCGCGGCGAAACGATCGGGTCCATGGCGCGGCGCACGCGGGCGGTTGCGGGCATCAACGGCGACTTCTTCGATATCGGCCAGACGAACCGGCCGATCAGCATCGTCGTCCGCGCGGGCGTGCTCGTGCAGCCGCCCTACAAGCGTTACGCGCTCGCAATCACCCACGACGGAACGCCGCACATCGCGGAGTTCAGCTTCTCGGGACAGATCGAAATCGATCAGCGCACCATGCCGCTCGACGGCATCGACGAAATGCCCGCCGGCGGCGGGCTCTCGCTGCTGACGCCACTGTATGGCCGCGTGCGCCCGCAAGACGACGTCACACTCGTGAAGGTCGAGCCGTTGAGCGACAGGCCGCCGCTGACTCGATATCGCGTGACCGGCGTCGCGAACAACCTCGAGCCGCAGCCACCCGGCTATTACGTTGCGATTGGCCCAAACGACTATAGTTTCATCACCGTTCCCGACGACAACGCAATAGTCTCGGTCACCGGAGACCTCACGCCGCTGGGCCTCGACGCGGTCAGCGCAGCAGTCGGCGGCGGCGCGCTCATTCTCCACGACGGCGCGTGGTACGACGACGGCGACGCGCCGTATCGCGTGGAAAACGCGCGGCGCATGCCGTGCTCCGGAGCGGCGATCGCGCCCAATGGGCGGCTCTTTCTCGTCGAGGTCGACGGGCGGCAGGCAGAGATCAGCGTGGGCGTCACGCGCCCCGAGTTCGCCGCGCTCATGCGCGCGCTCGGCGCGACCGAGGGGCTACTCTTCGATGGCGGCGGCTCGTCCACGATCGTCGCGCGGCGTCTCGGCGATAGCGAGACCGACGTGATGAATTCACCTTCCGACGGGCGCGAGCGCCCAGTCGCCGACGGCCTCTTCGTATACAGCACGGCGCCCGCGGGCCCACCCGTCAAGCTCGTGTCGCGCCCGGGCGTCATTCGCGCGTTGACGGGCGCCGCGGTGCCGCTGCGCGTTGCGGCGGTCGACGCCGCCAATCACGTGGCGCAGGGCGGCGCCGCGCGCGCCGACGTCGAGCCGGCCTCGCTGGGCGAATACCGCGACGGCGAGTTCGTCGCCCTCCATCCCGGCAGCGGCCGAATCGCGCTGCGCGACGGCAATCTTCGCGGCAGCGTCTCGGTCGAAGTCGCGGCGGCGCCGGCGCGCACGCGCATCACACCGGCGCGTCCCAACGTGGATCCAAACGCGACGATCGCGCTGACGGCGCGAGCATACGACCGCGACGGCTACGCACTGGCGCTTCCGCCCGCCCTGCAGTGGATGGCCAGCTCGGGATCGATCGACGCCCGCGGGCAATATCGCGCCGCCTCGCGCGACGCGCAGGTCTCGGTTCGCATCGGCGCCGCCGTGGCGGGCACGCGCGTCACCGTCGGATCGCACGACGTCGCGTTGGCCTTCGCCGAGCACGCCCGCTTCACGACGCTGCCGCACGGAGGGGCGGGCTCGCTGGCCAAGGACGCCGGCTGCCGCAGCTGCGTCTCGCTGTCGTTCTCGTTCGGCGCGGCGGAGCGCGCGGCGTATGCCACCGCGGACGTCCCGCTTCCGCCCGACACGATCGGCCTCGCCTTCGATCTGCTCGACGACGGAAGCGACGCCACCGTGCGCGTCAACGTGCGCAATGCGATCAACGAGGACACGCTCATCAAGGCGGCCGATCTCGGGCAGCCGGGCTGGCGAAGCGTCGTCGTCCGTTTTGCGCCCGACATCGAAGCGGCGCACCTGATATCGATCTACGTGCTGCGCCCAAAGGACATCGAGCTTTCAGAGGGCACGATCGTCCTGCGCAACGTGCGCGCTATCGTAGCAGGCCAATGATCGCGCCGAACACGAGCAGCGTGCCGAGCGCGGTCGCGATCAGATTGGGTGAGGACACGACCTCGACGGCCGGATACGACTGTACGGTGCCGCTCAGCAGCAGGCCGCCGGCTCGAGCGGGCCGGCCGCCGGTGCTCAACGCGATGGCGTGGGGCAGCAGCCGCTCGTTCTCGTCGTCCACCGCGAACAGGACGGCTGCTTCGCCGGGCTCGCTGCGCCCGCGGAGCAGCATTGCCGCCTGAGCCGGTGTGAACAGCACCGCCTTGACCACGCGCCGTGCCGCCGGCACGTTGAACGAATCGAATGGCAGATCCAATCCCGCGATGTTTTGCCGATGCTGCATCAAGAGCACGGGCGAAAGAAATACGGCACCCGACGGCTGGGTGACGGTGAGCCGGCCCCCGCGCGGATCGCGCGCCTCGACGTACGCGACGTCGCGAGAGACGCCGCGCAGAACGAAACTCCCCGCATCGCGCGGGCGCGTGCCGATCGGCAGCGCCGGGCGGAGCGGCCGCTCGAGCGTCACAGCCACGGCGCCCGCCGGCGATCCGGCGAACGGAAACGACAACACGCCGAGGCCTTCGACGCGGATCCGTTGGCCGGGCGCGCCGACGATGGTCTGATCGTCGGGTCCGAGCAACCCGCTCGCTACGCCGGCGACTGCGACGATGGCCGTCCCGATCGCCAGCGCTAAGACAGCCGCGCGCGCCCGTGCCGTCGCGGCGGCGCGAAGTCGTCTGCGTGCAGCGGCGAGCATGAAGATCGCGAGCGCGATCTGCGCGACGTTATACCATCCCGCATGGTAGACACCGCGCCCGGGGATCGCGATCTGTACGGCGACGCCCGCCACGACCGCGAGCGCGGCGACGACGAACGCGCTCACGGGTTCGCCAACAACGGGTCGACCGCGCCGCGCATCTGATCGAACGTGAGCGGGCCGTCGAACGCGCGCGCGACCGTTCCGCGCCGATCCACGATGATCGTCGTCGGCAGACCTAGCGCCGCGTACGTGCGACCGTACAGTTCGGCAGAATCGATCCAGATCGGAAAGCGAATCCCCAACGAACTCGCGAAGGCGCGGGCGCGCTGCGGCGACTCGCCCTCGTTGACTCCGACGATTGCGATATCGCGCCCCGCATAGAGTGTCGCGAGGCGCTGCAAATCGGGCATTTCCGCGCGACACGGCGGACACCACGAGGCCCAGAGGTTCATGACCACAAGACTGCCGCGATACCGTGCGAGCCACACCGGCCGACCGCGATCGTCCTGCAGCGCAAAGATCTGCGCGGGTTGTCCGACGAGCCCGACCGGGCCCGCCGTCTTAGCGGGGTGCGAGACGAAGAACGGTTCGAACACGAAGAAAGTCACCACCAGCGCGGCCAGCACGATCAGCCAGACGATGTAGCGGTATATTGCCGAGCTCTGTAGCGTAGGTGCCCCTCCTTCCACGGCCGAAAGGCCGACGGCGTGCCTGCCTTGATTCTCGACGGACGAAGCCTCGCCGCCGACTTGCGTACGGAGCTCGCCGCCCGTACGAGTGCGCTGCACGACCGGGGGATTCATCCCCGCCTCGCCGTCGTCTTCGCGGGAGAAAACGAGTCGAGCGTCGCGTACGTGCGCAATCTCGCACGAACGGGCGAGCGGGTCGGCATCGACGTCGTCGTGGACCGGCTGCCCGGGAGCGCGACGGCGCGAGAGGTTCGGTCTCGGCTCGAGCGCCTCGACGCGGATCCCGCGACGCACGGCGTGATGCTGCAGCAGCCCCTGCCGGGGCATCTTCCGATCCGCGAGATCGCCGACGCAATTCCCCCGCACAAAGACGTTGACGGCACGCATCCCACGAATCAAGGCCACCTGGCGTTCGGCAGCGGAACCGAGTACGTGCCGGCGACGCCGGCCGCCGTGATGCTCCTGCTCGAGCGCAGCCCGCACTGGCCGCTGCGCGGGCGCCGCACCGTGATGATCGGGCGCTCGATCGTCGTGGGAGCGCCTGTCGCGTGGCTCATGATCGCGCAAGACGCGACGGTCACGATCCTCCATCGGCAGTCGCGCGGGATGCAGCCGTACCTGAAGATGGCCGAGGTCGTCGTCGTGGCGGCAGGCTCGCCCGGCCTCATACGCGGCGAAGACCTGATGCCGGGCGCGACCGTCATCGACGTCGGGACGACGCTCGTCGACGGCGTGCTAAAAGGCGACGTCGACTTCGAGAGCGCCCTGCGCGTCGCGGGCGCCATCACGCCCGTGCCGGGCGGCGTCGGCCCGGTAACCAACATGGCGCTGCTGCGCAACGTCGTGAAGGCCGCGGAGCGGTCGCAGGTCGCTCGTTACGCATCGCCCAAGCCGACGTGAGTGGAACCTAATCCGATCCTGCTCGAGCTGGAGCAGCGCGCACACAAGGACGGGGTTTCGATCGTTTCGCGCGAGACCGGGCGCTTTCTCTCGGTCATCGTCACAGCGATGCAAGCCAGTCGCATCCTCGAGGTCGGCACATCGTATGGATATTCGACCCTTTCGATGGCGCTCGCGCAGCCGCGCATGGGCCGATTATGGACGATAGAGCGCGAAGTCACGCACGCGGACGTTGCGCTCCAGTATTTCCGTCGCGCCGGCGAGGACGACTACATCGAGCTGTTCAACACGCCCGCGACCGAGCTGCTCGAGAATTTTCCTCACCGCAACCTCGACGTCGTCTTCATCGCGACTGCCCCCCAGGAGTACGGACGCTACCTCGAGCTCGTGATCCCGATGCTGAAGCTCTCGGGGCTGGCCATGTTCTACGATTGCGCGTCAACCGAGAGCTTCGTGCGGCGCTTTCTCGCGCATCCCGCGCTCGATGCGACGATTCTGCCGCTAGGCGAGGGGACGGGACTCGGCGC
>DATDGN010000201.1:0-3713 GCA_036522095.1 Candidatus Cybelea sp. | reverse complement strand
GTTGTCGATCCGCGCGGGTCGAGGCACGACGTGCAGCAGCGCCGCTGCTAACGCAAGCTCTACCGCCAAGGGCGGTTACGCGTTGGTTGCTGCGGCGGCGCGCATCGCCGCGTCGCGGCGGTCCAGCGTCGCGGCGACCTCGTCGAGATAGCGTCCGAGCGCATCGGGCTCGACGTGCGGCGCCTGGTCGGCGACCTCGACGGCCACGGCGTCCACAACGGCGACCGATCCGTCCGCATTCGCCGCTGCGTGAACTCTCGCGACGACATGATGGAACGCCCTCTGATCCGCAAAGCCGACCCGCAGCAGCAATGCGTCGAAGCGCTGCTTGAGCTCGGGCGAGATCGATCCGCAGCGTACCTCGAGATCGGCCAGCGCCTCTCCGAGGTAGGACCGCACGAACTCGTCGGAGCGTCTCCGTTCGAGGTCGCCGTCATACCCGGGGAAGCCCGCTATCCGCGCGCGCAGCTGCTCCAACGGATCCATGGCGGCAAACGTACGACGTGCGCGTTCGAAGGGCCTCGCAGCGTCCGTGGGAAGATACCACGGTGAAGCAGACTCCGGCATGGCCCGCATATCTCGTCGCGGCTGCCTGTTTCGCGATCGCGCTGATCTCCTCGATCGCGAACATCTCGCTGTCGGGACAGGTCAAGCAGCAGCAGCGGGAGCTAGCGCAGCTCGTCGCGCGTTCGAACGCGCTCGCGCGCAACCTCACGATCGAGCGTACCGCGCTCTTCGATACTTTGGACACCCACGCGCGGCACTTCGACATGGGAGACGGCGAAGTGATCGCACACGGAAGCCGGCTCTACCTGGCCGTCCACGCGCTGCCGCAGCCGCCGCGCGGCAAAGTCTACCAGGCGTGGACGCTCGCCCGTGGTGCCACCCGGTTCGCCGCGTCGCCGACGTTTCTGCCCGACGCGCGCGGAGTCGCCCTGATCGTGCTGCCGGCGGACGGCCGGACCACGGCCGAGGTCGCCGTCACGTTGGAACCAGACGGCGGGAGCCGAGAGCCCACAGAAAAGCCGCTGATGGACGTAACCCTTTAGTACGCACTGAGGGCTGATGCGCACGGAACCCATATCGGAGGCGAACGAACGAGCGGCGCTGCGATACCTCAGCGGCTCGCCGTATCTCAACGTCTTCATCACGCACGTCCTGCTGCACGACCCCCCGTCGCGCACGCGCAGCGACGTTGTCGTCGCGAGCGACGGCGACGGCGTCCACGGCGTGGCGTACTGCGGCCGCCAGCTGGCGATTGCGGCGGATGCCGATGCGCTGCCGTCGTTCGCGGAGTACGCGCGTCGCCGCCGCGGCGAGCGCATGATCATCGGCGCCCGCGACACCGTGCGCGCGTTCTGGGAGCTCGTGGCGAGCTGGCACCCGCGCCCGCGCCTGGTGCGCGATCGTCAGCTGGTCATGATGCTCGATCGGCCACACTTGCTCTCCTACGAGGCGCGCACCGCGGTTCGGCACGCGCGCCCCGAGGAGTCGGCCGCCGTCGCCGAGGGTTCGGCGCTGATGGTGCGTCAGGAGCTGGACTACGACCCTCGGCGCGGTTCGCCCGACTTCGCGGCCGCGGTTCGCCGCATGGTCGATCGCAAGCTATGGTGGGTCGGCGTCGCCGACGGTCGGATCTGCTTCTTCTGCAACATCGGACCGTGGTGCGGACGGACGGTGCAGCTGCAAGGAATTTGGACGCCTCCCGACTTGCGCGGCCGGGGGCTCGCGACCGCCTCGCTCGCCGCGATCTGCGATCGGCTGCTCGAGGTCTCGCCGACGATCTCGCTCTACGTCAACGACTTCAACGCACGCGCGATCGCGCTCTATCGCCGAGTCGGCTTCAGGCACGTCGGCGACTTCCAGACGATCCTTTTTTAGATGACCCGCGTAAACACGAAGATGACGGATGCGCCCTGCAGCACGTAGGCGTTGGGCAGCGTTACCGGCTGGCCCGGCAGCGCGCCGTACGGCACGCCGCCCCCGACGACCGTAAACGGATTGCTGTAGACGTTGGTCAGGTTCGTGCCGTATAGCCCGTAAACGAAGCCCGCGCGCTGATACGCGACGTGTGCGTCGAGCGTCGCGAACCGCGAACGGTTGAGCTCGTTATACACGCCCTCGTAGTTGAGGCGCGCGCCGTACGATAGGCCGGTGGCCGGCGCGCGGTCGATCGCCAGATACGCCTTGTGCAGCGGCTGACCGAGGATCTGTTGGCCCGCCACGAACGTGCCGTCTTGAATCGAGGGCGGGATCACCGTCAGGAACGAGCTGTCCACGTCCCAGCCGGCGAGAACGTGCAACTCTTGTCCGAGCTCCTGGTCGGCGTGCAGCTCGACGCCGCGATAGATGCCGTTACCGGCGTTGACCGGGTAGCTCAGCGGGCAGGGCGTGGGGTCTTGCTTGGTCTGGCAGTTGGGGATCGGCGTGACGTTGAGCTGAGCCGACGGCGAGCGGAGGTTGGTCTGATAGAGGTCCATCGCGACATGGAGCGGATGGTGCCTTAGCGCGACGATGTGCTCCGCGCCGAGGTCGAAGTCGGTCGCATGATCCGGGCGCAGGTTGGGATTCCCGATGAAGACGATGCCTCCCACCGGAACGCGGTCGGCCGGGGGCGGAACGACGAGCTCGGCGAGCTGCGGGGTCTGAAACGTCGTGCCGACCGAGGCGCGCACCGCGGTGTTCCCGGTCGGCGTCCACACGACGCCGGCCCGCGGATCGAAGCTCGAGCCGAACGTGCTGAAGTCGCTCTCGTAGAGCGCGAGCGAATAGTGGATGTGGCTCGTCGGATCGGCCTCGTAGCGCAGCACGCCGGAGCGCTGCGTTTGCGCCAGCGACACCACCTGCGTCGGCGGCGCTTTGGCTGCGCCGACCGTCTTGACTTGCGCGACGATCTGGCCTTGGACGTAATTCGTGACGAGCGTCTCGGTGCCGATGTCGTACTTGAACGAGAGCAGACCGGTTTGAAAGTGATGGTCCAGCTCGAGCCAGTCGTCGCCGAGAAGGTCGCGCTGATTGTAGAGATACGGCAACGCCGCTTCGCCCGGACCCGAAACCGACTGCGCCGCGAGCGTCGTCAGGTGGCTGAACTGCAGCATCGTCGCGGGCGCGCCGTCGACGTTCTCGTTGCCGAGCGGCAGCTGCGCGTCGAGGCCGTAGTTGGCCTGATGAGCACCGAGCAGCGTCCCGGCGAAGCTCTGATAACCGCCTCCCCCAGAAAAACCGGGCGGCGTGTACGTGGTCAGCAGGGCGGACTCGTCTTTGACGACGGTTTGGTCGCGGAAGTTCAGTTGCACGTAGCCGTATCCGTTCGAGCCGCCCAGCTGGTAGCGCAGCTTGGTGAGGATCGAGTCTCCGTTCGACGAGCTGCCGACGCTCTGCGGCGTCGGCGCGAGGATCGTCTGATTGACGGATCCGTTCGAGGTCGCGTTGTGCAGCGAGACCGCGTATCCCAAGCGGTCGGCGGTGCCCGTCGTCTGCAGCGTCTCGCCGAAGCTCCCGTACGACCCGCCGAAGATGCGCAGCAGCGAGTGCGGGGTGGCCGTCGGCTGCAGCGTAACGATGTTGAGGCCGCCGCCGATCGTGTTCGGCCCGATCAGCGACGACGGAGCGATGCCGTAGACGACCTGTACGTCTTGCAGCGCGGCGGGATCGAGCAGCGAGAGATCCGGGGCCCCGGTCGTGCCGTTGTTGACTTGATGTCCGTCGATGTC
>DATDGN010000200.1:0-10821 GCA_036522095.1 Candidatus Cybelea sp. | reverse complement strand
CAGATCACCTGGTTGATGATCTTGAGGCTGCGAATGATCTCGCGCTTGATGAGTGTCCAGAGGCCTACGGTATTAATTTCGCGTCAGCTCCAAGAAGACGTCTTGTAACGACTCGCCCTCGGCCACGAGCTCTTCGGTCGGCTTCTCCGTCACGATGCGGCCGTGCCGCACGATCGCGATGCGCCGGCAGAGCTCTTCCGCCTCCTCCAGATAGTGCGTCGTGAGGAAGATGGTGACGCCGTCTTGGTTGAGCGCGCGCAGCCAGCGCCACAGCTCGAGCCGCAGCTCGACGTCTACGCCGGCGGTGGGCTCGTCGAGAATCAGCAGCCTGGGCTCGTGAATCAGGGCGCGCGCCAGCGACAGCCGGCGTTTCTGGCCGCCCGAGATCTTCGTGTATTCGAGGTGCGCGTGCGACGTGAGTCCAAATCGCTCGAGCAGCATGTCGGCGCGCTCGGCGACCGCCTTCCCGCGCAGCCCGTAGTATCCCGCGGCGAAGATGAGCACGTCGCGCAGCGAGAGGTAGCGGTCGAAGTTGTACTCCTGCGGCGAGAGGCCGATCAGCCGCCTCGCCTGGCGCCACTCGTGGTCGTTGTCGTGGCCGAAGATGCGAATGCTGCCCGCGCTCTTGCGGGCCAGCCCGACGATCGCGTTGATGGTCGTGGTCTTGCCGGCGCCGTTGGGCCCGAGAAAACCGAAGAACTCGCCGGCGGCGACGCGCAGCGAGATCCCGTCGACGGCCGTGAACGCGCCGTAGCGCTTCACGAGATCGTCGACTTCGATCGCGGGCGCTAACGGGCCATTGACGCTATGGAATAAAACCCTTGAATCCTTTGTAACGATGACGGCGGAGGGTGGCGATCAGCTCCGCACTATCCGGAATCCCGCAAGCGGCCAGTTGGGTTGCAACGCGCTTGGTGTCGAACGCGACCCGCCGGTGCTTGACCTGCCAGCCTCCGTTCCGCTCCGTCAGAATCGCATAGCACGCGCGCGGGTCGCCGTCCTTCGGCAAGCCCGCGGACGCCACGTTCACGAGCAGCTTGCCGCGCCACATTCGCACGTACGGCAGGTGCAGGTGTCCGAAGGCGATCGTGGTCGCGCGTTCCCTACCGATGAAGCGTTTTAGCACGGCTTCGTCCGCATCCGGCCAGAGATGCTCGTCGTCCGTCTTGGGATTCGCGTGGACGATCAGGAGCTGGTTGTCGTCCTCGCCGATGCGCATCGCGAACGGCAGCGCCTGCAGCCACGACCGCCAGCGTTCGCCGATCTCGCGACGCGCCCACTCGACCTGAGCGCGCTTTGCCGGGTCGAGCGACTCGTTCGAGTTCTCCTCGCCGATATAGCGATCGGTGTTACCGCGCACGCACGCCGCGCCGATCTCCTCCAGGCGCTGCAGCACCTTTTTCGGCTTTGGGCCGTCCAAGCAGAGGTCGCCGGCTACGACGATCGCTTCCGCGCCGCCCTGAGATGCGAGATCCGCGAGACAGGCATCGAGCCCAAGGAGGTTGCCGTGGATGTCGGAAACGACGGCGATTCGCATCGGCCGCCTAGGGAGCCTCTGAAGAAGTCGCTGCACCGATCGCAGCGAGCAGTTTCGCCGCAGATCGAGGCGCGCCCGAGGAAGCATAGTCGCGCACGTAGTTTATCCTGAGCGCAGTCGAAGGGTGACCGAGGGCGCAACAAAGATATGCGGCGAAATTGCCACTGCCCGAAGGGTTTGACCGCAAAGCTGCCGTCTGCGTTGTCGAAGACTCGGTCACATTTCCCCACTCGCGTTCCGCTCGTGGGGACCCCGACTGAGTTTGAAGCGCTACGCACTGCGCGCTCCGCGCCCCCACTGCGTGGGTCCCCGTTGGGTATGCTCCCTCGCCTTCTCCTAGCATCCGGCGGCCTTGCGATCAAACGATCGGTACATGGACTTCTTCAGAGGTTCCCCAGGTCAGTCGCGCCGCAGGACGAGGGCGAGCATCGCCGGCGTGATCCCGATCTTGGTGAAATCGTACAGGTCGATCGCTTCGACGCCGATGCCGGCGCGCCGCAGGAGCGACAGCGATGTGCGATACCGTATGTCCGCCACGACGTGCCGCTCGTCCAGGCTCAGCACGCCGGCGCCGAGCTCCTCCCCGCGCTCGAGCACGATCGTCTTGAAGCCCGCGAACGCGGACGCATCGGCCTTGTCGCCGCCGAGCACGACCGTGTCGGGGCCGACGGCGCTGACCACGGCGCGCAGCGCCGGCACGCCGGGCGCGAGTTTGACTTCCCTCACCGAAAACCCGTGACTGCGCGCGAGCTCCGCAAAGCCGCGGCGTCCCAGCTCGTTTCCGCGCGCGCCGACGCCGACGAACGCCGTGTCTCCCGCCATGACGACGTCGTTGCCGTCGAGCAATCCCGGCCCGGCGATGTGGCCCGCGATCGGCACGTCGATTCTCGCGAACTCGGACTGCATCCGGTCGACTTCACCGCGGCGCGGCAACGCCGTCAGGCGCATCATGACCGCGCCATCCTCGAACGCGACCGCGGCGTCGCCGGCGGCCGCCTCGTACGGATCCGACGCGTGGGATTCGAAGACGTCGACCTCTACGCCGAAATACTCGAGCGTCTTGCGCAGCACGTCGTGCTGCTCGAGCGCCCGCGCGTAGACGGAGCCCGGCTCGCCCGGGAGCGGCCGCGCGTTCTCGATGGCTCGCGTCGGCCGCACGAGCACGACGCCGAGCAGGCGTCCCGTGGTTGTCCCCGCCAGGCGCGGACCGTAATCCAAGGCGCGATGCGCCGTCATCGAGCCGTGTAGGGTTCGGGCGTGGGCGCGGCGGTGAAGAACGCACTCATGTCCGAGGCCAGCAGATCGTTGAGCGTTAGCGGCGGCAGTCCGAAGATCTCTTCTTCCGTCTTGACGACGCTCGCCGCACTGAGATGCTCGTCGCCGACGTATCCGCGCCGCGCCAGCGGCGACACGACGATCGCGTAGCTACGCATGGGGTTGACGTGATCGACCGCCGGCGACTCCAACCCTTCCGGGACGACGAAGACGGCCGTCGAGCTCCAGTGCGGAGTATGCGAGACGTAGTCGACGATCTGGCCGAGCGCGCGGTCGGCGCCGCGTACGCTCGCGACGTCCGCGCTCGTGGGCAGCCAGAGGTAGGTGAAGCTCGGGATCCGATCCGCCTGCACGTAACGCTGCATGTCGCGAATGAATTCGTCCGCGCGCGTCGCGTCGTCGACCTTCGGGTTCCAGCCCGTATAGTCGAGGTCAACGTTGCCGTCGAGCGCGGCCAACGCCGGCACGTCGAGGTGATACACGGAGCCGTCGAAGCCGGAGAGGCGCAGCAGGCCGCCGTAGTCGCGGAAGGTCAGTCCGGCGCGGCTGAATGCGTTGAACAGATAGCCCGTGCGGCCGTAGTCCTCGGGATCGGCGCCGTGGCCGTTCATCGGCGCGCGCGCCGCTCCGGCCGCCGCGGTGAGTTGCGAAAAGAGCGTCGCATCGGCGGCGGTCGCGAACTGCCTCGCCAGATCGAGGTCGGCGTCGGAGGCGTAGAAGTTGTCGGCGAGCGCGTACGTGCGTGCCAAGGCGTGCAAGTTTGGCGTGTCGCTCTCCGCGTAGCGGCTCAGCGACGATTCGCCGTTGCCGTGCGCGGTGCCGGAATCGTCCTTGAGGTCGCCGAGCATCGCGTCGTAGGTCTGCGTGCCGACCGCTACATAGACGACGTGATCGATCGCCTCGCTGCGCTTGTTCGAGCGCAGCGGCGGAATCACCGGATCGAACCGCGCTATGTGCGGTGTGCGGTTGTAGCGCAGTGCGGCGAGCGTGGCCTTGACCAAAGACGTGTGTTTGAGATCGATCCGTTGGAGGACTCCCCAGCCGTCGACGCCCTTTCCGGCGACGACGTACAGGTAACGGCCGTCGCGCGACAACGCGAGCGCCGTGGGATACCAGGCGGTCGGGACGAGGCCGTAGCGATACCGAGCGGGTTTGCGCGCGTCGAGCACCGCGACGGCGTTGAGGCCGGCGAGCGCGACGTACAGGCGCTTTCCGTCGGGACTGAGCGCTTCTGAGCTCGGTTCCGCGCCGTAGGGCGCGCCGGGATAGAGGCGCAGATCGAGCCCGCGCACGACGCGCGGCGCGCCGTTCAGCTCGACGACCGCGACGCGGTCGACGTTCGCGAGCGCGACGTACGCGTAGCGGCCGTCGGCGCTCACGACCGTCGCAGCGGGGACGGCGCCGCCCACGGCCTGCGTGCCGTCCGGCGCAGGATCCATCCGAACCGCCGCCGGATCGCCCGGATTCGATCCGCCGAGAGCTAGGACGGTGAGCGACGAGGAGCGCGACGGATCGAAGGCCGGCGCGGCGAAGCGCGGCTGGCTGACCGGCGGCGCGATCGCGCTGTAGCTCGAGAGGCCGCTACCGGTGGCCAGAACCGCGGCGCTGCCCGCGGCCACGTAAAAAGGGAAGTCGCCGACGGGCACCGAGCGCTGGACCGCGCGCGTCGCGAGATCGATCGTGACCACCGCGTCGCCCAGGTTGTCCGCAACGTACGCGGTGCGCCCGTCGCGTGCGATCGCGATTCCGGCGGGGAACGCGTGGCGGCTGCCCTGCGCGGACAACGCGATCGGCTGCGCCTCGGGCGTGAGCTGACCGGCCGCGTCGAGATCGTAGACGCGCACGACGCCCGCGCCGCCGTCGGACGCGAGCACGATCGTGCGCGACGCATCGCTCGGATCGCGCGCAGCCGCGACGCCCATGAAGAACGACGCCGACGCGTCGTGATAGACGCTCGCGAGTTTCATGCTTCGCGTATCGACCACCGCGAGCGAGTAACCGCGCACTAACATTCCGCCCGAGGCGAGCGTCATCGTCGCCGAGCCGTTGCCGCCGTTGGAGACAATGGCATAGCGGCCGTCCGGCGAAAGCGCCAGGCCCAGCGGGTTCGCTCCGACGAACAAGCTTTCGCCTACCGGGGCCGCGATGCGGCCGTTAGGGAGGATGGCGCTCGTCGGGTGGATGCGATCGGCGCCGGTTGGGCGGACGCCCGCCGGTGCAGAATACATAATCAGCGGTGCAGGGCGAGGCCCGGCACCCAATAAAACGGCGCCCAACAGCGCCGCTGCAAATGGCTTAAACAACACGGGAGGTATGCCATTACCAGGACGGTCCCGCGTACCCTGCCGGAACAGGCGGCACGGCGCTCGATGAATCAGGACGCCCGCGTGCTTGCGGTCGCCACGGCCGTCCCTCCCTACGAGCTGGGTCAAGCGGAGGTGACGCGGCGCATCGAACTCGCGCTCGGGCCGCGTTCCCGCGAGATCATGCGGCTGCTTCCAATGTTCGGCAACACCGGCATCGATCGCCGCTACTCCAGCGTGCCGATCGAGTGGTACGAGGACCTGCATGAGTGGCCGGAGCGCAACCGCGTCTATCTCGACTCCGCGCTCGACCTGTTGGAAGCGGCAACGCTGCGAGTTTTGGCCGCGGCCGGCCGCGACATCGGCGAGATCGATGCCATCGTCGCCGTTTCGACGACGGGCATCGCGACGCCGAGCCTCGACGCGCTCCTCATGGAACGCATGCGGCTGCGCCGCGACGTCCGGCGCCTGCCGATCTTCGGACTCGGTTGCGCGGGCGGCGCCATCGGCCTCTCGCGCGCCGCCGCGATGGCGCGCAACGATCCCGGCTCGCTCGTGCTCTTTCTCGTCGTGGAGCTGTGCGCGCTCTGCTTTCGCCGCGACGACTTCACCAAGAGCAACATCGTCGCGACGGCGCTTTTCGGCGACGGCGCCGCCGCAGCTTTGATCTCGAGCGAGGGCGAGGGGGCGCGCATCACCGGAGGCGGCGAATACACGTGGCCCGACTCGCTCGACGTCATGGGATGGGACGTCACGCGGGAGGGGCTCAGGGCGATCTTCTCGCGCGACATTCCAGAACTCGTCACGACAAAGCTCCACGACGTGGCCGTCGCGTTCCTCGCCGAGCACGGCCTGACGCTGCGCGACATCGACAGCTTCATCTGCCACCCGGGCGGAGCAAAGGTGCTCGACGCGCTCGAGGTCGCGTTCGAGCTCCAACCGGGCACGCTCGCCACCTCGCGCGACGTGCTGCGCGACTACGGCAACATGTCGGCCGCGACCGTCATGTTCGTCCTGGAACGCGCGATCGGCGACTCGCAGCCGTGGCGGCGGGCGCTCGTCAGCGCGCTCGGACCAGGCTTCACCGCCGGCTTCACGCTGCTCGCCAACGACCTGTCATCCTGAGCCTGTCGAAGGATATTCTCTGGATCGTTCTGGCGCTCGTCGCGCTGCAGCGCGTCGTCGAGCTATTCTACTCCGCGCGGAACACGCGGCGATTGCTCGCAAGCGGCGGCGTGGAGGCGGGCGCCGTGCAGTATCCGTTCATCGTGCTGCTGCACGCGGCGTGGCTCGTCAGCATGGCCGTGTTCGTGCCGCCTCAGACTTCGCCGAACTGGTGGCTGCTTGGCATCTACGCGGCGCTGCAGCCGCTGCGTCTGTGGACGATAGCGACGCTCGGACCGTACTGGACCACGCGGATCATCAGCGTACCCGGCGCGCCGCTCGTGCGCCTCGGTCCCTACCGCTTCGTGCGGCATCCCAACTACATCATCGTCTGCGCCGAGATCGCCCTTCTCCCGCTCGCCTTCGGCGCTATCGAGATCGCCATCGTCTTCTCGATCCTCAACGCGTCGCTGCTCTCGTGGCGCATCCGCGTGGAAGAACGCACGCTCACGTCGCGGCGGGAGTAAGCTTCGCGAAGGCTCGGGAGAGGCGCGCGATGCCTTCGTTCGCACCTTCGATGCCGAGGTCGCCGAAGGAGAGGCGCAGCGCGGGCGGTCCGCTGCGCGTGGGATAGAACGGCTCCGACGGCATGATGAGCACGCCCTCGCGCGCACACGCGTCGAAGGCGGCCTGTGTCGAGATGCGCGGCGGCAGCGGGAGCCACACGTTGACGCCGGCGCCGGGCGAACGCACTTCCGCCCAGGGCGCCACGGGCGACAGCGCCTCGACGAACGCGTCGCGACGCTTGCGGTACAGCGCGCGCGTCGAACGCAGGTGGCGCTGATATGCCGGGCTGTCCATGAAGCGCCACAGCGCGCGCTGTGTGAGCGTCGAAGTAAAGACGTCGGCTTGAATTTTGGCGGCCTCGAGGGCCTCCGCGATGCCGCCCTTCGCGTAGAGATAGCCGATCCGCAACGCGGGGAAGATCGACTTCGAGAGGCTCTCCATCAAGATGACGCGGCCGTCCGTGTCGTGCGCGGCGAGCGGCGGCGGTGCCGGCGCGTCGTAGGTCAGCTGCCAGCCAGTCTGATCCTCGAGCACGACGACGTCGTAGCGGCGCGCGAGCGCCACGATCTGCTTCGCGCGGCGCCCCGGCAGCACCGCGCCGGTTGGATTCGCCGCGACGGGATTGACATAGAAGAGCCGCGGGCGATACTCCGCGAACACCCGCTCGACGTCGTCGGAGCGCACGCCGTCCGCGTCGCCGCGCACCTCGACGTACGTCACGCCGCGGGCGTCGAACACGCCGAGACTGCCCCAATAGGTCGGGCTCTCGCTCGCGACCACGCTGCGGTCGTCGAGCAGCACAGTCGCGACGATGTCCGCGGCCTGCTGCGCGCCCGAGCACACGATGATGTCCACGGGCTCCGCGCCGCATCCGCGCTGGCGCAGAAACGACGCGAGCCGCGCGCACAGCTCGGGATCGCCCGTAGAGGACCGGTACTGCATCAATTCGGGCGAATCGTCGAGGAGCGTGCGATGGAAGGCACGGGCGAAATCGTGCAGCGGGAAGGTCTCGGGCGCCGGATGGCCGCTCGCGAGGCTGATCGCACCGGGCTCCGTCGCGTGCGTCAGGCGCTCCATCACGCCCTCCAGGCGCGCGGCGCGCGCGAACCGCCCGACGTCGGGTTCCCAGCGCCGCGCGAAAGGCTCGCCGCTATCCGGCAGCGCCGCGACGAACGTGCCCTTCCCGGGCCGCGCGATCACGCGGCCGCGCGCCGCGAGCAGTTCGTATGCCTGGGAGACCGTCACGAGAGCGCAGCCCAGCGCGCGCGCGAGATCGCGCATCGGAGGCAAACGATCGCCGGGCACGACCGACTCGCTCTCTATCGCATCCACGATGCGGTCGGCGAGCTGCACGTAGAGCGGGCGCGGGTCGCTCGGCTCGAGCTTCAGCGTTTCGAGGAGCTCGCCCGGGTCAGACGTTGGCGCTGAGATCCTCCATTTGGTCTTTCGTCGGTATGCGTCGAGCGACACCGTCCTCGACGGCCGCCGCCGCGACGCCCTTGGCCACTGCGTCGACGACGCGCGGATCGAAGACGCTCGGAATCACGTACTCCGGGCTAAGCTCCGCCTCCGTGACGATCTCTGCGATCGCGTACGCCGCCGCGAGCTTCATGCGGTCGGTGATGCGCCGCGCACGCACGTCGAGCGCCCCGCGGAAGATCCCGGGAAACGCGAGCAGGTTGTTCACCTGATTCGGGAAGTCGGAGCGGCCGGTCGCGATGACGGCCGCGACCGGCGCCGCGACGTCGGGCATGATCTCCGGCGTCGGGTTGGCCATCGCGAACACGATCGGATCGCGCGTCATCCGAGCGATGTGCTCGGGCTGCAGGATGCCCGGCGCGGAGACGCCGATGAACACGTCCGTGCCCTCGAGCACGTCGCGCAGCGACCCGCGGCGGTTCTCGCGATTGGTGTGCTCCGCGAGCCACCGCCAGTGCGGATTCTCGTAGTGGTCGGTGCGGTTCAGCGCCCCGGCGCGGTCGACTGGAATCACGTCTTTGACGCCTGCGCCGAGCAGCATCTTGATCGTCGCGGTCCCCGCGGCGCCGCTGCCCGACACGACGACCTGCAACTCCGACAGCGGCTTGCGCACCACGCGGGCCGCGTTGATCAGCGCCGCCAGGATGACGACCGCCGTGCCGTGCTGATCGTCGTGCATCACGGGAATCTCGAGCGCCTCGATCAGCCGGCTCTCGACCTCGAAGCAGCGCGGCGCGCTCACGTCTTCTAGGTTAATGCCGCCGAAGACCGGCGCGATGCGCACGACGGTCTCGACGATCTCGTCGACGTCCTTGGTGTCGAGGCAGATCGGAAACGCGTCGATCCCGGCGAACTGCTTGAAGAGCATCGCCTTGCCTTCCATCACCGGCAGCGCACCGAGCGGTCCGATGTCGCCGAGGCCGAGGACCGCGGTGCCGTCGGTGACGACGGCGACCGTGTTGCGCTTGACCGTCAGCTGAAACGCCTTGCTCGGATCCGCGGCGATGGCCATCGACACGCGCGCCACGCCCGGCGTGTAGACCGTCGAGAGATCCTGGCGGTTCTTCACCGCCATCTTCGGATCGACTCGGATCTTGCCGCCGACGTGCGCGAGGAAGGTCGAGTCGTTCGCGAAGATGATGCGCGCTCCGTCGATCGCTTCGACGGCACGGCGCAGGTCGTTGGCGACGGCCTCGGACGCGACGCCGATCGTGACGTCGCGCACGACCCGGCCCTTCGCGACCGAGTGCATGTCGACGGCGCTGATCGTCCCGCCTGCGTCGCCGATCGCGTTGGCGAGCACGCCGAACGCCCCCGCCTCGTTGGGCATGTCGATGCGCAGGATCAGGGTCAGGGCGATGGCGGGCTGCGTAATCATGTACCCCCTAGTTTCCGCTAACCGTCATCTCGGCGACGCGAAACGACGGCGAGACGACGGCCCCGTCGAAACGCAAGTCGTTCGCGACGGCGTCGACGCCGCCCAGCATTTCCGCGTACTGCCCCGCGACGGTAAACTCATCGATCGGATAAGCGATTTCGCCGCCCTCGATGAAAAAACCGCGTGCGCCGCGGCTATACGTGCCTGAGGCGTGCTCGGTCGCAAAGCCGATCGTGTCGACCACGAGCACGCCGAGCGGCGTCGCGGCGATCATCTCCTGGAGCGTCATCGAGCCCGGCTCCAGATAGAAGTTGGACGGTCCCACCCCGCCGCCGGTCGAGTTGCCGGTGCTCGCCGCTCCCAGCTTTCGCGCGTAATACGTGTCATACAGGAACGTCTGCAGGACGCCGCGCTCGAAGACCGGCGTGCGCCGCGTCGGGACGCCCTCGCCATCGAAGGGGGCGCTGCCGAGGCCGGCGATCAGCCGCCCATCGTCGATCACCGACACGAGGTCGCTGCCGATCTTGTTCCCGACCCGTCCGGTGAGCCAGGAGTTGGCCACGGCGACGTTCGCGCTCGAGACGGCGGCGAAGACGTCGTCGAGGATCGATGCCGCAACGTCGCGCTCGAAGATGACCGGCACGCGCATCGTCGGCGGCTTGCGCGCGCCGAACAGGTCGACGGCGCGGCGAACCGCCGTGGTCGCGACCGCCTCGAGCCCCTCGAGATCCCGCTGGTGACGCGCCGCGGTCGCGTAGTGCGCGATGCGCTTGACGCCGCCGTCCAGCGCGACCGGTCCGGTGGACCGGCCCACGCGTGTCCACGCATACCCGGCCGCGAAGCCGTTCGTGTTCGCGAGCGCCGTGACCGCGACCGCATCCGTGTAGTGCGAACCGCTGGAGTTGACGACGCGCGCGTCGGCCTCGCGGATGAGGCGCTCTAGGCGCAGCGCTTCGTCGATCTTCTCTTGGCTGTCGCGCTCCGCGATCGCCGGATCGCTCAGGCTCAGATTCTCGCCGTCGGTCCCGACGCGGTCCGGCAGCCCCGCGTACTCGTCGGCCGCGACCAGCTCCGCGTGCGCCACCGCGCGGCGCACGGCCTCGGCGATCCCCTCCGGCGAGAAGTCGGAGGTCGAGAGCGTCGCCCTGCGCCCGTCGCGGAAGACGCGCAACAGCAGC
>DATDGN010000199.1:0-6548 GCA_036522095.1 Candidatus Cybelea sp. | reverse complement strand
GATACTTTTGGCAGCGCGGCGAGTACGGATCCGCGGAGTTACTCTCTTTGCGCGCGCTTGCGATTTCGGAGCGGGCGGTCGGGCCGGATCATCCCGACGTTGCCCGTAGCCTAAACAACCTCGCGCTCGCGTACTGGAATCAAGGGCGCTACGCCGAGGCGGAGTCGCTCTACAGGCGCGCGCTGGCGATTTGGGAAAAAGCGCTCGGGGCCGATCATCCCCACGTCGCGCATAGCTTGAACAACCTCGCGATTGTGTACGCAGACCAGGGGCGCTATGCGGAGGTCGAGCCGCTGCATACGCGGGCCTTGGCAATTCGGGAGAAGGCGCTCGGACCCGATCATCCCGACGTTGCGGCCACCCTCAATAACCTCGCGGTTGTGTACGTGGAGCAAGGGCGCTATGCGGAGGCCGAGCCTCTTCACGCGCGCGCGCTGGCGATCAAGGAGAAAGCGCATGGACCGGATCATCCCAACGTTGCGCAAAGCCTGAACAACCTCGCAAGCGTACACCACCACCAAGGGCGATATGCCGAAGCAGAGTCGCTTCAGACGCGCGCCCTAGCGATTTGGGAGAAGGCGCTCGGGCCGGATCACCCCGACGTTGGGCAAAGTCTGAACGACCTCGCGAACCTTTACCGAGCACAGGCGCGCTTTGCTGACGCGGAGCCGCTTCATGCGCGGGCACTGGCGATTCGCGAGAAGGCGTTCGGGCCTGACCACCCCGAGGTTGCGGAGAGCCTGAACGATTGCGCGCTAACCTATCGCGAACAAGGCCGTTACCGAGAGGCGGAGGCTTTATTCTCGCGGGCGTTGTCGATTCGCGAGAGGGCGCTGGGCCCGGAGCATCCCTTAACTAACGCAAATCGCGAAGCGCTCAAAGCGCTTCGTTCCTCTACATCTTCACAGGTGTCATCGCCCACGGACCGACGTCGTTGAGCTGGATTATCGTGTCGCCTTTGGACATCGCGTAATGATGCACGTTGGGCGGCACCGAGAAGAATGAACCGGCGGGCAGGCTAACCATCTTCGCCACATCCACTTTATCGCCGATACCGATCATGAGCGTGCCTTGCAACACCGTGACATTTTCCAGTACCGGGTGAAAGTGCGGCCCGAGCGTGATGCCATCCGGCATGTGAACGCGGGTAACGAAAGCCCCGGGTTTCGCGGGGTTTCCAAACAAATTCGCGACTTGCGTGCCCTTGAGCGCTCCGGTGCCGGGGACCCAGTGAATTTGTGACGGCGAGACCACCGTCGGTGCCGGCGCGGCCGACGCGACGACGAGCGTTCCGGCCAGTGCGAGGATCGAGCACGTAATAGCAAAGGTTCTAATCATCTTAGCTCCTCCGAAAAGCTGCTCCAGGCGTGAATATTCCAGCCCGCGCCGCCAATTCCGCCCTAACTGGGAATGGGACGGAGTAGGCCGGCGAGCCGGTCGCGCCAATCGATCGGCTCGATCTTGCCGACGAGGAAGATCCACGCACTGCCGCTGAGGACTGCCAGTACCGCGGCGATCGTGAAGGGCAACACGAAGCTTCCGGTGCGGTCCACGAGGATGCCGGTGAGCGATGGTGCGATGACGCCCGAAATGTTGCCGAGCGTATTTTGAATGCCGGCCCATCGTCCGGCCGCCTCCGGTCCCGCAATAGTCTGGCCGACGACGAAGTTGTTGGCGTGCAAGAAGCCGTCACCGACGCCGACACCGAACAGCCACGCGACCGAGGCGAGATTGTTCGAGTGTGCCACGCCGATCAACGAGACCGCCGCGACAACCGCGCCGATTCCAAACACGGTCTTTCGCACCACGGTCGGCGTTATGCCGCGTCGAATAAAGCGGTCGGCGATCCATCCGGAGCAAGCCATGGTCGTTCCCATAAGCAAGAACGTGATCCCGCCGATGCGTGCCATCTGCGGCAGCGTCCAATGCCGCTCGTGTACGAGATAGTACGGAATCCACGTGAGGAGAAAGTAGAGCAGGTAGTTCGAGCAAAAGGCGCCGGCGGACGCGCCCCACAGAGACGGCTCGCGCAATACGAGCTTAATCGGCGGCGACTGCGCCGGTGGCTCGGAGGTGCTAGTCCGCGAATCCTTTTGCGCAATGGCGAGCCAGGCTACCACCCATAGCAAGCTCAGTACGCCGAACCAGATGAAGAACGAGCGCCACCCGTACGCCGCGATCACCAGTCCGCCAAAGAAGATGCCGAACGCCGGGCCAAACGATATTCCGGACAAGACGATGCCGTTTGCAAAGCCGCGCTGCGTTTCGCCGACGCTCTCGGCCAAGGAATGCGAGATGGCGGGGAACGTCACCGATTCTCCGGTGCCGAGCAGCAAGCGGCACGCGAACAGCGCCGCGAACCCGCCGGCGAGTCCGCTGAGTATAGTGGCCAGCGACCAAAGGAGGAAGCCGGCCACGAGGACGCGGCTGGCCCCCAAGCGGTCGACGAGCCACCCTACAAACGGCTGAACCGGCATGTACGTAATGAAGAACGCCGTCAGGAGAAATCCGAGCTGCGTCGCCGAGAGGTTCAGCTCGCTCTTGATCAGCGGCGCGGCCGTCGATAAGTTCCCGCGATCGATATAGTTGATGAAGATGAGAACGCCGAGGAGGACCACCATGCCTAGAACGCGCGGCGCCATGCATTAGCTCACGCGTTTGATCGGTGGCGGATTCCAGCGCCCGTCAAGAGCCTGCGGCTGAGGCGCATACAGGCGCAGCGTGAGTCCGAGGGCGCCTTTGTCCGGTGCCGGCAGCCAGTTCGATTCCCTCTCAGGTCCCGGGTTCTCGTGCTGGATGTAGAGATCGAGCGAACCGTCCGCATCGAACTCGAGCGCATCGCGGTCGCCGATCGCGAACCGGTCGATCGTATTTGCCACTTGAAAACCTTCGGCGTCATACATCGTGAGCGACCAAAAAGCGCCGGCCGGCGGCAGCTCGTCTTTATCGAAATGCAAGACGTAGTGGTTTTCGGCCATGACGGGTCGCCCATCGGCGTCCGTGACGTTGAGCGGATAGATGGCGTCCTCGGGCTGGTTCGCCCCGAGGCCCATGGCCGCAACGATCGCGCGCTTGAGGTAGTAATCGCCGTACACGCCCATCGTGTCGGTGTTCGTCCCCCAGCCGTTGACGACTCGAGCCAGCGTGGGTGCCTTGTCGTGCATCAGTTGAAGGCCGGCCGCCGCCCCGCGCGCCAAGACGTCGGCACCGCCCTTTCCGGCGTCGAAACTCTTGCCCGCTTCCAGTCCGATTCGCGCCATGCGGGCGCAAATCGACCAGTCGGTCAGGTGCGGCGGATGCAGTTTCATCAACTCGGCGCCATAGGTAAAATACGCGACCGGCGCCATTGCGTTGACCTGCCGCAGCGGCTCGGTCTGGGTGTCGACGCTCGGGTCGATCTTCTGTTCGGGCTTACGTGGCGTCTTGCCCCAGTCGGATAGGCACCAGATCGTGTAGCCGTCCTGGACCTTGTGCACGGCGGCGTAGTCCTTGACGCCGTTGGTCTGAGTGCGCCCGATGATCCAGACGTGCGGCGTCGGCGCGTCGATGCGCGCAACGTCCTTCGGCAGCGTCCCGGACCAGCCGCGCGGTACGATCGCGAAGCTCGCGGCGCCGGTGCCGTTTGTACGCTTGCCGGGAACCGCAAACACGTCGGTCCACATATCAATCATCGGCAGCAGGAAGTAGCGTCCGCCCGTGTCGGGCGTCGAGACCACCACCGGCTCCTCGGTGAGGTCTAACCACGCGCTGGAATAGAGCGTGTCGAAGTTGGGGCGCACCACCGCGCGCATCTCGGCGGGTGGGAATGCCCGGATGTGCGTGAACGCATTGGCCGGCCCGCCGATCGGATTAACGCTCGCATCGATATTGGTCAGCTGTTTCCGCGTCAGATCCATCACCACGAGCGGATACAGATAAATGTATGCCTCTTGCGCAATCGTCGCTAGCTCGTCCGTTGAAGCCGCCTGCGACGGAGAAGATACCGTCATTAGAAAAACTCCTTTTAGAATTCCGGGGCTTGCGAAGGTTCGATGCGGAGACGCTCTTCACTCTTCGCGAGAGCGAACGCCTCGCGGAGGAAGGGCACGATGCGACGCAGCTCTGCGGGCGTTCGGACGAGCGCGACGTGTGAGACCCGTTTGCCGTCCCGCCCGATTTTGATGAAACACGGTTCGTTCGCCTTGCCGGCGAGGTGGACCACGACGCGTAGCGCTTCGCGCATAACCGTAAGGTCCGCGAAGATGCGCGTCGTGCGGAAGAGCGCGTAGCGGTGGCGCGTCACGACCTCCACGTTGCCGAAGCCGCGCACCGTTGCTTCCAGCTTTTCGTAGAGTTGCACGAGCGTCGCCGGCCGGTCCTTGAGCAAATCGGTTCCCTCACCCGTGCCGCAGGCGTGGCGCTGATTCGCCCGGCGAAAGCTGCGACGGCACCGCGGGCAGCGCCAACTCATGCGTTAGGGGTTCAACGCCGTCCCGCCGGCAGCGTGTTGGGGGCGATTGCCTTGGCGAGCGCCTGAAAGAGCGCGACCGCGCCGAGCCCGGCGTTGCCCTTCGCGTCGTAGGCTCCCGGCCCGTTCGTCGCTTCCACCGCGATGCTCAGCTTCTGCGCCGGAAGGTAGCCGACCGCACCCGAGGCGCCGGCGAAACCGAGTGTCTGCGTGATCCACGGGCCGGAAAGAATTACGCCGAGGCCGTAGCTCAGCTCGACGCTGCCGCGCCGGCAGGCCGGACAACCTTTCTGTGCGCGTCCGAAGCCAATCAGATGGGGAGTGATCTGCGCGGCGGAGGACGCGGGCGATAAGAGCTTCCCGGACGCAACCGCCTCGATCGAGACGCCGAGATCCGTGATGTCCGTCGATTCGACCGCCCCGTCGATCGTCGTCCAGGACGGATTCCAATAGGTCGCCTCCTCGTAAAACGGCACGCCGGGCTTAATGCCGAGGATCGGGCGGCGTTCCGACGTGAACGCGTGCAAGACCGGCTGCGGAACCACCGCTGTCGCGGACTGGGTCGTCTGTTTCAGGCCCATTGGCTCCAAGACGTACCGTTGCAGCGCAGCGGGGAGCGGCATGGCCGCGATCTTCTCGAGAACTCGGCCGAGAATCGCGTAGTTGGTATGGCAGTATCCCCAGTTGGTGCCGGGAGCGAACTGCTCGGGACCGGTTGTTCCAATGCGGATCAGTTGCTCCGGCGTCCACTGGCGGAACGGGTCGCGATAGAGGGCATCTTGGAACGAGTTTTGATAAACGTAATCGGCGTAGCCCGACGTCATCTGCGCGAGATCCTTGAGCGTGATTCGGTTCGAGCGTGGGAGCTCGGGAAAGAAGTGCGCGATCTTGGTGTCCAGCGAGACCTTCTTCTGGTCGACGAATTCGAGCAGGAGGGTCGCCATGTACGTGAACGCTAGCGCGCCGTTGCGGAAGTGCATGTCCGCCGTGGCGGGCACGCCGGTCATAGAATCGCCGAACGCGCCCGTGTAGGCGTCGCTCCCGTTCGAACGCACCTGCACGATGACCGCCTTCAGGTGGTTCTTTGCGATGAAACTGCGGACGACGCTCTCGATTGTTGTTGCGGACGGCGTGGCGGCGCTTGCAGCTGCGGGAGAAGAGAGGACAAAGACGACGGCAGCCAATGCGATGGCGGCCTTGCACGAGAAGTAGCGCAAAGGGTTCATCGTCGTCACCTGCGCTGCCGGGCAGAGCCGGCCCTTCCTCACGAGCGCCCGTAAAAAAGTGGGAATCCGTTTCGGATTCCCACCAGCGCGTAACGCGCTTCTTTTCAGCTCAAGGTCTCACTCACAGTCGGGGTGGTCTGCCTCTACCGCCACCACCCCCGCCGCCGGCGGGACGGCCACCACCGTATGCCGGGTGCGAGAAGCCGCCGCCGGCGGGGCGGCCACCACGGTATGACGGGTGCGAGAAGCCGCCGCCGGCGGGACGTCCGCCGTACGCTGCGTGCGAATAGCCTCGTCCGTTTGTGATGTTACCATGCCATGCGGCTGCGCTATGATGCATGGGCGCGCTTATGCCGCCGTGCGTCGCCGCTGCGCCGTGATGCGTGGCAGCGCTCATGCTGCCGTGCGTGGCAGCTGCGCCGTGATGCGTGGCAGCTGCGCCGTGATGCGTGGCAGCGCTCACGCTGCCATGCGTGGCCGCTGCACTACGATGCGTGGCCGCACTGACCGTGCCGTGCCGCATCGCCAGATGCGCGGTGTGGCGATCAGCCGCGGTGATCGCGTGCATGCCGGCCGGGCGATGCGTCGCACCGAGCGGCCGTTGCACTGCCGCGACGTGAGGCCGGCCGTGGTTCACGGCGGCGAGCATGTTGCGATCGCGTGCGGCCACTCGCGCGTTGGCGCGCTGTGCGGCGGTTCCCGCAACGCCGCCCCGTCGCGCGGCCAGTTGCGCCGTCGTCGGTCGCGCCCTGATTCCGCCCCGGCCGCCGTTGAAGCTCACGCGCGAGCCACCGGAGACGCCGCCGTGGATCACGGTCCTATTGACGAATGTGTTGTTGATCACCGTTCGGTTGACGTTGACCACCGCGGTGTTG
>DATDGN010000198.1:0-10030 GCA_036522095.1 Candidatus Cybelea sp. | reverse complement strand
AGGCCGAACGGGATGCGGCGGCGAGCCCGCGGCGGCGCGACCCGCGCGGCCGTCACCACGGAAGCGGTGAAGTTTGCGCCGACGCTGCCGGGCGGGCGCGCGGTCTCGAGCAGCGCGTCGATCACCCGCAGCTCACGCAGGAGCGCCGCGCAGCGGCCGCACGCGTGCAGGTGCCGGGCGACCGCGCCGCCCTGCCGCGGCGGGAGGCTCGCCTCGAGATAGGCATCCAGCAGCGGCTCACACGAGGAGCAGCGCATTCGTGCCTCCCTTCGCGGCGGGATACGCGAGGGCTTCGACCGCGGCGGCCTCGCGCTCGCGCATCTTCTTCGTGAGAGCGACCTTGCCGCGATGGATGAGCGTCTTCACGTTGCCGAGCGAGAGTCCGAGCGTGCTCGCGATCGTCTGATATTCCATGTTGTCGAAGTAGCGCAGCGCCAACACGGTACGCGTGCGCTCCGGGAGCTCGGCCAGCGCGGAGCGCAGCTCGCGCTCCGCCTCCTCGCGCAGCACGCCGCCCGCCGGGTCGGCGTCGCGCGAGAGATCGGGAAGCGAGCTCTCGATGCCGTGCTCCGGCGAGAGCTCCTGAAGCTGCGGCGCGCGCAGCGACTTTGAAAGATAGGTTCGAATCACGTTTCGCGCAATTTGGTAGATCCAGGTCGAGAACTTTCCGAGCTGCGGGTTGAACGTCCCCAGATGAGCGTATGCACGCAGAAACGTCTCCTGCGAAAGGTCCGCCGTTTCGGAAGAGCTGCGCACCGTCGCGCCGATGAAGTTCGCGATGCCGCGCTTGTAGCGATCCACTAGCACGCCGAAGAGCTCCCTTTCGCCGGAGCGCACTCGTTGCACCAGAGCTTCGTCGCTCTGATCACGGAATGCCATCCCCCCTCGTTTCTGTTCCTCTGGCGGCTCTTACCTCGGCGGGACGCCGTTTGTTACGCGCCGTGCAGCGAACGCAAAGGCGGGGACGCGGCGTCGCGGCCGGACAGGATCGGCTGCCCCTGGCCGAGCGGCCACTCGACTCCTAAGTCCGGGTCGTTCCAGGCGACGGAGACCTCGTGCACGGGGTCGTACGCGGCGCTCTGCTTGTACGCGACGAGCGTTTCATCTTCGAGCGCGAGGAAGCCGTGTAGAAAGCCTTTGGGAACGTAAATTTGCTTGCCTTGGTCCGCGTTCAGCACCGTCCCGTACCAGCGCCGGCGCGTGGGGCTCGAGGCCCTTAGGTCCACGATCACGTCGAAGACGCTGCCCCGCAGGACCCCCACCAATTTGGCCATTCGCGCGTCGCCGTGAAGTCCTCGCAAGACGTTGCGCCGCGACAGCGAAAGGTTGTCTTGCACGAACGTTTCTTCGACGCCGCATTGGCGATAACGATCGAGCGAGTAGGTTTCCTTGAAATAGCCTCGTTCGTCCGCGAAGATCCGCGGTGTAAGTACCAAAGCGCCGGTGAGAGGTAAATGCTCGATCTCCATGAGAACGAGGGTACTATGAACGGAAGCGTGAGTCCACCGGGCACGCTGGTGCTGCGGCGTGGACTCGAACGCCTTCGCGCGAGCGCGATGCTCAAGCAGAGCGTGCTCGTCTTTTCGGCGAGCATGGTGCTCAACGTCTGCGGCTTCGTCGCGCACGCGATCGCGAGCCGCCAACTGGGCGTAACCGTTTACGGCGGCCTCTACGCGCTGCTCAACGCCGCGGTGATCCTCGCGTTCCCCGCGGCCTTCGTCGCGCCGGTCGTCGCGCAGCTCGCGGCCGAGTTTCGCGCGCTGCACGACGACGGACATCTCCGCGGCCTGACTGACAGCGTCGCCGGCGCGTTCGCGAAGCTCGCATTGATCTATCTCGTGATCGCCGCGCTCGGCGCCGTTCCGTTCGCGCGGTTCCTGCACGTCCCCGTCTGGTCCGTACCGTTCGTCGGCCTCATCGCGGGCGGTGCGCTGTTCGTGAGCGCGCTGCGCGCGGTCGCGCAAGGAACGCAGGATTTCTTCGGATACGCGATTTCCAACTCGGTCGAAGGCATTGCGAAGGTGCTCGGGATCGGCGTGCTCATCGCGATCGGGCTCAAGCTCGGCGGCGGCATCGCGGGTTTCCTCTTCGGACCGCTCGCCGCACTGATCTATCTTGCGGCGCGCCTGCGCCGGCGCTACGCCGGAGCGCAAGCGCATCGCGTCCGCTACGATTGGCGGCGGATCCTCAACGCCGGGGCGGGCGCGGCCGCGGCCACGATCGCGGTCACGCTGATGGGCTCGGCCGACGTCGTCTTGGTGAAGCACTTTTTCGACGCGCACGCAGCGGGGTTATACGCGGCGGCCTCGCTGGGCGGAAAGATCCTGCTCTATCTGGTCGGATTCATCCCGACGGTGCTGCTGCCGCAGGCGGCCGACCGTCACGCGCGCGGCGCGCAGACGCGCGAGGTGCTGGTGGCCAGCCTATTGATGTTCGGAGTCGTCGCGTGCGGCGGGTTGTTCGTCTTCCGTTTCTTCGGTACCGACGTGCTGCACGCGCTGGTCGGGCACGCCTTCGACGCCGCGTCTCCGCTGCTCGTGACGTACGGCCTGGCGATGGTCATGCTGGCGCTGACGAATGCGCTGACGTTCTATGGCATCGCGACGCACCGCTTGGCGTTCACGGTGCCGCTCTTCATCTGCACGTTCGGAACGCTCGGCGCGATCGCCGCGATCCATCCGACGCTCGCGACCGTCGTGGAGATCATGGTCGTGGGGAACCTCGCGGCCGCGCTCGCGGTCGCGATTGCGTTGATCGCACAACGTAATACGACGGGCCGGCGGTCGACGGTGTGAAGCGCGTCTTGTTGATTGGCGGTTCCGGGCGGCTCGGAACGGCCATTCGACGGCGCTGGCGCGACTGCGAGATCGTCGCTCCCGCACGCGGCCAGTTCGACCTGCGCGACGACGGCGTGCTCGCCCGCGAGGTCGCCCGCATCCGGCCCGACGCGTTCGTCAACTGCGCCGCGTTTCACGACGTGGACCGCTGCGAAACCGAGCCCGTGCCGGCTTTTTTGACCAACGCGATCGCCGTCGCCGCGGCGGCGCGCGCCGCGCGCGACGCGGGCGTCGTGTTCGTGACGCTGAGCACGGACTACGTCTTCGACGGCGCGGCGGGCTCGCCGTACACCGAAGACGACGCGCCGCATCCGCTCTCGGTCTACGGCACGTCGAAGCTCGCCGGCGAGTATCTCGTGGAGGCGCTCGGGGGCCGCGCGTTCGTCGTGCGCACCTGCGGCGTGTACGGTCCCGCGGAGTCGGCTTCGAGCCGGCCCGGGCTCCTCGAGCGCGTGCTCGGCGGCGGGGGCGCGCCGCTGCGGGTGGTCGCGGACGCGTACGCCTCGCCGACCTTCGCCGGAGATCTGGCGGACGCGCTGCGCCGCCTCGTCGAGAGCTCGGCGTACGGCCTCTATCACGCCGTCAACGCCGGTCCCGTGAGCTGGTACGACTTCGCCGCCGAGGCGGCGCGGCTGGCGGGGGTGGACGTCGCGATCGACCCCGTTTCGGCGCGGGAGTGGAAAGCCGCGGCCCGGCGCCCGCGCTTCTCGGCGCTCTCCAACGCCAAGCTCGCCGCCCTGGGCATCCCGATGCCGCCATGGCGAGCGGGGCTGGCCGCGTGCTTGGGGGTTTCCCGGGCCTTCGGATAAGATAGACTGCACCGTGGAACTGAAGATCGACCGGGAGCGCGTGGCACGCTGCCGCGAGTTGGCGTCGGCCATCGTCGCGCCCGTGGAGGCGTTCATCGCCGCGCACTCGACCGTGTCGGTCGAGCGCGCCGTCCTGCGCCTCTTGGGCGTCGACGGCATCACCCCGGACGAGGTCCCGGTCCCCAACGCCGTCGTGGACGCGCTGGCCCCGGACGAGCGCCGGCGCGGCGTGGCCCTCGCGTTCGGCAAGGCGCTGGCGGAGACCGGGCTCGAGCCGGCGGCCCTCGGCGAGGCGCTCGGCTTGCGTCGCTTCGAGCTCGAGCAGTTCGAGCGGACTCCCGAGGCCGCGGCGCGCGGCGCGCTGCGTCCACACGTCGAGGCGACGCTGCTCGGCATCGAGGCGCAGCGCGAGGAGCGCGCGCGGCGGCTCGCACGGCTCCCACAACTCCCGCCCCCGCTGCTCTACGTAATCGTCGCGAGCGGCAACATCTACGAGGACCGCAGCGCCGGAGTGGCCGCCGCCGAGGCCGGCGCGCAGGTCATCGCCGTCATCCGCTCGACCGGGCAATCGCTGCTCGACTTCGTGCCGTTCGGTCCCACGACCGAAGGCTTCGGCGGGACGTATGCGACCCAGGCGAACTTCGCGATCATGCGCGCGGCGCTCGACGAGATCGGCGAGCGGTTGGGGCGCTACGTGATGCTGACGAACTACGCGAGCGGGCTGTGCATGCCGGAGATCGCCGTGATGGCGGCGCTCGAGCGGCTCGACATGCTGCTGAATGATTCGATGTACGGAATCCTCTTCCGCGACATTAACATGAAGCGCACCTTCGTGGATCAGCACTTCAGCCGAATGCTCAACGCGTATTCGGGGATCATCATCAACACCGGAGAGGACAACTACCTCACGACCGCCGACGCGGTGGATCAGGCGCCCGCAGTGCTCGCGTCGCAGTTCATCAACGAGGAGTTCGCGCATCGCGCCGGCCTGCCCGACGATCAGATCGGACTCGGCGACGCCTACGAAATCGATCCGGACCTCGAAGACAGCTTCCTCTATCAGGTCGCTCAGGCCCAGCTCGCCCGCGAGATCTTCCCGCGTGCCTCGCTCAAGTACATGCCGCCCACCAAACACATGACGGGCGACGTCTTCAAGGGACACTTGATCGATGCGATGTTCAATCTCACGTCGGTGATGACCGGGCAGAGCATCCATCTCTGCGGAATGCTGACCGAGGCCATTCACACGCCGTTCCTGGGCGACCGGGCGCTCTCGCTGGAAAACGCGCGCTACATCATGAACACCGCGCGTCATCTCGGAGACGAGATCGTGCTGCGGCCGGGCGGAACGATCGAGCGGCGCGCGCGCGACGTGCTCGCCGCGTGCGAGTCGCTGCTCGGACGCGTCTCCGAGATAGGGCTGATGGCCGCGATCCAGGCCGCGACCTTTGCCGACGTCTCGCGTTCGCCCGACGGCGGCCGCGGGTTCGAGGGCGTATTCGCGCGCGCCGGCGACTACTTCAACCCGTTCGAAGAAGCGCTGAAATTCGCCGTGGCCTCATGAGTAGGATCGTGAAGCCGTACGGCGATACGCAAGACGACGGAAAGATTCAGCTTTCGTTCACGTTGCCGGTGGAGTGGAGCGAGGCCGCCGACGAGGCGGCGCGCCAGCTCGCCGGCAAGATGGGCTTCAGCGACGTGCAGGTGGCCGATGGCCGTCCAATCGCGACGGGCTTTTCCTTCTTCGTGCTGTACGCAAGCACGCGCGAGGGCGTGGACGTCGACGGGATCCACGCGCCCTCTGCGGGCGCGCATGCGATGACGATGGACGAGATCGACGCGTTCGTTGCCGAGCGCATCGGGCGGAAGGTCCGCGTCGCCGGCGCGTGCATCGGAACCGACGCGCACACCGTCGGCATCGACGCCATCCTCAACATGAAGGGCTACAAGGGCGACTATGGGCTCGAGCGCTATCGCATGTTCGACGCGTTCAACCTCGGCAGCCAGGTCGCGCCCGAGGAGCTCGTGCGCTATGCGAAGGAGCACCGCATCGACGCGTTGCTCGCCTCGCAGGTCGTCACGCAGAAGGGTAGCGACATCAAGAACTTCACGCAGCTCGGCGAGCTGCTGGAGGCCGAGGGTCTGCGCGATCGCATGGTGTTGGTCTGCGGCGGCCCGCGCGTCACCAATCGCCTGGCGAGCGAGCTGGGGTACGACGCGGGCTTCGGGCGCGGCACGCTCCCGAGCGCCGTCGCCGCCTTCGTCGCGGTCACGCTGGCCGAGCGCCTGCGCCGGCCTGTGGCGCCGGGATAGCGCGCGGCGTGGCCAAGACCGCACTCGTCACCGGCATCACGGGTCAGGACGGATCGTATCTCGCGGAGCTCCTGCTGGAGAAGGGCTACCGCGTCGTGGGCATGACGCGACGGACGAGCACGGAGGTGCACGAGCGCATCGAGCACATCGTCGACGACGTCGAGATCGTTTCCGGCGATCTGCTCGATCAGAGCTCGATCACGTCCATCCTCAACGACGTGCGCCCGAACGAGATCTACAACCTCGCGGCGCAATCGTTCGTGCCGGCTTCGTGGACGCAGCCGGTGCTCACCGGCGAGTTCACCGCGCTGGGGGTCACGCGCGTGCTCGAAGCCATTCGCCACGTCGATCCGACGATACGTTTCTATCAGGCGTCCAGCTCCGAGATGTTCGGCAACGTCCCTGAGTCTCCGCAGAGCGAGGAGACCGGCTTCTATCCGCGCAGCCCGTACGGCGTCGCGAAAGTCTACGGCCACTGGATCACCGTCAACTATCGCGAGTCGTACGGCCTCTACGCGTGCAGCGGCATCTGTTTCAACCACGAAAGCGTGCCGCCGCACACGCCGATCATCGTGCGACGCAACGCGGTCGTAGACGTCCTGCCGATCGGCGAGCTGCTTCGCGTGCGCGAAAAGGGTTCGATCGTTCAGCGGTTCGACCTCGGCGACGGCATGGAGGTGTGGGACGGCGAGCGGTTCGTGCGTGTCCTTGGCGGAACGGCGTACCTGCACCGTCCCGTCGTCGACAACAAGGGCGTACGGCGCATCGAGGCGCGCTGCGGGACCGTGACGCTGACCGGTGACCACGACGTCTTTCTGTCGGACGGCGACTGCCCGGCACGCGGGGTCGTCGAAGGCGACAAGGTGCTCCGGGCGCAACTGCCCGAGCCACCAAGTTTTTCCAACCCCACGCGCGATTTCGCATGGATGCTCGGGGCCTTCGTCGGGGACGGGAGCGCTCACGTCGAGCAAAACGGCCGCGTCGGTGCCACTTTTACGAATTCCGATGAGGCGATGCGCACCATTTTTGCCGACGCGTGGCGGCGTCAAACCTTGGGCTATACGACGTACTCGGCGACATCGTCGGGATTCGTTCCGGGCAGGATCGTCGGGGCGCTCGCGCTCAACGGCGCGCCACGCTTCGTCGAGTGGCTGCGCGAGGAATGCTATACAAAGGACGGACACAAGCGTGTCCCGCGCGTCGTCCTCAACGCCGACGAGAGCGCATGGTTGGCCTTTCTGGAAGGCTACAACGCAACCGATGGGCTCAAAGCCGGCAATGGCGCGTACGGCTTTAAGAACTTCAAGACGAACTCGCCGGCGCTCGCAATGGGCCTGTGGTGGCTTGCGCGTAAAGCGCTCAAGCAGGAGTGTGTTTTGAATGTCGAGGTCGGTCCGGCGCAGCGGCCGGGCCCGTTCTATTCCATCAACCTCCGTTCGCCTAGTGCACACGGGCGAACGGGCGCGCATCTGCGCTCCGACCTGCGCGTCGTCAAGCGCGCGGTCGAGGATCCTCACTATGCCGGCTGGCTCTATGATCTGTCGACCGAGACCGGCCGCTTTCATGCGGGTGTCGGGGAAATGGTGATTCACAATTCGCCGCGGCGCGGGAAGGAGTTCGTGACGCGCAAGGTCTCCGACGGCGTGGCGCGCATCAAGCTCGGCCTCGCTAAGGAGCTGCGGCTCGGGAATCTCGACGCGCACCGCGACTGGGGATACGCCGGCGACTACGTGCGCGCGATGTACCTTATGCTGCAGCAGGAGGCGGCCGACGACTACGTGATCGCGACGGGACGAACGCATAGCGTGCGCGACTTCCTGCGCGTCGCGTTCGAGGTCGCCGGCCTCGGCTCGTTCGAGCCGTACGTCGTCATCGATCCGCGCTTCGTCCGGCCCGCCGAGGTCGACCGGCTGATCGGCGACGCCGGGAAGGCGCGGCGCGTGCTGGGCTGGGAGCCGGCCGTGAGCTTCGAGCAGCTCGTCGCCAGGATGGTCGAATCGGACATCCAGCGGTGCGAGCGCTCGTAACCGGCGCCGGCGGCTTCGTCGGCCAATACTTGCTCGCAGCGCTGCGCGACTCGGGCGCCGAGGTGTTCGACTGCCCCGTCGACGTGAACGACGCTGCGACGCTGCGCGCGGCCCTCGAGGCGTCGCGTCCGACGGTCGTCTTTCACCTCGCGGCGCAGACCTTCGTTCCGGAGGCGCTGCGCGCGCCGCTCGAGACGTACGAGACCAACGCCATGGGAACGGCGCGTCTCGCCGCGGCGGTTCGCGACCACTCGGGGGGCGCGCCGCCGCGAATCGTCTTCGCGAGCTCCGCCGAGGTGTACGGCGCGCGCGACGCCGGCGAGTATCCCCTCGTCGAGACCCTCGACCTGCGTCCCGTCAATCCCTACGGCGCGAGCAAGGCCGCGGCCGAGACGATCCTGTTGGGAGAAGCTAGCAGCTTTGGTCTCGATGTCGTCATCACGCGCGCCTTCAACCACATCGGACCGGGCCAAGACGAGCGATTCGTCGTCGCATCGTTTGCGGCTCAGCTGGCACGCATCGCGACGGGTGGTCCGCCCCAGCTACTTGTTGGAAATCTCGAGGCGGCGCGCGATTTCCTCGACGTGCGCGACGTGGTACGGGCGTACATTGCGCTTGCGCGCGAGGGCGATTCGGGCCAGATCTACAACGTCTGCAGTGGACGCGCCATCACGATTCGCGACGTGCTTCGCGAGCTGATCGCGATCGCGCGCGTGCCGGTCGAGGTGCGCGAGGATCCCGAGCGTAACCGTAGCACGGATCTCCCCCTTTCGGTCGGTGATCCCGCAAAGCTGCGCTCAAAGACGGGCTGGGAGCCCAACGTTCCTCTCGTGCGCTCGCTTCACGACATTTATGCCGCGGAGCAAAAGCGCGTTGCTCGTGCGGCGGCCGGCGGATGACGCAGCCAGAGTTCGTCTTTAAGAACCGCGGTCTGCTGCTGGTACTGCCGGCCGCGGCGCTTGCGATCTTCGGACGTCCGAGCGCCGCGAGCATCGCGCTCGGCCTGCCGCTTGCGCTCGCGGGCGAGCTCATACGCTGCTGGGCGGTCGGGTACTCCGGCGTTACGACGCGCAACGACGCGGTCACCGCACCAAAGCTCGTGACCGGCGGCCCATACGGTTACGTTCGCAACCCGCTGTACATCGGCAACTTCATCACGGCCGCCGGGTTCGCGATCGCGTTCACCGGACGAAATTTGTGGGCCGCGCACTGGGCGCTGGTCGGCGGATCGCTGGCAGCGATGGCGGCCGTGTACGCGATCATCGTGCCGCACGAGGAGGCCTTCCTGCGCTCGAAATTCGGCGCGGCGTTCGAACGCTATTGCGAACGCGTGCCGCGCCTGATCCCGCGACTTAATCCGCTGCGGGAAGACCCTTCGACAAGCTCGGGGCAAGCTACGTGGGACGCCCGCGCGCTGATCGCGGCCGAGAGCAAAACGTTCGCGCTCTTCGGCGCGATGCTCGCGGTGCTGGTCGTCAAGGCGCGCGGCGCGTAGCGCTACGATGTCGACGCAACGCCGGCTCACGCTGGCGCTCGTGGCGACCGCGCTCGTCGCGGGGCTCGAGTTTTGGGGCGGCGCCGTGTCGCGCAGCCTCGCCCTCACGAGCGACGCCGCACACGTGTGCATGGATGCGTTCGCGATGGCGCTCGCCCTGCTCGCGGCGATCGGCGCGGCGCGGCCCGCCGATCCGCGGCGCACCTTCGGCTACGGCCGGATCGAGGTGCTCGGCGCGCTCGCCAACGGGACGCTGCTGCTCGCCGCGACGACCGCGATCCTCTACGCGGCGGCGCGGCGTTTCGCCGCGCCGGTCGAGCCGCACGCCGCCGTCATGACGTATGTCGCCGCCGCCGGCCTCGCCGTCAACGCCGGCGTCGGCACGCTGCTGCGCCGCGCTGGGCGGCGCGATCTCAACGTGAGCGCCGCACTCTTTCACGTGCTCGGCGACGCGCTCGGCGCGAGCGCCGTTATTCTCGGCGGAATAGCGATCGCGCTGACCCACATGGCGTGGATCGATCCGCTGCTCTCGCTCTTCGTCGCCGCAAT
>DATDGN010000197.1:0-6556 GCA_036522095.1 Candidatus Cybelea sp. | reverse complement strand
GCACGCGGCCGCCAACGGCATCGTCGAGCTCGTCGACGAGCTGCTCGCGCGGCAATCGCCCCCGCGCTCCGATCATCACTAGGGAACCTCGTCGTACTGCAGGTAGCCCGCCGGGAGCAGCCGCACGCCGGGCGTCAAGCGGTGCGGTTGCGCCGCGCCGGAGTGCATGAGATGTTGCACGCCGGCGCGATGAGCGAGGACGAGCGCGTCGGCGATCAGGCGGCGATGGCAGCGCCACCAGAGGGTCTCGGAGCACATGATCGCCGTGCGACCCCGGCGCGCGTCCTCGACCAGCAGCGCCAGCGCCGCAGCGAATGCGGGCGTCTGCATGTAGTCGGCATATCCCCGAAACGACGGATGGCGCAGGCCCGTGTTTGGACTATCGGCGCGCGCCTTGCGAAAACCGCCGAGCGCGGGACGCCACTCGTAGCGCGCGTCTGAAAGATCCGGCACCCATAGCGCCATGCGCTCCGCCCAGACGTGCGGATGCGCCCGGCTCTTCGGCAGGCTGCGCACGTCGACGACCGCCTCCACGCCCGCGGCGCGGATCAACGCCGCCAGGTCAACCTCGCCGGCGGTGCCGTGCCCGAACGTGTAAACCGTCGTGCCGTTTCGCATCAACGAACCATCAAATCGCTGCGAATTGAAGGCGCCCGCGAGGGCGCGATGTTAGACTTGTTGCGCTGTGCTCCGCGCTTGCATTTGGACGGCCGTCGCGTTCGTACTGCTCGGTGCGCCCGTCAGGGCCGCCGTGAACGGAAACTTCGCCTTCACGGTCGCCCGGGCTCCGCATCCGCTCGCCCTTGACGCGACGCTGGCGGACCCGGCATGGGCGGCGGGCAAGGTCCCGGACGGGGCCGGACCGTGGATCAACGTGACGACGCGCTCGCCGGCGACGCTGGCGACTACCGCCTATCTCCTCTACGACGACAAGAACCTCTACGTCGGCTTGCGGGCAGAGCAAACGGGCGTTCCGGTCGTCGCCGTCCAGACGACGAACGACGTCGGATTCGGGCTCGACGACTTCGTCGGCATTGGGCTCGACACGAGCGGCACCGGCAGCGATGCCTATTATTTCGAGGCGACGCCACGCGGCGTGCGCTACGAACAGGCCAATGAGAACGTTCGCTTCCGCGCGCGCTGGAGCGCCGCCGGCCACATCGCCCAGGGCTCGTGGAGCGCGGTCCTCATCGTTCCGCTCGAAGTGCTCCGCGTGCCGCGCGGCGGAAAGCAGGCGTGGCGCTTTAACTTCGTGCGCGGCGTGGCCGCTCGGGGCGAGCACATCTCCTGGGTGTGGGACCCGATCATGGCGGACGCCGCGGCCGGAACCTGGCCGACGTTCGCGGATACGCGCTTCTGGGCCGCCGGAAGCCTGCAGCTCGCGGCGGGGGCCGCGACGCGTCCGAAGCCGCGCGCCGACGTCTACGCGCTCGCAAGCATCGGCAACGAGCGCAACTTCGCCCAGCAACCCAACGGTACGTTTCTGCCGGAGAACGCACGAAATTACGGCGGCGACGTCAGCTATCCGCTGACCCCGACGATCCGCTTCGTCGGCACGCTGAATCCCGACTTCTCCAACGTGGAGATCGATCAGCAGACGATCGTGCCGCAGGAGTTTGCGCGCCAACTCGTCGAGTACCGGCCGTTCTTCGCGCAGGGCGCCGCCTTCATCAACGCCGCGTCCGGGCCGCGCACGCCGGCCGGAACCAACGTGCAGCCGCCGTTTCTCGTGTTCTACTCGCCCTCGGTCGGACCGTTCGACAGCGGCGCCAAGGTCGAGGGAACCTTCGGCAACCAGAGCTTCGGCGCACTGACGTTCCATGGATACGACGAGACGAGCAACAACACGTTCAGCGATCAGGCCTACGGCTACGAGCACATGGTGCCGGGCGGATCGTTCATTTACTGGAGCGACGGCGTCTTGGCCAATCACAGCATCGCGGGAACGGACAACACGATCGAGGCCGGCGCCGAGGCGCGCGACTACAGCAACGGCATGATCTACTTCTTCGATCATTCCTTCGAGAACGGGACCTGGGTTCCGCAGGGTCATGCGGACCTCACCGAGTTCTTCGTCGACCGGCACAAGAACAATTTCGAGGTCAACGCCGGTTACCTCGACGTGTCGCCCAACTACAATCCGATCGACGGCTACACGCCCAACTCCGACATTCGCGGGCCTCAGTTCGAGACCGACTTTCAGGGGCGGACTCCGGCGATCAAGAACTACTCGGTGTTCTTCACGATGGATCGCTTTCTCGACGGGTCCGGCGCGGTTCATCAGGCGGACACGCAGCTCTTCATCAGCGCTACCTTCCCGAATCTGTTCTCCCTCAACGGCGTCGGCGAACAGGTCGGTCAGCTGCGCTCGTATTCGATCCCCGCCGGACCGGGGTGCACCGGTCCGATACTGTTCACATCGAGCTTCACCGGCTACCCGTGCTACCTCGACGGCGTGACGCAGCCGTTCAACCTCTACCAAATTCCCATCGGCTACCGCGACGGAACGCCGACTCCGGTCGACGTGAGCTACTCGTGGGGCCCGTTCGGCAACGATTACCTGCACCTGTTCACGATCGTCACGAGCCGCCCGATCGGGCGCCGGATGAGCCTCGGCCTCGAGTACGACGGCACCTACGAGCGCGCGTTCTCCGACGGCGTGCTCGACTCGCAGTGGCTGCGGCGCATCTCGCTCGGATACAACCTCAGCAGCGAGAGCTCGTTTTCGCTCGAGCTGCGCGACATCAACGGGCGGGGCGGATTCGCGACGCAGATCGGCAACAACCTCGCGGTCGGTTTTCACGAGCGCTTCGCGAAAGGCAACGAGCTCTACGTGAACTTCGGAAGCCCGGCGGCAGGAGCGACGCTAAACCGCTTGATCGTGAAGTTCGTGTTTCATGCCGGCGCCGATGAGGGCACGTAAGCTTTAGGCCGGTGTCCCCTCTTGGACGGCGGAACGCATCAATTGTCTCAACTCCGGCGAGTCGGCATGATGGTGCGCCGACACCGCGTGCTGCGTCGCGGCTTCGACTAGCTCATCTTCGGTGTCGGCGGAGATGGCAACGGTGCAGCTGGTTTCACTGGGATACTCGCGACAGTCGATAAATTTCCGAGCCATGGGCCCCTCCTTTGTGGATAGGATCGAGCCGCTAACCGTTCGACGACGGGACTCTCCACCATGCCGAGCCCATGCTAGAATAGATGCCATGCCAGGCCACCGAGTACCGTTTACAATCGACCGTCTCGAGCACGTTCTGGTTATCGTGAGCGGAATGGTCGAATCTCTGCGCTTCTACGAGGACGTGCTCGGCTGCGACGTGGAGTCGCGGCTGCCGGACTACGGCATGGTCGAGCTGCGCGCGGGATCTTCCCACCTCGACCTCGTCGACGTGGCGGTCCCGCAGGGCGCGTGGGCGCGGCCTGCCGTCGCGGGCGGCCGCAACGTGGATCACTTAGCGCTGCGTCTGAAGCGCGCCGACGAGCGGGCACTCCGCGATCATTTGACGTCGCGCGGCGTCGCGATTGCGGAGGAGCGCATCGAAGACGACGGAGCCGTCTCGTTGTACGTACGCGACCCGTCCGGTAATACGATCGAGCTGATCGCCGGCGGCGGTAACGTCTAGCGTGGATTGGGCTCCGGCGTCGGCGAGGCCAAGTACGGGTTTAGAGTCATTCGGGGCGCCGCGCGCGGCGTCGCCCCGGCTGCCGCGGCGGCGCAGTCGGCGTTTCCGACGCGCACGAGGCAGGCCTGTTCGGTGACGCGATCGATCCGCCAGAGCTGATCGCCCGCGCGCACGTAGCGGTAGCGGAAGAACAGCTCGAACACGATCACGACGACGGCGATCGCGATCAGCGCATACCAGGCGGCCTTAAAGCGCATCGTCAACTCCAACTCTCAGCGGGTTCAACTTTTTCTGTTCCCCAGGTCCCCATATGCGCTAACACCAATCTCATCGTTTCTTCATGAACCTTCGGCCTTTCGCCCTCGAGCGATTTTTTGCGAGGTACGAGTTCACCGCGCGCTATCTTCTGTGCGCGAGCGACCCCGAGACGCTGCGCCTGCGCGAGCTGCTGGAGCTCGAGCCGGGCTCCGCAGAGCGTCTCGCCGATCTCCGCCTCGGGTACACCGATTCGCGCGGCGGCGAGGAGTTGCGACTCGCGATCGGGTCGCTCTACGAAAACGGCGATCCGGATCGCATCCTCGTGCATAGCGGCGCGGAAGAGGCGATCTTCACCTTCATGCAAGCCGCACTGCGCGCCGGCGATCACGTCGTCGTGCAGTTCCCGTCCTATCAGTCCCACTATTCGGTCGCGCAGGCGCTCGGTGCCGAGGTCACACGCTGGCACGGCGACCTGGCGCGCGAGGGCGCGCCCGACGTCGACGAACTGGAGCGGTTGATCCGGCCGGCGACGCGCGCGATCGTTCTGACGACGCCGAACAATCCGACCGGATATCCGCTGGATTGCGCGCAGATGCAGGCCGTCGTCGCGCTCGCGCGGCGCCATGGCCTCTGGCTCTTTTCCGACGAAGTCTATCGCGGCTCGGAGCGCGAGGCGCAGCGGCTGCCGGCCGCATCCGACCTGTACGAACGCGGCGTTTCGCTCGGAGCGCTCGCCAAGGCATATGGGCTCGCGGGCCTGCGAATCGGCTGGATCTCGACGCAAGACCCAACGCTCTACGGTGCCATGGCGAGCGTCAAGGACTACTCGACGATCTGCAGCAGCGCGCCGAGCGAGTTGCTCGCGGCGGTGGCGCTGCGCCACGGCGAAGCGCTGATCGATCGCGTGCGCCGCATCGCCGTCGCGAATCTCGATCGGCTCGACGCCTTCTTCGCTCGACGACGCGCGCTCTTCGATTGGACCCGTCCGCGCGCCGGAACCACGGCGTTTCCGCGCTACCTCGCCGGCGGCAGCGAGGCATTCTGCGCGCGCATCGCGGCCGAGGCCGGTGTGCTGCTTCTGCCCAGTACCGCCTTCGACGCCGGCGACGAGCGCTTTCGCATCGGCTACGGCCGCGCAAATTTGCCGGAAGCTTTGCGTGCGCTCGAAGAGTTTCTGGAGCGGGATTCGCGCTAGGCCGGCGGCGGTGGGCCTCTGGTCGCGAGGAACGTGACGACGTCCCAGGCGTTGCGGATCCCGATGAAGATCAGCAGCAGCGCGCTCGCAGCGATTGCGTAGAGGGCCTGCGCCGGCGCCAAGGCGAGCGCGACCGCGCCGCCGAGCATCGCGCAGGCCGCGACAAACGGAAGAATCGTGTACCATACCCAGTCTTCGGTGTCGGGAACGTAGAGAGTCATGTGTCTAGCCAGCCGCAGGACTCGCAGCTGGTAAACGACGCCGCCGAGACCCGCCAGCCCGATCAGCGCGGCCGGTGCAACGAGCGAAGGCCACGGCGCACACAATACAGCCGAGACGAACAGGGCCACGCAAAAATGCAGCACCGTAGGCGTGCTGAACGTTGCGATCCCGTCTCGCCGCGCGGGCATCTCCGATCGCGTGATCAGCGTGATCACGACGAACATCAACCCGGTGAGAGCGGCGGCAGAGGAGCCGATCATCACGTAGAAGCTCGACCACGCCGCGAGAGACGGCGTGGCGTGCTCAGGCATTCGCCTTCATGCGCAGCGCGGCCGCGGCTTCCGCCGCGGCGCGCTCGCCCGTGTGCAGCGCGCCGTTCACCGTGCCGCCTTGACCGTCGGTCGAGGTCGCCTCGCCCGCCCAGAACAGCGTTTTGTTCAGCGGCTTGGCCAGCGCCGCGCGCGCGCCCGTCGCGCCGACGGCGACGTAGCTGTAGGCGCCGCGCGAGAACGGATCCCGGTTCCAATCGTGCATCACGCCGCGCTCGAACTCTTTGCGAACGAGTTCCGGCTGTTCCAGCAGCGCCCCGAATCCGCCGATCGCGCGCTCGATGAGCTCCGGCGCAGCGAGGCCGTGCAGCGCGATCGCCTTCGGGCCGCCGGCCCAGGCGACCACCAGCGTGCTGCGCACCGGGAACTGCGTCCAGTATGCCGGAAACGACTGGCCGTCGCGATATAAAAACGCCGCGTCGCGGTAGCGGCCGTCTTCCACTCGCTCCCAGAACGCCGTTTTGAACCACAGCGCAACCTTGACGACGTGACCCATCTCGATGCCGGCGAGCGCGGCGCGCTTCGCGGGCGGAAGAATCGGGTCGAAAACGACGTCGGGCTCGTCGCCCGTCCGGCGCAGAATGCTGACGGGAAGCGTTACGATCGCCGCGCGCGCGCGCAGCGTTTTCGCTTCGCCGCCGCCGTCCTGGACGTCGACCGCAACCGTTCCGCGGCGCCAGGCTATTTTTCGTACGACGCTCGAGCGGCGGAGTTCGGCGCCGGCGGCGACGCACGCGTCGATCAGGCGCTCGAACATCGGCCCGTACCCGCCACGCGGCCGGGCGCTGCTCGAATCGACGCCGGACTTCCACTCATCCGCGATCGCGCGGACGCTCGCGATCCCGGGATCGGCGGCGTCGAATCCTTCGACGAACGCGCGCGCCAGCGCGGCGACGTGCCGCATCCCTTCGTCGCTCTCGAAGCGCTGC
>DATDGN010000196.1:0-1909 GCA_036522095.1 Candidatus Cybelea sp. | reverse complement strand
GCGAACCGTGCGCTGCATCTCCGCGCGCTGCTCGCCAACGATCCGCATCTCGCGCTGCAGATGCCCGGTGTGTGGTACCTGCTCGACCTGCGCGGGCCGGGTTTTCACGTCGCCGGCGCGACGCTGCCGGGCTGCCCCGCGATCGTGCTCGGCCACAACGAGCGCATCGCGTGGGGCGCGACCGACGGCACCGTCACGTCGCTCTCTGCGTTCCTGCCGCCGGCTCGGCTCAATCCCGCCGGCTGGCACACTGAACGCTTCGCGGTGCGCTTCGGGCGCGAGGCGACGAAACGCTACTATCGCACGGCGCGCGAGTTCGGCACGCCGACGGCGGACGGGCGCTACGTGCTCGTGCACTGGAACGCGTACGACGACCCGGTGACCCCGGCGCAGACGTTCATCGATCTCGATCGCGCGGCGTCGATCGAAGCCGCGACCGCGAGCCTGGCGAAGTTTCCGGGACCGACGCAGAACTTCGTCCTGGCCGACACGAGCGGGCGCGCCGCGTATCAGCTCGCCGGGCAGATTCCCGACGATCCGGTGCGGGCGCGCTGGCTGCATCCGCCCAGCGACCTCGCGCGCGGCTATCCGGCGATACCGTTCGCGCGACTGCCGCGGGTGGCGCCGTCGCGCGACGCCGTCGTCTGGACCGCCAACAACAAGATGTATCCCGGCACCTATCCGCTGCCGCTGAGCCCGCAGTTCGCGCCGCCGTATCGCGCATATCGCATCGCGCAGCTGCTGCGCGGGCGTCGCACGTACGACGTGTCGTACTTTAGCGCGATGCAGATGGACGTGCTCTCGCTGCCCGAACGCGAGCTCGCGCGCGACGTCGCGCCGTTGCTGCGCGCCAGGGACGCCGCGCTGGCCGCCGATCTCGCGCGCTGGACGGCGAGATGAACGGCGACTCGACGACCGCCACGGTCGTCGAAGGCCTGCGCTTGGAGCTCACACGCCGCACGACCGGACGCGTTCCGACGCTGCTCGCGCGGCCGATCGCGCCGCAGGCGCTGCGCGCGGCCGCGCTGCCGTCTCCAGCGCCGTGGCGCGAAGCCGGCGCCGTGCCGGTGCTGCACGCGCTGTCGTCGCTCGGCATCAACTTCCTCGACGGTACGACGCTGCCCGGATATGGCGACGCGCTGACGTTGCACGTGCAGTATCCCGGCTACGGGCAGAGCTTCCGCGCGGTCTGGGACGTCGGCAACTGGGACGCCGGCGGCATCACGCTGCCGCAGGGCGAGTCGGGCGAGATCGGCTCGGGCCACTACACCGACGAGGCACAGGCGTGGATCGCGGGCCGCCTCTGGCCGCTGCCGTTCAGCGACGCCGCCGTGCAGCGCACCGCCGCTGCGCGCGAGACGCTCACGCCTTGATTCGCCCGGTTAAAGACGAGCCCGCCTTTCTTGCATTCCACGAGCTGTTGGTCGAGTACGAGGCAGACTTACCGCTGGTGCTCCGGCACGGCTCGGTGCCAAGCGTCGGCGAGCTGGAACGAAGCTATCGCGGGCGCAGCGCCGCGTTCTTGGCGGACGTGGCAGGGCGCGCAGTCGGCTGCGTGGCCGTGTCGGAGCTGGACGCGCGGACGGGCGTGATCGTGCGGCTCTTCGTCCAGCCGGAGAGCCGCGGCGCGGGCGCGGCGCGCGCTCTCGTGCTGCGCGCGCTCGAGTTTCTTGAGGGCAACGGGTATAGCCGCGTCGTCCTCGATACCGACAAGGAGCAGCTGCCGGCTGCATACCGGCTGTACGGATCGCTCGGCTTCACCGAGTGCGGTCCTTACACGACGGTGAGCTATCCCTCCCCGACGTTCATGGAGCGCGAGATCGGCTAACAAGAATAGCCGACGATCGGATTTGAACCGATAACCTATCGCTTACGAAGCGATTGCTCTACCGTTGAGCTACGTCGGCCG
>DATDGN010000195.1:0-3873 GCA_036522095.1 Candidatus Cybelea sp. | reverse complement strand
AGCCGAGCCCGTCGTAATCTACATAGGCCGGCGGCTTCGGATCGTACCAGCCTCCGTAGTCGTCCCAAAAGATGAACATCGCGGTCGAGTCCCAGTACTTCGATTCGCCGACCGCGTTGACGAGCGACGTCACCCACGACGGGCCCGTCTTCGAGCCGCTACCGGCGTGATCGGAGTTCGGCCACGTCGGCGTGACCCAGCTGACCGAGCGCAGCTTGCCGGTCGAAACGTCGGTGAGGAACTGCGACGGCGGCGTAATCACGTCGCTCTTCCAGTCGGGACCGTTGTAGATGTGGTTGACGGCTTGGTAGGCGCTCCAGATGCCCGGGCTGCCGCTGGAGTAGCCGACCGCGTAGTACGCCCACGAAACGTGCGCCTTGTCGAGCTCGTCGCCCAGCGTCGTCGGATCCCAGCACACGACCTCGTAGCCGTTCGGAATCTGGCGCTGCGGCCCGACCTCGGAGATCACATCGCTGGGTCCGCCGGGACAGCCCCAACCGCCGGCGGGATAGTTGACCGCCGACTCGGCCTGCCCCGAGATGATGTACTGATGCGAGATGAAGCTGCTCGCGTCGAAGTTCGACGCGTACATCCGATCCGCCAGCACGTACTGCTTGCCGATGTCGAAATACGGCTTCGTCTCGCTGTACGGCGCGTACGCGTATTGCGGATGCGGGATCGGGCATCGGCTGCCGCAGCCCGCGCTCTCCAAGTTGAAGCCGTTCATCCGGCAGTGCGTCCCCGGAATGCTTCCGGTGCCGTTGCAGGCGGCGAAGAACGCGTACGAGCTGTGATCGATGTCCCAATACGTCTCCAGCCCGACAGGTAGGAGCCTGATCTTCTTGCCGTAGCTGTCGAAGCCGTAATCCGCGGTCTTCGCGCCAGGGAAGCCGTGGAACAGATCGTTGAAGCTGCGATTCTCCTGAACCACGATCACGATGTGCTTGATCTTGCCGTTCGAGATCTCGGGTCCAGGCGCGGACGGCGCGGCCGGATTGACGACCGGCAGGCCCGGGGTAACGTTCAAGCCGCGCGCGTTACACGCCGCGAGCAACAGGGTCGCGGCGGCGGCGAGCAGCGCTGCGTGCCGCATCACTCGGCGTCGACCACGTGGTTGTCGGGCGGCTGATGTAAGAAGAACGCACGGTCGTAGGGAGACTGGATCGGCACGAACTTGCGCGGCGGCTGGTTGAAGTCGAAGCAATCGCGCGCCGGCGATTTGGCGCGCGTATCGCTGGCCGCCAATCTGCCCAAGCCGAACGTGTCCTCGACGAACTTCAGGATGCTGCCGTGCTCGTAGTGCACGTGCGAAACGCGCCCGTGCCGGGCGTAGGGCGAGATCACCAGGAGCGGCAGGCGCAGGCCCAGGCCGTCGAGATCGGCATAGGCCGGCGGCTCCGCATCGTACCAGCCGCCGTAGTCATCCCAGAAGACGAAGATCGCCGTGGCGTCCCAGTACTGCGACTCGCCGATGGCGTTGACGACCGACGTGACCCACGACGGTCCGGTGTTCGAGCCGTTGCCGGCATGGTCCGAGTCGGTCCACGTCGGCGTCACCCAGCTTACCGAGCGCAGTTTGCCGTTGGCGACGTCGGTGATGATCTGCTTGGGCGGGCTGATCATGTCTTTGCTCCAGTCCGGACCAGTGTAGATGTGGTTGATCGCCTGGTACGCCATCCAGATGAAGGGATTGCCCGAATACATTTCGCCATAAAAGGCCCACGACAGGTGGGCCTGGTCGAGCTCGTCGCCGAGCGTCGCCGGATCCCAACACACCACCTCGTAGCCGTCCGGCCCGCGCTTCGGACCCACCTTCGCGATCATATCGCCGGGCCCGCCCGGGCAGCCCCAGAGGCCTCCGGGATAGTCGATCGAGTTCTCGGCCTGCCCCGCGATGATGAACTGATGCGAGACGAAGCTGCTGGCGTCGAAGTTCGACGCATACATCTGATCGGCCAGCACCCACTCCTTGGCCATGTCGAAGTACGGCTTCGTCTCGCTGTACGGCGCGTAGGCGTATTGCGGATGCTTGATCGGGCAGCTCTTTGCGCAGTTGACTCCCTCCTGATTGAAACCGTTCATCCGGCAGTTCGTGCCGGGCATGCTGCCGGTGCCGTTGCAGGCCGCGATCTCGCCGTGCGAGTCGTGTTGGAGATCCCAGGTCGTCTCGAGCGGGAGCGGGAGCAGCTTGATCTTGTGGCCGTACGTATCGTAGCCGTACTTGGCCGTCGTGGCGCCCTTGTAGCCGTAGAAGAGATTGTTAAAGCTGCGGTTCTCTTGGACGACGATGACGACATGCTTGATCTTGCCGCTCGAGATCCCCGGTCCTATCGACGCGCGCGCGGAGCCGGCGGCAAGGTTCGCCGCCGGCAGGCCGGGCGATACGCTCGAGCCACCGCCGTTACACGCCGCCAGCAGCAACGCGGCGGCGACGGGAAGCGCCGCGCGTCGTGTCATTCCGCGTCCACGACGTGGTTGTCGGGGGGCTGGTGTAGGAAGAACGCCCTACCATAGGGAGCCTGGATCGGCACGAACGCGCGCGGCGCCTGCTTGAAGTTGAAGCAATGCGCGGGAGAGATGGCGCGCGTGTCGCTGGCCGTCAGGCGGCCGAGCCCGAACGTGTCCTCCACGAACTTCAGGATGCTGCCGTGCTCGTACTGCACGTGCGAGACGCGCCCGTGCAGAGCGTAGGGCGAGATGACGAGCATCGGCAGGCGCATGCCCAGGCCGTCGTAGTCGGCGTACGGCTGCGGAACGGGATCGTACCAGCCGCCGTAATCGTCCCAGAAGACGAAGATGGCCGTCGAGTTCCAGTACTGCGACTCGCCGATCGCGTTGACGACCGACGTGACCCACGACGGACCCGTGTTCGAGCCGCTGCCGGCGTGATCCGAGTTGGTCCAGCTCGGCGTGACCCAGCTGACCGAGCGCAGGTTGCCATTGGCCACGTCGGTGAGGACCTGCGACGGCCCGTTGATGATGTCTTTGCTCCAGTCCGGGCCGTTGTAGATGTGATTGATGGCCTGGTATGCGACCCACAGCCATGGGCTCCCCGAGTAGAACTGGCCGTAGAACGCCCACGACACGCTCGCCTTGTCGAGTTCGTCGCCGAGCGTGTTCGGATCCCAACACACTACCTCGGGCTTGCTATAGAGAATCTGTCTTTGCTGCCCGAGCGTGTAGATCTGATCGCCCGAGCCTCCCGGGCAGCCCCAGGCGCTGCCGGGATAGTTGACCGCCGACTCGGCCTGACCGGAGATGATGTACTGGTGCGAGATGAAGCTGCTCGCGTCGAAGTTCGACGCGAACATGTGGTCCGCCAGCACCCACTCCTTAGCCATGGCGAAGTACGGTTTCGTCTCGCTCTGCGGCACGTAGGCATACTGCGGGTGCGGGATCGGGCAGCTGTTGTAGCAGCCGACCCATTCCCGGTTGAAGCCGTTGTTCTTGCAGTTCGTTCCCGGGATGCTGCCGGTTCCGTTGCAGACCGGGACCACGGCTACGCAGTCCCGCTCCGGCACGGGCCTTGTAGCTGCGGCGTGGCCACGGGGCTTGAGCAACGGGCCCCGGTAACACTATGACGTCGACCGAGATGAACGAGATGCACCAGAGCGCGACGCCCGCCGCGGAGTTTCCGCGCGCCGAGCGGAGCGCTCACCGGAGCGGCAGTCCTGCCCGGCACGGCGTCTCGTCCTCTTCTGCCATGGCCGAGGCGTGGGACGAAGCGCGTTCGCGCGAGCTTCGGAGCTCGCCGTACCCGCGCCTCGTGGGCAAGACCCTGCGCCGCGCGTCCGCCGTGCAGGTGGCCGCCTGGGACCGCGCGCTCCGCGACGTCCGCTACGTGCAGGAGCGTCAGCTCTCGTCGCTGCTCGA
>DATDGN010000194.1:0-6881 GCA_036522095.1 Candidatus Cybelea sp. | reverse complement strand
GTCGTAGTTCTTGGCCGCCGGATCGATCCACGACTGTCCTGGCGCGTGTGAAACCGCACCGGTCTGAGCGAGGCCGGGCTGGGGCGGCGACCCCGCAGCGCTGCAGCCGCCGAGCGCGGTGATGACGGCCGAGATTCCTACGGCAAGCACAAACGTACGCATGGCTCCTCCGATCGATAGCAGTGTCCGCTTTCATCATAGCACCGCGCGCGGCGGGCGATGCGGCAAAGGCCGCCCGTTGCGCGAACTTCCCGCAGGAAATCAAGGAAAGGCGCCAACTCAACCGTGGATTGCCAATTCGCGCTCGATCGCGTCGGCGAAGACTGCACGCGCGGGCCCGTGGACGGCCAGGTACAGGGCCGGTTCGATGAGCTCCAGTTCGCTGACCACGGGCTCCCCCTGCGCATCTCTCAGCAGGTCGACCCGCGCGTACAACGTGGACGCCGGGACCGCCTCGACGGCCGCGCTCGCCACCGCGATCTCGCGCGCCGTGGCCTTCATCGACGTCGACGGTTCGTCGCTGATGGCAAACTCGCTATCGAAGGGCTTTTTCAGGACCGCGTGCGAGTACCGGCCACCGAAGAACATCAGTGCCCGCTCGCCATAGTTCACGACAGACTCCAGGAATGGCTGGACCAGCGCGTCATCCGCCTGCGTTAGGCGATCGAGCTGCGCCTGGGCCGAGGCGAACGAGTCCGCGTCGCGGCGTGCGAGGGTGACGTTGTGTGACGCGGAGCCGCGCGCCGGCTTGAGGACGAGGTCGCGCCAGCCTTGGTCCGCGGCGATGTCGGCGAGACGCCGTCGCTCACCGCGTTTGACCCACACCGTCGGAACGACCGAGACGCCGCACGCCGCGAGGTCGCGCAGATACGACTTGTGCGCGTTCCAGTTCAGCAGGTCGAGATCGTTCTTGATTCGTGTGAGCGATGACGCCTTGTCGATCCACGCGATGAACTCGCCATAGCGGCGGTGATAGTCCCAAGTGGATCGCAAGATGCTCAACCTGCTCGCTCCCCAGTCCGCGCGTGGATCGTTCCAGATCGCGACGGAGACGGTCAACCCGCGTCTGCGAAGCTCGCGCAACAACAGGCGGTCATCGGGGTCCAGCTCCGGCACCATGGCGCAGGTGACGAGCGTGCAGTCCGGCATGCTCAAATCCTACAGCGGAGCGCCGACGGGGAACACGCAGAAAACAACGAAAAAGCGCCCCTCACCGTCGTGAAATAGGAGAGATCGTGGCAAAAGGCCCGCGTTTTCACGTTCTGGACCGGGTCGACCGGGCGATTGTCGCCGCGCTCCAGCGAAACGGCCGAGATTCGTTTTCAGAGATCGGGAAGGCGATCTGCCTATCGGCGACGAGCGTGGCGGAGCGCGTCCGGCGTCTCGAGCAGGCCGGCGTGATTCAAGGCTATCAGGTTCACCTCTCCGCGCGGAAGCTCGGCTATCCGGTAACGGCGTTCATCTTGGCGCGTCCCAAGGGGCCGGACGCGCGATTCGTCAAAGTGGCCGGCGAGCGACCGGAAATTCTCGCCTGCTACCGAGTGACCGGCGAGTTTTCGTTCATCGCACAAGCCATCGTGCGGGACGTCGGCCATCTGGAGGAGCTGCTGAACTACCTCGAGCCGGCCTCGGTTCACATCGTCACGCTCGTCGTTCTGTCCACGCCATTCGAGACGCGGGCTTTACCGCCGCGGCTTGACGAACGAAATGAGGAGTAACACGGCGACGTTGGCGATCAGCGCCAGGAAACCGGCGTTGATACCCCAGGGCGAGATGTTGAGGGCCGCTAGCGGGATTGCGACCGCGAGGCCGACCGCGATACCCGCGCCGACGGATAAGGCGCTCGCGCGTTTCCACAGAAACGCTGCGACGGCGCCGGGCGTGAACTGCGTCACGCCGTTGTAGTAGAGCAGCAGCAGCTCGACGACCGTCTTTTGCGCGGTCAGCCAGACGCCGAGTGCGAGCAGCGCGACGACGATGACGAGGACGCGCGTCAGCATCGTGCGCGCCGCGTCGCTCGTCGCGATTCCGAACGCGTCGCCCGCGACGTTCTTCGTAATCACGCTCGCGCCGGCGAGCAGCAGCGCGGACGCCGGGACGAGCGCCGCGAGCGCTCCGGCGCCGGCGATCAGGCCGAGCACCCAGGGCGGATAGTATTGCGCGACGACCAGCAGAAAGGATTGATCGACCGCCGTGCCCTTGAGGCCGGGGTGAATGAGCGCCGCCGCGAGGCCTGCGAGGATCATCAGGACCAGGAACACCTGGTAGAGCGGCAGGAGCATCGCGTTCCGGCGCAGCGTGTCGCCGCTGCGAGCGCTGTAGACCGCGCTCCATGACTGCGGCCCCATGTAAAAGCCGATCGCCGACAACAGGACCGTCGAGACGTACCACGCGGTTCCGTGAAACGCGCTTCCCGGCGCCAACACGAGCATGTGCGGATGTAACTGGAGCAGCCGATCCAGCATGGCCGATGGCGAGCCAAAGAATCGCAGCGGGATCGCGATGCCGGCGAACGTCACTCCGCCGAGCACCAGGAGGTCTTTGACGACACTCGCCCAGGCGGTCCCGCGCAAACCCGCCGTGAAGACGAATAGCGCCAGCACGATGAACGCGACGCAGACCGCCGCGGTCGCGTCATAGGCGCCGTACCCCGCGATGTGCAGGAGAATCTGCAAACCGCTGAGCTGAAGCGCGACGTATGGCACGACCATCACGAACATCAGGAGCGCGATGCCGACGCCGAGGACGCGGCTGTTGTAGCGCGTCTCGAAGAAGTCGGCCCCGGTGAGCAGGTTGTTGTCTTTGGCTACGCGCCAGACCGCGGGCGCGAGAAAGTATCCGATGATGTACGCGCATGCGCCGTAGGCCATCGCGTAAAACGCGGGAGCGCCCTGCGAATACGAGAGCCCGGCGATTCCGAGGAAGGTGAACGTCGTGTAGATCTCGCCGGCCAACAGCACCCACAGGAAGATCGTTCCGAAGGAGCGGCCGCCGACGATATACTGCGCCGGATCCATCTTGACGCGGCGAACGCCGAACAGCGCGAACGCGATCGTCCCGAAGATGACGAGCCCGACGATCGTGAGGGCCGAGGTTGTGCCGCTCACCAGCGGCGCTCCACGCGCCCGACCATCCACAGGAACGCCGGCGTGAGCAGCGACCACGCCAGGATCCAACTGAGGAGGAAGGGGAGGCCGAAGAACCTCGGCTCAACCCGATTGACGAGCGGCACGGCGAAGGTCAACGCAGCGATCGGTATCGCCACGAGAAGGGCGCGCAGCATCTCCCGGCGGTGTTACGCACGTCGCGCCGCATGCCTGCCGAAAGAGGGACCGGCGGCGCCGCGGCGCATCAGCCAAGCATGCAACAGCGTCGTTCGTACGTCGGTCCGATCGTCGTAATCGCGATCGTCGTCATCGTGTTCCTTTTTATCGGCGGTACCTATAACTCGCTCGTATCTCTCGGCCAGGCCGTCGACGCGCAATGGGGTCAGGTGCAGAACGTCTACCAGCGGCGTGCCGACCTCATCCCGAATCTGGTGGCGACGGTGAAGGGCGCGGCCAACTTCGAGAAGAGCACCTACGAGGACGTGGCCAAGGCGCGATCCAGCGTGGGACAGATCTCGCCGCAAGTCGTGCAGAACGCGATAAACAATCCGCAGGACTTCGCGAAGTACGCCGCGGCGCAGGATTCGCTTGGCTCGGCGCTCTCACGCCTGCTCGCCGTCGTCGAGAATTACCCTCAGCTGCGAGCCACCGAGAATTTCCAGACCCTCCAGGCGCAGCTCGAAGGAACCGAAAATCGCATCGCGTTCGAGCGCCGCAAGTACAACGACGTCGCGCGCGCATTCAACACCAAGCGCGACACGATCCCGACGGTGTTCGTCGCGGGCCTCTTCGGCAGTCGCTTCAACGAGAAGCCGTACTTCCAGGCGCAGCCGGGCGCGGCTCAGGCGCCGGCCGTCAACTTCTCCCCGTGACGCGAGACGAGCGCGCCGCGATCGCCCGCGCCCTTGCCGAGGCGGAAGAGGGCACGAGCGGCCGCATCGGCGTGCGCGTCGTTCCCGATCGCGAAGTCGATGCCTTCAGGCGCGCGAAACGCGAGTTCACGCGGGCGGGCTTGCATCGGCACGCGCACGCGAACGCCGCGCTGATTCTAGTTGCACCCCAGGCGCGGCGCTTCGCGATCATCGGCGATCGCGCGCTGCACCACAAGGTGGGCGATGCGTTTTGGCGCGACGTCGTAGCTCGGTCGGAGCCCTATTTTGCGCGCGGCGCCGTGCGCGACGGCATTATCTACGCGGTCGGAAGACTCGGCGAGGCGTTGCGGGCGCACTTTCCGGCGACCGAATGGCGCGCCGCGCCATGAAACCGCGGTTAGCGCTGCTCGCTCTCCTAGCCGTCGCGCTGGCGTGGCCGCTTGCGACGCCGGCTCAGGGTTTCAAGATTCCTCCGACCCCGGATCACTACGTCACCGACAACGCCGGCGTTCTTTCAAGTGACACGCGCGCATCGGTCGAGAGCGAGCTGCACGCGTACGAGACGGCCACCGGGCATCAGGTCGTCGTGTGGATCGCGCAGACGACCGGCGATGTGCCGCTCGAGACGTGGACCGGCGAGACGGCCAGTCACTGGAAGATTGGCCGGCGGGGGCACGATGACGGCGCGGTGCTCTTTCTCTTCATGCAGGACCATAAGGTTCGCATCGAGGTGGGCTACGGTTTGGAGAGCTCGCTGACCGACGCCGACTCGCACCGGATCATCAGCGATGTCATCGTCCCTCGAATGAAGGCCGGCGATCCAAACGGGGCCGTGTCGACCGGAGTGGCGGCGATGCTCACGACGATCACGCCGGGATATAAGGGCGTGACGCCGCCACCGAAAGAATCGCCGAGCAGCGCCGGCACCGGCGTCGCGGCGTTCCTCGCCGTCGTGATCGGCCTGACGTTTCTTTTCCTGATCTTCATGACCGTCATGGCGGTGGTCCGCATGATTCGCTACGGTTATCTCATCTTGCGTGAGGGGCCGAAGGCGGCGGGCAAAGACATGAAGAGTTGGCCGGTCTGGGCCGGCGGCGCGTTCGTCGCCGGCTCGTCCGGGTTTGGCGGGGGCGGTGATTTCGGCGGCGGCTTTTCATCCGGGGGAGGCGATTTCGGCGGCGGGGGCGCGTCGGGCGGCTGGTAATGCTCGGACTGCTGCTCGCCGCATCGCTCCTGCGATACGACGTGCTGATCTCAGCGGGCCACGAGGGGCGGCCGGCGAGCTGCGCCAGGTTTCCGAAGCATCGCTGCAATCTCGGGGCAAGCGGCGAGCGCGAATGGACGCCGGTGGTCGCGGACGCGGCGACCGAGATTCTCCGCCATCACGGCGTGACGGTGGCGCGCCTTCCCGCGGATTTCGACGGAGATTACCGCGTGGACGCGGCGCTGTTCATTCACTTCGATGGATCCGATCCCCCGTGCCGAAGCGGCGCGTCGATCGGCTACGCGCACAAACGGGATGCTCACGCGGCCGTCGAGTGGCGCAAGCTTTACGGATCGGAGTGGCCGTATGCGTTCCAGCCCGATAATTTCACGGAGAATTTGAGCGAATACTACGCCTTCGAACAGGTCCACGCGCGAATGGGAAGCCTCGTGATCGAACTGGGAGAAATCACGTGTCCGCAGCAGCGAGCGTGGCTTGCACCACGCCTGCGCTGGGAGGGGGCGATGCTCGCCTACTTCGTGAGCCGACTCATCGGGAAAGGCGACGTTCCGAAGCCCTAGAACGAAATAGCGTGCGGGTTATCGAGGTCGGCGAGCGTGGGGACGCCGGTGTTTTTACACCGGTCGAACGCCCACGTCTCGTCGAACGGCTCTTTGTCTCGGCCGGCTGCCCGATTACTCTATTGATTGCTCCGGCGGGGTACGGAAAGTCCGTCGTGCTCCGGCAGTACCTGCGCAGTCTACACGAGCCGCACGTTCGCTTCGCGCTACGCGGCGAGCACCTGACGCTCCTGAGCTTCTTGCGCGGCTTCGCTGAGGCACTGCGCGATTGCGCGCCGCACGCGATCAATGCGCTCGCCGGCGCGTACGAACGCATGACCCCATCTCCAAAGCGGTGCGCCGATCTGGCGCGCTGGATGTACGCACATCTCGAGTCGTTCGACGGCGTCATCGCCATAGACGACCTGCACGTGGCCGACAGCGATCCGGACGTAGCCGGTTTCATCTGCGCCTTGATCGAGCGGTCGAAGGGGCGCATCCGTTGGATCATCGCCTCTCGCTCCACGAGGAATCTCCCGATCGGAACGTGGCTCGCCTATCGGGACGCCGAACCCGCGATCGGCGAAGAAGAGCTGCGCTTTACCCTTGACGAGGCTCGCTCGGCCGCGCGTGGCCTCGGCCTGGCTAGGCGCGACGACGAGCTCAATGACCTGCTCTCCCTCACGGAAGGCTGGCCGGCCGCGATGAGTTTCGCGTTGCGGACGTCGACGCGCTCGTCTGACCTGCGCAACGTTTCGGCGCTCACGCGGGAAATGATCTACCATTTTTTGGCGGAGCAAGTTTATAGCGGGCTCGACGAAGACGAACGAGCTCTCCTCGAGGTGGCAATCGCGCTGCCGATCATCAACCTCGGCGTGCTCGAGCGAGCCGGGTTCGATCGCGCGCTGCCCATCGTCGAGAGGCTGCGAGAGCGCACGGCCTTTATCTATGAGGAGTCGCCCGGCATCTATCAGTGCCACGACCTCTTCCGCGAGTTTCTGCGGCACCAAAGCGCGCTTGGTGGAAAGCAGGCGCAACAACGCGTCCATGATCGAGCCGCGCGGGCGCTCGAGGCAAGCGGCGACATCGAGCATGCGATCGCGGCGTACGTACTCGCCGCCTCACTAAGCGACGTCCT
>DATDGN010000193.1:0-6135 GCA_036522095.1 Candidatus Cybelea sp. | reverse complement strand
GCCGTAGGGCGTTAAGGAAGAGATTTTCCGGGTTAACTATGTTGCCGGCAGCGCCATCGAGCCGGGCCAGTTCGCCGTCCGCTCGCGATAGGGCCAGCCGGATCGGCTTGCCGCTGACGGCGGGAATGTCCACGGGCAGGCGCCGGGGCAAGAAGGCAACCCCTTTGTTGCCCAGCTCATCGGTGATTTCTACGAGCTCGCCCGGGGCGCTCGGGGTGAAGTTCTCTCTAATCACGGCTACTGGATTATAGTTTTAAGCCACCAAACTATAATCCTTGCCGCCTCCATTATAGTGGAAAGCCCCTAAACTATCACTTGAGCACGCCTCGTTCCGACGGGGCCTCGAGGAAGGCGATGATCTCGCGGCCGGGATTGGTCGCGACCTCGGCCTTCATGGCGTCGATCGCCTGCGAGACGTTGAGCTTCGGGGTGTAGAGCAGCTTGTAAAATTTCTTGATCTCGGCGCGCTCCTCGACGGTGAACGCGGCGCGGCGCAGCCCGACGCTGTTGAGGCCGTAGGGCTGGCACGGGTTGCCCTCGACGAGGAAGAACGGCGGCACGTCTTTGGTGCACTTGCTCATCCCGCCGACCATCGCGTGGCGGCCGATGCGCGTGAACTGATGCACGCCGGTGTGGCCGCCGATCGTCACGTAGTCCGCGACGTGCACGTGACCGGCGAGCTGCGCCAGGTTGCTCATCGTGACGCCGTTGCCGAGCACGCAGTTGTGCGCGATGTGCACGTAGGCCAGCAGGAGGCAGTCGTCGCCGACGGCGGTCACTTCGTCCTGTCCCGTGGCGCGCTGGATGCTGACGTACTCGCGCAGGATCGTGCGATTGCCGATCCGCGTGTACGCGCGCTCTCCCGCGTACTTGCGGTCCTGCGAGGCGGCGCCGACCGTCGAGAAGGGATACAGCAGGCAATCCTCGCCGATCTGCGTCCAACCGTTGACGACGACGTGGGCCTGAAGAACCGCGCGCGCCCCGATCGAGACGTGCTCGCCGACGATGCAGTAGGGTCCGATCTCGCAGTTTTTCCCCAGCTCCGCTGCGGGATGGACGATTGCGGTCGGATGCAGCATGCGCGGGCGTTATGAGTCAGACGTGCAGCACGGTCGAATCCGCGCCGTACATCCTCGTGTCGGAGGTGATCGAGAACATCAGCTCGCACGAGCACGCGAACTGCCCGTCGACCTCCGCCTGCGCGCTGACCCAGCCGATGTTGCGCTTGTGACGCAGCATGTTCGCCTCCATGTCCAGCCGGTCGCCCGGAATGACCGGGCGGCGGAATTTCGCCTTCTCGATGCCTGCCAGATACGGCGTCTTCCGCGAGAATTCGCCCGGCTCCAGGATCATCGCGCCGCCCAGCTGCGCGAGCGCCTCGATCATGTAGACTCCCGGCAGGACCGGGTTACCCGGAAAGTGCCCGGCGAAGATCGGCTCGTTGTACGTGATGTTCTTGTATCCGCGAACGTGTTTCATGTGCTCGAACTCGACGATGCGATCGACGAGCAGCATGGGATAGCGATGCGGCAAGATCTCGAAGATTGCCCGGATGTCCAACTCAGCCAACGTGATTCTCCTATGCGAACGGCACGCGCAGACGTGCGCGCAGGGCTCGCGTCAGTGATGCGTGGAGCTCGTGGCCGCTCTTGATCGCGACGATCTCGCACTGCGGCCACGCTCCCAGCAGCGCCAGGTCGCCGATCAGATCGAGCACTTTGTGCCGAACCGCCTCATTGGGCCAGCGCAGCGGCCGCATGGGACCGTCCGACGTGAAGACCAGCGCGTTGTCCAGGCTTCCGCCGCGCCCCAGACCGCGCTCCCACAGCGCCTTGATCTCGTGGAGATACGCGAAGGTTCGGGCGCCGGCGATCTCCTCGCGGTACGCGTCGGGCTCGATCTCGCCGAAGAAGTATTGCGTCCCGATCGGCGGCGCGAAGTCCGCGACGAAGCGCACGCGAAAGCGCTCCGCGGGCAACGCGACCATCATGCGGTCTCCGGCCGCGACGTAGACCGGCTCCGCGAGCTCGAGCACGCGCCGCTGCACGGGTTGCGCCTGCAGCCCGCACGCGAGGATGCCCGTTACGAAATCCGCCGAGCTCCCGTCGAGCGCGGGGATCTCGGGGCCCGTCACGTGGATCTCGGCGTTGGTGACGCCCATCGCGAACAGCGCGGACAGCAGATGCTCGGTCGTCGACACGGTCGAACCGTCGCGACCGAGCACGGTCGCCCGCGACGTGTCGCGCACGTTTTCGACGGTCGCGGGCAGGCGCGTCGAGCCGAGCACGAAGCTGAAACCCGCGTCGGGCTCCGCCGGATAGACTTCGACTGCCGCGAGCTCCCCGGTGTGGAGGCCGACGCCTTCGAAATGCAGCGCATCGGACAGCGTCGCCTGCATCATGCGGCGTTATTCCGTCTCGCGTCGCGAGCGCTCGAGAGCCTCGACACGATCGAACAGCTTTGGCAGCTTGCGAATCATGACCTGTCGGCGCAGTTCCTCGTGATGATCCTTCGCGGGGTTGCCCGAAATCGTCGCGCCGTCCACGACGTTTCCCCAGACTCCCGACTGCCCCGCGATCGTCACGCCGGAGCCAACCGTGATGTGCCCGCGGAAGCCGACCTGTCCCGCGACCTTCACGTAGTCGCCGATCACCGTAGATCCGGCGAGCCCACTCAAGGACGCGATGACGCAGTGCTTCCCGATGCGGCAGTTGTGCCCCACCTGAACGAGGTTATCGATCTTCGTGCCGGCGCCGATGCGCGTGCTGCCGATCTGGGCGCGATCGATGCACGAATTGGCGCCGATCTCCACGTCGTCTTCGAGCACGACGTTGCCGATCTGGGGAATCCGCTCGGCGCGGCCGTCGACGAAGGCCCAGCCGAAACCATCGCTGCCGATGACGCAGCCGGCGTGAAGCACGACGCGATCCCCGACGCTGCAGCCGGAGAGCAGCTTGACGAGCGGGTGGATCCGGACCGCCGCGCCGATCGCGACGCCGTCGCCGACGTACGCCCCCGCGCCGACGATGCTGCCGGGGCCGATCGTGACGGCCTTGCCGATGTACGCTCCCGCGCCGACGTAGGCGTCGGCGGCGATGCCGTCCTCCGACTCGATCACCGCGGTCGCGTGCCGTAAGGGGCCGCGCGGCGCTTGCGGCGCCAGCATCACGAGCAGGCCCGCCAGCGCGAGGCGGACGTTCTCCACGACGATCAGCGGCTTGGCCGAGTCATCGCGCGCGAGCGCCGGATCGACGAGAATCGCCGCCGCCGGTCCGGCGAGGGCCGCAGAAAAGTACGCTTCCGTCGTCGCGAAGGTCAGCGTGCCGGCCGTCGCGTCGTCCACCGTTGCGAGCCCGCCGATCGCGACGCCGCCGTCACCGACGACGCGTCCGCCGATTCGAGCGGCGAGATCCCGCAGCGTTCCCAGCATCCGCTTAGGGGCTACGTTCCCGGCGTCGGCGAGGCCTTTTCCGTGATGTTGAGCGCCTTCTCGACGTCGGCCGTGATGTCGATGCCGCCGTACCCGATGCCCTCGCGCGTCAAGACCAACTTGAGCTGGCGCTGCGCCGCGATCTTGCCCGCCACGTCGCGCAGCTGCGCCGAAAGCTGGTCGGTGATCTTGGAATACTTACGCTGCAGGTCGAACGCATCGCGCTGCTTGCGCGAGTTGCTTTCGCGCCGCGTAGAGACCGACCGCTCCTCCGATAACATCCGCGATTGATACCCCTGATACTCCGGCCAGTTGGATACGATGCGCTGCACGTCGACGAGCCCGATCGAGCTGTGCGGCGCACAGCCGGCCAGTATCGCCGCCAGCGAGAAGATTTTAACTCCGTTATACGTTTTCACTCGTGTTGGCTCTCGACGTCCTTGATGACTTGGTTGGTGAGGTCGTAGCCGCCCGCGGCGGCGTCGATGTTGACGAAGACGATGCTGAAGCCACGGTCCTGTGCGATGCGCACGGCATCTCGCTGGACCTGTCCGACGATCTGCGTGTAGAGATCGCCGCGCCGCTTCCGCAACGAAACCAGCTCCTTGCCCGCCGCCCCCGTCGCCCCGACGTCGGCGCCGTGCATGGCCGCGAACTGCTGGTCCAGATCGCTCTTCGTTTCGTTGTATTCCTGGATCGTTTTCCTCGCGTCGGCCTGGAACTGCCCGACGAACTGGCGATGAATCTTGGCGATCTGCGCCTGCACGTTGGGCGACAGGTTCGGCGGCGTCGCCGCGGGGCCGAGGCTGCGCAACTGTGAGGTCACCTCGTTGCGATGTTCTTCGAGCTTGGCCGAAGTCTGGCTCTGGATCGCGCCCACCTGCGAGCGAATGCTCGCGCCTGCCTGCCGGTCGAGCTGCGCGCGGTACGCGCGCAGCGTCTCCGCGTCGGCGTTGCGCTGGGCCGCGACCTCGCCGGCCTCCTTCGCGTTGATCGCAGCGAGCTGGGACTCGGCCTGCTTGCGCGCGGACGGATCCATCGCGAGGTTGGAGAGGCGCATCTTGATCGCGAGGCGCTGCGTGGCGTCTTGCTGGGTCAGCCGCAGCGAGAGATCGGTCTCGCCCTGCTGCAGCTGCTCCGCCTTGGCGCGATACTTCTGCTCCGCCTGCGCCTGCAGCTGGCGCGCAATCGACGAGCTCGCCGCATTGTCCTGAGCGACGACGCTCTGCTGGTACGCCATGTAGTCGGCGTTGGCCGCCTGCGCCGCCTGCTGCGCCTGCAGCGCGGATTGATTGCTCATCTGCGCGGCCGCGAGGGCGCCTTGGCCGTGGACGCCCGCCGCCGCCAGCGCCGCTCGCACCGCCTGATTTTCGCGTTGCTCGTAGTCGCGCTGCTTCTGCGCGAGAATCTTGTTCGCGCGTGTTTGCGCGGCGCGCAGCTCGCGGTTGAGCTCCGCCGCCTGCGCCGCCATCTGCTTGGCGCCGAGCGGAACCTGCGGACCCGCGTAACGGAGGTCGATGGCCGCGATCGCATCGTCGAGCCGCGAGAGCTGCGCGTAGAGCGGGTGGTGCTTCACGACCTCGTCGAGCCGAACGTAGCCCGTGCCGCGCACCGACGCCGAGTGGACGTTCGGCGCGCAACCCGCGAGAGACACGATCGCCGACAAACCGAGCAGCGCCAGCGCGCTACTTGCCGAGCTCATTTTGGACATCCGTCGTGATGTCCGTCCCTCCATAGATGACGTCGGCACGATCTACGACCAAGATCAGCGACTTCTTGCGGGCCACGTCCGCGGTCGCGGATTTCGTCTGCTGGACGAGCGGCTTGAGCAGCTGATCCTGCTTTTCGGAAACGACCTTGTTGTAGTCCTGGAGGATCGCGCGCTTGTCGCTGTCGCTGCGGGCCTGCGCCATCTTGGCGGAATAGATCGACCGCTGCGTCGTCTCGAACTGCGTCATCTGACTGTTGGCGCTCTGGACCTTCGGGATGCCGTCGAGCACGGTCTGATCGACGAACCCGATCGCGGAGGGCGGCGGCGTAGCCGACGGGGGTTGTATCGCCTGCGGGCTCGAGAACACGGCCTCGACGTCCTTCGTGATGTCCTGCCCGCCGTAGATCACGATGCGCTTGTCGACGACGACGGACAGGGTCCGCGTGGCGGCGACGGCCGCGATCGCCAGCTGCGCGCGCTGGAAGAGCGGCCCGACGATCTCGCGCTGCCGGTCGGTGTACTGCTGCTGGAACTGCATCGCGAGCTGCTGCCGCGCGGCGTCGCTGCGCGCGCGTTTGACCTGCGCGTTGAACTGCGCGTCGAGCCGCGCCTTGTCCGCCGCGAGCGCGGCGTTGGCGTTGACGAAGACCGGCAGGTTGGCCATGTCGGCCTGGTCGATATAGCCGACGTCGGTGACGTCGGCCGCGATGGCGCCCGGCGCCAACGCGATCGTGAGCAGCATGGCCGCGGCGGCGAAGATCGCAGACCGAAATTTCATCTGGTTCGTACGGGGCTCCATATCGAAGTAGTGTCCTTAGAAGCTTTGGCCGATTCCAAAGCTGGTGTGCGTACCGTTCACGCCCTTGGCGAAGTCGATGCGCACCGTGCGCAGGCCGAGCTGCGGCACGTCGAAGCGGACGCCGACGCCCGCATCGCCGTAGAGCGCCCAATCCGCCGGATATCCGGTGATGCGGTTGGTGTACGGATTGAGCAG
>DATDGN010000192.1:0-19608 GCA_036522095.1 Candidatus Cybelea sp. | reverse complement strand
CGATACGGTGTCCCTTCTTTTTACTACGGGGCGGCCGCGCGGCGAGGCGAGCGCGCGCTGCTGCGGGAGATTCGCCGCAATGCCGACTGGCTTCCCGACGAGGGCGACGTCGCGCGCCACCACAGCGCCGGCGCCATTGCGATCGGCGCCCGAGAGCTTCTGATCGCCTTCAACGTTGAGTTGAAGAGCGACGACCTCGAAGCAGCCGCGCAGATCGCTCGTTTGGTGCGCGAACGCGACGGAGGGCTGCGCTCGCTTCGCGCGCTCGCCTTCCCGCGCGGAGACGGGCGCGTGCAGGTCTCGCTCAACGTGACGGACTATGCTGCAACGCCGCTCTACCGCGTCGTCGAGTTGATTCGGGGGTTGGCCGCCGATCGCGGCATCGAGTTGCTCGGTTGTGAGCTCGTCGGTTGTCTTCCATGGGCAGCCGTGGAGGCGGCAGCCGCATACTATTTGGGAGTTTCGAACCTGTGATTACCCTTCCGCCGAAAGTGACAGCGTGCATCGCGCTGGCGATTGCGCTCGTGCTGCCTCAGGCGGCGCGGGCGCAGAACGGGCCGGGCGACGCGGGCGTCTATACGACGACGCTCCGCAACGGTCTGCGCGTCATCGTCGTCGAGGATCGCGCCGCGCCCGTCGTCCAGACAGGGGTGTGGTACGGGTTCGGATCGCTGCAGGAGGCGCCCGGGAAGACGGGCCTCGCGCACGCGCTCGAACACATGCTGTTCCGCGGCACGCCGGAGGTCTCGTCGGGCGGGCTCGACGACGTCGTGGCGCGGCTCGGCGCGCAGATGAACGGCGAGACGAACTACGACTTCACGCAGTTCTACTTCGTGATGCCGGCCGATAAGCTCGACATCGCGCTGTACATCGACGCCGATCGCATGCAGCACGCGGCGCTGCGCGCCGCGGATTGGGCCATCGAACGAAACGCGGTGCTCAACGAGATCGACGGCGACGCCAGCTCGCCGTTCTTCAACCTACTCGCGCGGGTGCGCGCGGCGGCCTTCCCGGGCCAGCCCAGCGGCCGAACGCCGCTCGGCAGCCGCGAGGACGTCGCGCGCGCGACCGTCGCCGACATCGCGCGCTACTATCAGGAGTGGTACGCGCCAAACAACGCTGCGCTCGTCATCGCCGGCGACGTCAATCACGTCACGGCCTTCGCGAAGGCGCAGCGCTACTTTGGAGCGATTCCATCGAAGCGGCTGCCCGCGTGGCCCAAGTCGAACCCGGTTCCGGCGCGCGGTCAGACGGTCGAGGCGCAGTTTCCGTTCCCCTTCGAAATTCTGGACCTCGCGTATTCGATTCCCGGCGATACGCAGCGCGGCGAACCGGCGGTGAGCACGCTCGCGACGCTGATCGAGAATCAGCGCTCGCCGTTCTACCGGGCGCTGGTGGAGAGCAACATCGCGCTCGCGATAGAGGCGAACGCGGACACGCAGTTGCGCGGCGGCCTGCTTCACGTGTTCGTCGTGCTCAATCCGGGACACAGCGGCGCCGAGGCGCAATCGGTCTTCCAGTCGACGCTGAATTCCGTGTTGCAAAACGGTTTCGATCCGGATTTGGTCGTCGCCGCGAAACGCTTGACGCTCGCGGAGCGCCTCTTCGCGGCGGACTCGATCGGCGGCGCCGGCGATCTCGCGGGCTACTCCTACGGCATCGTCGGCGAGAAGATCGCCGACGAGGACTCGCGGCTCGCGGCCCTGACCGGCAGCGACCTGCTGGAAGCGACGCGCACCTATCTCAGCCGCCCGACGGTCGTAGGACATCTCACTCCGAACGAGAGCCCGCCGCACGGCAACTCGGAGAAGAGCAACGCGGCGGCCAGCGACGATTTCTCCAAGCGGGTACCGAACGGCCCGATCGTCCAGCCGGCGTGGATCGCCAAGGCCGTGCGCACGCCGACGACCGCACGCAGCGTGCTCCAGCCGATGGCGTTCACGCTTTCGAACGGCTTGCGCGTGATCGTTCAAACGAAGCCCGATCGGCCGACGTTCGTGCTGCGCGGCGAGATCGCCTCATCGCCGGCATTCGAGCCCCCCGGCAAGCAGGGAGTCATCCGTCTCGCCTCGTCGGTCGCCGACTACGGCAGCGCGAGCTATCCCTTCGCGCAGCGCCGAAAGGCAACCGACGAGATGGGCGCATTGGTCGGGACCGGCCGTACGTTTTCCGCGCAGGGCGAGACGCGCGACTTCGAGCAGATCGTGGCAATCGTCGCGGACGGCGAGGAGCATCCAACCTTCGCCGACCCGTGGCTCGGGATCGAACGCTCCCAGCTCGCCAACAGCCTGCAATCCGAGGGGCAAATCTCCGGCGTCCTGATCGATCGCGCGTACGATCGGCTGCTGCTCGCCGGCGACGATCCGTCGCTGCGCCAGCCGACTGCGCCCACGGTCGCCGGGATCACGCGCGACGACGTGCTCGCCTACACAAGGTCGTACTGGCGGCCGGATCTCACCACGATCGCAGTCGTCGGAAACCTCACGCCGCAGCGCGTGCGCAGCGTCCTCGAATCGGCCTTCGGTTCGTGGCAGGCCAACGGCCCGCGGCCGAACCCGCACCTAATGCCGTTGCCGCCCGCGTCAACCGGTCACGACTACATCGGCACGGCGGCGAATCAGGTTTACATTCGCTTGGGCCAGCCGGCCATCTCGCGTTCGAATCGCGATTACGACACGTTCCTCGTGCTCAATCAGATCCTCGGCGGCGCCGGCGCGTTCGAGTCGCGGCTGTGGCAGGAGCTGCGCCAGAAGCGCGGCCTCGTCTACAACGTCAGCAGCGAGCTCGACGCGGACGCGGATCGAGGCGACTTTCGCGTCGAGCTCAACGCCTCGCCCGACCGCGTGGTCGAGGCCGTGGAGCTCGTGCGCCGCGAGCTCGAGCGCCTGCAAAACGAGCCGGTATCGGAGACGGAGCTGCGGGAGGCCAAGGCGCGGCTCGTCGGCAACGCGCTGCTGGATGAGGCGTCGTCGAGCGGACAGGCCAAGCAGCTGATCGACATCGCCGTCAACGATCTTCCGCTAGACTATTACCGCACGCTCAACGAACGCTTCTCGCAGATCACGGCGGCGGACGTTCAACGCATCGCGCGCGCGTATCTGCGCCCGGCACGCCTCGTCGAAGTCTACGCCGGGCCGTCCGGGCCGTGGGCCAACCACACGATATGATCGTAACGATCGATCCCACGACTGGAGACGTGATCGAGCGCATCCCGCCAATGGATGCGGCGCAGATCGACGCCCGTCTCGACGCAGTCGCGCGCGCCGCGCGATCGTGGGGCGCGCAACCGTTCGAGAATCGCGCCGCGCTCCTGCGCGCCGTCGCGCGGCGTCTGCGTGACGAGAACGAATCGCTCGCGGCAACCGCCGTGCGCGAGATGGGCAAGCCGATCGTGCAGTCGCGAGCCGAAGTCGAGAAGTGCGCGTGGGCGCTCGACTATTTCGCCGAGCACGGCGCCGCCATGCTCGCGCCGCAGGACGCGCCGTCGAATGCCGCGCGCAGCTACGTCGCCTTTCGTCCGCTCGGCGTGCTGCTCGCGATCATGCCGTGGAACTTTCCGTACTGGCAGGTCTTTCGCGCGGCGGCGCCCGCGCTGATGGCAGGGAACACGCTGCTTCTCAAGCACGCCGCCAACACGACGCGTTGCGCGCTCGAGATGGAACGCGTGTTTCGCGACGCCGCCGCGCCCGAGGGCGTGTTCGGCGTGCTGCTCGCGCGCGGCGAAGAGATCGATAAGCTGGTCGCCGATCCGCGCATCGCTGCGGTGACGTTGACCGGCAGCGAGCGCGCGGGCGCAGCCGTCGCGAGCGCGGCCGGCGAGGCGCTCAAGAAGTGCGTGCTCGAGCTGGGCGGCTCGGATCCGTTCATCGTCTTCTCGGATGCAGATCTCGACGCGGCCGCGACGACGGCGGTCAAGGCACGCTTCCAGAACAACGGCGAGAGCTGCATCGCCGCCAAACGCTTCATCGTGGAGGCGCCCGTTTACGACGAATTCCTGAAGCGCTTCGTCGAGCGAGCGGCAAGCCAGATTGTCGGCAACCCGATGGAGGAGCGCGTGCAGATCGGGCCGTGCGCGCGGGCCGACCTTCGGGATACCGTGCACGAGCAGGTGGCGGAGACCGTCGCGAGAGGCGCGCGCTGCGCGCTCGGAGGTAAGCCGCGCGACGGCCGGGGCTTCTTCTACGAACCGAGCATCGTCTCGGACGTTGCGCCCGGCATGCGCATGTTCGACGAGGAGGTCTTTGGACCGGCCGCGGCCGTTGTGCGCGCACGCGATCGCGACGACGCGCTCGCGCTGGCCAACCAGTCGTCGTTCGGACTCGGCTCGAGCGTGTGGACGCGCGACGTCGCGGCGGCCGAAGACTTCGGCGCGCGCATCGAGGCGGGCGCCGTCTTCGTCAACGGCATGGTCGCCAGCGACCCGCGCCTACCGTTCGGCGGCGTCAAGAAGAGTGGCTACGGCCGCGAGCTCTCCGCCTTCGGCATCCACGAGTTCGTCAACATCCAGACGGTCTGGATCGGCCCGAAGTAATTCACTTAGGAAGGCCTTCTGCGTGAAGCGCAACATCGTACTGCCGGTAACGTCGCTGCTCTCGATCCTTTTCGCATCATTTCACCTGGTGGATGACATCGTATACGGGTCGGACAAAGGCGTGGCATCAAACCTCCTTATGGTAGCCATTCTTGCTGTTTGGCTGTACGGAACGCTGATGCTGCCCGAACGTCCGGCCGGGCAGGTCATCATGCTGCTCGGATCGCTCGCTGGGCTAACCATTTTCCTGACCCACTTAACCGGCGTCGGAGGCCTCCCAGGCATCGAGATCGGCAAATTGAGCGGAGCCTTTTTCTTCGTCTGGACGCTCCTTGCGCTGGCGGTTGTTTCTCTTTTGTCGCTCGCGGTCTCAGTGCATGGTCTATGGAATCTGCTGCGCTCGAAGGCGCCATAATGAATGCGCTCTGAAAGAGCCGTTCGAGCGGTACCGTGACGGAATATCCTATCGCTGCAATTCCGCACCAGGCGGTATTACCACGGGGCCCGGCGGCACCGAGAGAGCGCCACAGTATTGAGCGATGCGGAGGATGCCGTCGCGAACGAGCTCCGCGGGCGCGACCCAGCTCAGGCGCAACCAGCCCTCCATCGATTTCCCGAACGCGATGCCGGGGATCGCCACGACGTCGTGGCGTTCGATCAGCTCCTCCGCGGCTCGGTGTGAATCCATACCGTCGGGCAGCTCGACGCAGACGTAGAAGGTTCCGTCCGGAGCGACGAAGCGCAGGCCGGACTCGCGCAGCGTCGCCAGCAGCTCGCCGCGGCGGTCGCGATACCAGGCCGCGTGTTCCTGCAGCGCGCCCGGCGTACGAAAAATGCGCAACGCCACGTGTTGTGCGAACGTGTCCGCACACGACGTCGCCCACGCGTGCACCTTGATCGCCTGCGCAACGAAGTCCGCCGGCCCGAGGATCCACCCGAGCCGCAGCCCGGTGAGCGCGTTGCTCTTGCTCAGCGAGTTCGTCACGACCGTGTGCGGATAGATCTGAGCGAAATAGCCCGGGCTCGGCAGATAAGTCTGCTCGCGGTAGATCTCGTCGTGCACGATCCAGATTGGTTCGCCGACGCGGCGCTCCAGCGCACGCACGAGGCTCTCGGCGGACGCGGCACCAACCACGCGCGCCGTCGGATTGCAGGGCGAGCAGAGTACGATTGCGCGCGTCCTCTCCCCGGTCGCCGCCGCGATGCGCTCGGAGTCGAACGCAAAGTCGTCTTCACGGCTCATCGCGACGCTGCGGACCTTCACGCCTTCGAGCGCCGCTATTTTGGCGTACGACGGAAACGCCGGCTCGACGATCAGCAGCTCGTCCCGCGACGGATCGAGGAGCGTCTTGAGGGTTACGTACATGGCCTCTTGCGAGCCGACCGTGACGCAGACGCTTCGCCCGTGCTCCATGCCGGGGTAACGATAGTGGCGCGCGATGGCGTCGCGCAGCGCCGGATCGCCGGCGTTGGGCGTGTATCTCAGGCCATGCTCGGTGACGTGCCGTAGCGCGTGTTCTAGATGCTCCGTACGCGGCCGCAGCGACGGCTCGCCGAGGCCCAGGTCGATCGACGTCGCGCGCTTGCGCGCAGCGATCTCGCGGATCAGCGAGGCGTTGATGTCGAGGACGCGCGGATTCATATGGCGAGCCCGTATTCGCGCAGAGCGGCGTTGAGCGACACCTTGAGGTCGGTCGCTTCGCTGCGTGTTCCGACGACCAGGGCGCACTGCGTAGCATATTCTCCCGCCGTGAAGCGCTTCGGCAGCACGCCCGGGATGATGACGGCTCGCGCCGGCACGCGTCCCTTGGTGACCGCCGGCTCGCTCCCGCGCACGTCGACGATCGGGGTGCCGGCCGTCAGCACGACGCCCGCGCCAAGCACGGCTTCACGCTCTACGCGCACGCCCTCCACAATGATGCAACGAGAGCCGATAAACGCGCCGTCTTCGACGATCACGGGCGCGGCCTGCGGCGGCTCGAGGACCCCACCGATTCCCACGCCCCCGGAGAGGTGCACGCCGCGGCCGATCTGCGCGCACGAGCCGACGGTCGCCCACGTGTCGATCATGCTGTCTTCGCCGACGTAGGCACCGATGTTCACGAAACCGGGCATCAAGATCACACCGCGGCCGAGGAAGCTGCCGTAGCGAGCCACTCCGGGCGGAACGCAGCGAACGCCGCGCTTCTTGTAGTCGCGCTTGACCGGAAGCTTGTCGTAGAAGACCGGGCCGTCGCCGCGCCGGTCGCCCATCCACTCGATCTTCCGGCGTTGGAAGTAGAGCAGGATCGCCGACTTGAGCCACGCGTTCGTCACCCAGTCGCCGTCCCGCGGCTCGGCCACGCGCACCGCTCCTGCGTCCAGCAGCGCGATCGCCCGATCGACGGCGCGCCCGCTCCGGCCGCGCACGTCGGCATCCCCGCGCTCCAATGCCGCGATTTGTGATTGCAGCTCTTCTACCGTCACGGGGCGACTGCTACGGCACCGGGTAAGCCTGCCCCCGCCGCTAGCGGCGCCACCAGGGGCGGCTCTGCCGCGAAGCGCATTATCCTAGCCCCCGCAGCGCGAAAGGAGTTTCCGTGCCGAATTCGCCGAGCGACGAACAAAGAATCAACGCGATCCGCTTTCTGGCGGTCGATGCCGTCCAAAAGGCCAACTCCGGGCATCCCGGTTTGCCGATGGGCGCGGCTGCGATGGCCTACACGCTGTGGACGCGCCACCTGCGCTTCAATCCGAAGGATCCGAACTGGCTCAACCGCGACCGCTTCGTCCTCTCCGCCGGCCACGGCTCGATGCTGCTCTACGCGCTGCTGTATCTCACGGGCTACGATCTGACGCTCGACGACATCAAGCACTTTCGGCAGCTCGACAGCAAGACGCCGGGACACCCGGAGGCCGGGCACACGCCCGGCGTCGAGGCGACGACGGGCCCGCTCGGCCAGGGGATCGCCAACGCGCTCGGCATGGCGATCGCCGAGGCGCACCTCGGCGCGGTCTACAATCAATCCGATCAGCCGATCGTCGATCATTTCACGTACTGCCTTTGCGGCGACGGCGACCTGATGGAAGGGATCAGTCAGGAGACGGTGTCCCTGGCCGGGCACTTGAAGCTCGGAAAACTGATCGTTTTTTACGACGACAATCTCGTTTCGCTCGCGGGTCCGACGGACATCACGTTCACGGACGACCCGATCGCGCGCTTCGACGCGAGCGGCTGGCACACACAATTCGTCGACGTCGACCACGGCAACGACGTCGCGACGGTCGATCAGGCCATAACGGTTGCGAAGAACGTCACCGACCGGCCTTCGCTGATCGCGGTGCGGACCCACATCGGCTACGGTTCGCCGCGCCAAGACAACTATCTCGCGCACGGCGAGGCGCTCGGACCCGAGAACGTCAAGAAGTCGAAGGAGGAGCTGGGATGGCCGCTCCAGCCCGACTTCTTCGTGCCCGAAGACGTTCTGCGCTTCTATCGCGAGGTCGGCGCGAAGGGCGCGCTGCTCGAGGCGCAATGGCGAGCGACGTACGACGCGTGGAAGCGCGCCAATCCCGACCTCGCCGCCACGCTCGAGCGCGCGCTGCGCGAGGAGGTTCCAGCGAACCTCCCCTGGCCGACGTTCACGGCCGAGAACGGCAACGTGGCGACGCGCGACGCCGGCGGCGCCGTGATGAACGCGATCGCGACGGCGCTCCCCGAGCTCGTCGGAGGCTCCGCGGACCTCGATCCGTCGACGAAGACGTACCTCAAGAACTGCGGCGACTTCGAGCCCGGCAACTACTCGGGGCGCAACATTCATTACGGCGTGCGCGAGCACGCGATGGTGGCCGCGACGAGCGGCATCTCGCTGCACGGAGGCCTGCTGCCGTTCGCCGCGACGTTCTTCAATTTTCTGGACTATGCGAAACCCGCGGTGCGCCTCGCGTGCCTAACGCGGATTCGTTCGATCTATGTGTTCACGCACGACTCCGTCTTCCTGGGCGAGGACGGTCCGACGCATGAGCCGATCGAGCAGCTCGCGATGCTGCGGGCGACGCCCAACTGCTACGCCGTCCGGCCCGCCGACGCGCTCGAGACGCTCGAGGCCTGGAAGCTTGCGATTGCGAGCAAGAACTCTCCCTACGCCCTAGTGCTCACGCGGCAGAAGGTGCCGTTTCTCGGAGCGCGCGACGCCGCGGTGAGCAAGGGCGCGTATGTTATCGCCGAGGTTGAGGGCGCGCGGCCCGATCTCATCCTGCTAGCGACCGGTTCCGAGGTGGCGCTCGCTATCGACGCCAAGAAAATTCTCGACGCCAAGGGCGTTCGGACCCGCGTCGTCTCGATGCCCTGCTGGCGGCTCTTCGACGAGCAGCCGCAGTCCTATAGAGACGAAGTCCTGCCCCCGTCGATCGGCGCGCGGATGTCGATCGAGGCGGCCGCGACCCTAGGCTGGTCGAAGTACGTCGGCGATCACGGGTTCGCGTTCGGTATCGACGAGTTCGGCCGGTCGGCACCGGCGGCGGCGATCGCGACGGCGTTCGGCTTCACGCCGGAGAACGTCGCCGACGTCGCGCTGCAAAAATTCGCTTTAGCCGCACATTAGGAGACGAACATGGAAAGACAAGTTCAGGAACTGCTCGACGCCGGTCAGAGCGTGTGGATCGACTACCTGCGGCGCAGCATGTTCGCCTCCGGCGAGCTCGCGCGCCTCATCGATCGGGGCGTACGCGGGATGACGAGCAATCCGACGATCTTCGAGAAAGCCATCGGCGCCGGCAACGACTACGACGAGCAGCTCGCGACGCTGATCGGATCGGAAAAGAATGCCGACGCGCTCTTCTGGGACCTGGCGGTCGCGGACATTCAGAGCGCGTGCGACGCGTTCGCCCCGGTCCACGGGTCTTCGAAAGGCAACGACGGCTTCGTCAGCCTCGAGGTTTCCCCGCTGCTCGCGAACGATACGGCCGGCACGATCGCCATGGTCGAGGAGCTCTGGAAGCGGGTAAACCGGCCGAACGTCATGATCAAGATTCCCGGCACCAAGGAGGGACTGCCGGCGATCGAAGAGTCGATCTATCGCGGATACAGCATCAACGTCACGCTCGTGTTTTCGGTCGAGACGTACGAGCGCGCGGCCCGGGCCTACGTCAAGGGCTTGGAGCGCCGGGCCGCCGAGGGCAAGCCGATCGACAAGATTCGATCGGTCAACTCCGTCTTCGTGAGCCGCATCGACACCGCGATCGACAAGCTGCTGCAAGACCGCATCGCCAAGGGCGAAAAGCTGGAACACCTTCTCGGCAAGACCGGCATAGCCGGGCTGAAGCTCACCTATCAAAAATTCAAGGAGATCTTCTTCGGCGACGAGTTTGCCCCGCTTCGCGCCAAGGGCGCGGCGGTCCAGCGTCCGCTCTGGGCCTCGACCTCGACGAAGAACCCGCACTATCCCGACCTCATGTACGTCGAGAGCGTCGTGGGCCGCGACACGGTCAACACGATGCCGCCGCCCACGTTCGACGCTCTGATCGATCACGGCAAGATCGTTTCGGACACGGTCGATACCGATCTGCGCGGCGCCGCGGATGTGATGCGCGCGCTGCAGGACGCGAAGATCTCGCTCTTCGACGTGACGCACCAGCTGCAGGTCGAGGGCGTCACGCTCTTCTCGGACTCGTTCGCGGCACTGCTCGGGGCGATCGTCTACAAGCAGAAGCTCCTCGAGTCGGGTGGCGCCGATCGCGTCCGGCTCGCGCTGAACGCGTCGCAGCCGGTTTACGACTCCGCGCTCGCGCGCCTCGCCGAGGCCGACTTTTTGAAGCGCATCTGGGCGCACGATGCCACGCTCTGGTCGAGCGATCCCGACGCCGTGGCGATCATCAAGAAGTCGCTGGGATGGCTCGACATTCAGCAGCACATGCTCGAGGAGGTTCCGGGGCTCAAGTCCTTCGCCAACGACTCGCGCGAGAGCTTCGGTTTCACGGTGGTCTGCGGCATGGGCGGCAGCTCGCTCGCGCCCGACATCCTCGCCGACACGTTCGGCACGTACGACGGCTACCCGCAGCTGCACGTGCTCGACTCGACGTGTCCGCAACAGATCAAGGAGCTCGAGGGGCAGATCCACATCCCGCACACGATGTTCCTCATCTCGAGCAAGAGCGGCACCACGACCGAGCCGAACGCGTTCTACGCGTACTTCCACGAAAAGGCGTCCAAGCAGGTTGGCTCCGCTACGGCGGGCCGAAACTTCGTCGCGATCACCGACCCCGGCACGACGCTCGACAAGGAGGCCCAGGAGGCGTCGTTCCGTGCCGACTTCGAGAACGACCCGAACATCGGCGGGCGGTACTCCGCGCTCTCGTTCGTCGGCATCGCACCGGCCGCCATCGCCGGCTACAACATCAACCTGCTGCTGGATCGCGCGCTCGGCGCGATGCACGCCAACGATCGGAGCGTCGATCCGCGCACGGCTCCAGGCGTTCAGTTCGGCGCAGCGATCGGCGGCCTGGCAGTAAACGGACGCGACAAGCTGACGATCGTCACGCATCCCGACGTGAAGGCCTTCGGCGCGTGGGCGGAACAGCTGATCGCGGAATCGACGGGCAAGCTCGGCAAGGGGATCGTTCCGATCGAAGGCGAGCCGCTCGGGGCCCCCGGCGTGTACTCCGACGATCGCACGTTCGTCTACGTCGGCGCCAATCTACCCGCGCCGGAGGCCGGCGTCGACGAGAAGCTCAAGGTCCTCGAATCGGCCGGCCACCCGGTGATTCGCTTGGCGATGAACGACCGGTACGACCTCGGCGAGCAGTTCTATCTCTGGGAGATCGCCGTAGCGGCCGCCGGCGTGATCCTCGGCATCAACGCGTTCGACCAGCCAAACGTGCAGGAGTCAAAGGATAACACCGTCGCGCTGCTCGGGCAGTACGCGAAGAGCGGCAGCTTCGACGAGCCGAAGGTCAACGTCGAGGGGCCGGCCTTCGATGTTACCTACCTCTCAGGGAGTCGGTCTCTTTCCGGCGAAAATCCGACGCATGCCCTCGCGGGGCTCTTCGCGCAATTGCGTCCGCACGACTACAACGCAATCACCGCCTATATCGCGCGTAACGCGACGCATTCGGATCTGCTGCGAGAGCTGCGCGTGCGAATTCGCGACGCGCACAAGGTCGCCACCACAGTCGGCTTCGGGCCGCGCTTCCTCCATTCTACCGGGCAGCTCCACAAGGGCGGCCCCGATACGTGCGTCGTGCTGCAGATCACCGCCGACGACCCCGACGATCCGATGATCCCGGGCATGAACGTCGGTTTCCGCACGCTGCTCGCGGCGCAGGCGCTCGGCGATTGGATGTCGCTGGACAAGCGCAATCGGCGCGGCGTTCGTGTGCACCTCAAGGGCCCGGTCGAACCGGCGCTGCGCGCGCTCATCGACGCGGTGGACGAAGCGCTCTCGGTCCGCGCGTGAGAAAGGAACAGATAATGCAACTCGGGATGGTCGGGCTCGGCAAGATGGGCGAGTACATGACCCAGCGCCTGATCGGAGGCGGCCACAAGGTGGTCGCCTACGATCGCGATCCGCAGGCCGTTGCGAGGGCGGTCGCCGACGGCGCGACGGGCGCGAACAGCCTCGCCGACATGGTCGCGAAGCTGACGGAATCGCCGAAGGTCGCGTGGGTCATGGTGCCGTCCGGCGCGCCGACCGACGACACGATCCACGCGCTCGCCGATGCGATCGGCGGCGGCGGCATCCTCATCGACGGCGGCAACACCAATTATAAAGATGGCCTGCGCCTCTATGCGGACTGCAAGGCTAAGGGCGTCTCGCTGATCGACGCCGGAACGAGCGGCGGCGTCTGGGGACTCAAGGAAGGCTACTGCCTCATGGTCGGCGGCGACGACGCGCCCGTGAAACACTGCGAGCCGATCTTCGTCACGCTCGCGCCGCCGAACGGCTACGCGCACGTCGGGCCGGCGGGCGCCGGGCACTTCTCCAAGATGGTGCACAACGGCATCGAGTACGGGCTGCTCCAGGCGTACGGCGAGGGCTTCGAGATCCTGAAGGACTCGCAGTACGACTACGACCTCGGACAGCTCGCCGAGCTCTGGACGCACGCGAGCGTCGTGCGCTCGTGGCTCCTCGCGTTGCTCGTTTTGGCGTTCAAGGAGGATCCGGGGCTCAAAGATATCCGCGGCTACGTCGAGGATACGGGCGAGGGCCGCTGGACGGTGGAGGCGGCGATCGACGAAAACGTGCCGGCGCCGGTCATCACGCTCTCGCTGCTCGCGCGCATGGCGTCGCGACAGGACGAGTCGTTCAGCGCGAAGGTCGTCGCGGCGTTGCGCAACCAGTTCGGCGGACACGCCGTCAAGAGCGAGGCGCATGCCTGACGACTCGCTCGCGACGCAGGCGCGCGCGACGGGCGACGGCGCCGCCGTCAATCCGCTGCGCGAGGGTCTCGTGTCGGATCGCATCACGAGTCCGTGCAGCACGGTCTTCTTCGGCGCCAGCGGCGACCTGTTCAAGCGCATGCTGCTGCCGGCCGTCTACGCGATGCGGCTGAACGGGACGCTCCCAACGGACTTCGCGCTGGTCGGCTTCGCGCGTACGGCGTACGGCGACGACGGCTTTCGCGAGTATTGCCGCAAGCAGCTCGAGCTCTTCATGCCGGAGGGCCAGAAGCCGGAGGGCGAGCTGTGGGACGACTTCGCGCGCCGCATCAGCTACGTCACGGCGGACTTCAACGACACCCGGCACTTCACGCAACTCAAGGACCGCCTCGCGCAGAACGACGAGCAGTTCGGCACCGCCGGGAACCACCTATTCTACCTCGCCACGCCGCCGCCGGTCTTCCCCGAGATCATCAAGCATCTCAAGAGGGCCGGGCTAGAGAAGAGCGACGAGGGCTGGACGCGGGTCGTCGTCGAGAAGCCGTTCGGAACCGATCTCGAGTCGGCGCGCATGCTGCAGAGCGCGATCGAGGGGGTGTTTTCCGAGAACGAGATCTACCGCATCGATCACTACCTGGGCAAGGAGCCGGTGCAGGACATCCTCGCGCTGCGCTTCGCCAACACGATCTTCGAGCCGATTTGGAACCGGAACTACGTGCAGAACGTCCAGATCACGTCGGCGGAGTCGCTCGGCGTCGAGCTTCGCGGCGCGTACTACGATCACGCCGGCGCGCTGCGCGACATGATCCAGAACCACGTGATCAACCTGCTCGCGCTGGTGGCGATGGAGGCGCCGATCTCGGCGGCCGCGGACGACATCCGCGACGAAAAATACAAGGTGCTCGCCGCGATCACGCCGGCGGCGCATGCCGCGGTGTTCTCGATGTCGGCGCGCGGACAGTACGGCCCGGGAACGATCGACGGACACGCCGTCAAGGGATATCGCGAGGAACCCGACGTCGCACCCGACTCCAACACGGAGACGTTCGCTGGGGTCAAGCTGTACATCGAGAACTGGCGCTGGGCCGGGGTTCCGTTCTATCTGCGCTCCGGCAAACGATTACCGCGCAAGGTTTCGGAGGTCGCCGTCACGTTCAAGCCGATCCCGCATCGGTTCTACGGCGAGTCGACCGACCGGATCGAGCCGAACGTGCTCGTGATCAAGATCGAGCCCGACGAGGGAATCTCGTTGCGTTTCGAGGCCAAGGTCCCAGGCCCCAAGGAGCACGTGCGCAGCGTCTACATGGACTTCAATTACGGCACCGGCTTCGGCGTGCAGTCGCCGCCGGCGTACGAGCGGCTGATCGGCGACGTCATGCTCGGCGACCAGACGCTGTTCACGCGCTGGGACGCCGTCGAGCGCGCCTGGGAGGTCGTGACGCCGATCCTGGAGGTGTGGCAAAACACGAAGGACTTCTCGTTCCCGAACTACGCCGCGGGAAGCCAGGGGCCCGAGAGCGCACACGCGCTCTTCCCCGACTGGCGCCACTTATGAGCGCTTCCATCGGTCTCGGCCCGGTTCTCGACCAGCTCTCCGTACGCTCGCGCGAGCGTGGTAGCGACGTGCAGGGCGCGATCATGACGCTCGTCGTGTTCTTCGAGGATGCGGCGATCGGCGAGCTGGCCCGCGACAGGATTCGCATGCTCGCCGCCAAGCATCCATCGCGCGTGATCGTCCTCGACGGGACGCAAGGTCCAGACGCCGCGCGTGTGGAGGCGGACGATTGGATCGAGCTCGGTGCGAGGGGCTGCTCGGCCGACACGCTGCGCTCGGCGATCGCCGCGCTGCGCCTGCCCGAGGCCCCGCTGGTGCTGCTGTGGATCGCACCCGGAATCGGCAACGACCCGCGCTTTGCGACGCTCTCCGAACAGGTCCAGACGGTCGTGTATAACAGCTCTCTCGTCGACAGCGGCCACGCGGCGCTGTGCGAGCTGGTCGACTACGTGGAGCATCACCCGCAGCTGCCGCTCGCGGACATCGCGTACCTGCGGCTGGCGCCGTGGCAGGAGAGCGTCGCCATCTTCTTCGACGGCAAGGACATCGGGGAGCTCTTCGACCTGCGTCGTGTCGAAATCGCCTGCGGCTCGGAGCCCGAGGGGTTCTACCTGTTGGGCTGGCTCGCAAGCCGCCTGCAGTGGAGGCCGTGTTCCGAGCGTTCCCTCCTCACCCGTCGCGGCGACGAGATCGAGTTCGAGATTCGGCGCGAAGGCGAGCCGCGCAGGATCTCGTGCGTCGCGCTCAGCTCCTCGCACTCGAAGTTCGTCGCCGAAGTCGACAAGCAAGCGGAGACGATCCAGCTCAGCGTTACGGGCTCCAGCCAACATCCAAGGCGCTATCGTGCGATCAGCAATCCCGGCATCGCCGCGTTGCTGGAGCGAGCGATCCTGTGGGGCCAAAACGATAGAATCTTTCACGATTCGCTCAACGCTGCGGGCGAGATTCTCGCTCGCGGAAAGGTGTGACCGTGCCGACGCGACACGAGATGCACGTTTATCGGGATCCGGCGGCGCTCGCGCGCGCGCTGGCGGACTTCGTCGTTGCGACGGCCGGGCTCGCGATGGCGGAGCGCGGCGTCTTCCGGATCGCCCTCTCCGGAGGCCATACGCCGCAGACGACCTACGAACTGCTCGGCCGGGAGCCGCTGCGGGCGGAGATCTCCTGGAGCGACACGTTCATCTATTTCGGTGACGAGCGCTGCGTGCCGCCGAACGACGAGCAATCCAACTACCGGATGGTCCAACGCGCGCTGCTCCAGCTCGTTCCCATTCCGGCGGCGAACGTCCATCGAATTCGCGGCGAGATCGATCCGGGATTGGCGGCCAACGAGTATGCCTCTATTTTGCGCGCCGATTTCGGGGACGCGCCGCACTTCGACCTTATGCTGCTGGGTCTCGGCAAGGATGGACACACGGCTTCGCTCTTTCCCGGCACGGTGCCGGACACGGACGACGAGGCGCTGGTGCGCGCGGTTTACGCGGAGGCGGACGCGATGTGGCGCGTGACGGTTACGCCGAAGGTCATCAACCTGTCTCGCGGCGTCGCCTTCGCCGTGCAGGGCGCAGACAAGGCGCAAATTCTCGCGGAGGTGTACGAAGGGCCGCACGATCCGATGAAGTACCCCGCGCAGATCGTGCGGCCGGAATCGGGAAGGTTGACCTGGTTCGTCGACGAGCTCGCCGCCGGCATGCTGCGAAAGAAGACTCACTGAAGCGTCTCATCCTCAACGCCGACGATTTCGGGGCTGCGCCGGAGGTCAACGAGGCGGTAGAACGGGCGCATCGCGACGGAGTGCTGCGCTCGGCGAGCCTCATGGTCGGCGCTCCGGCCACCGCCGACGCCGTCGAGCGCGCGCGGCGGATGCCCGGCCTCGCAGTCGGGCTGCACGTCGTCCTCGTCAACGGCCGCCCCGTGCTGCCTGCCGAACGCGTTCCCGATCTGGTGGACGAGCGCGGCGAATTTCTCGTGGACCTGGTCCGGGCGGGATTCCGTTTCTTCTTGCGTCCCGGGATACGCGCTCAAATGGCCGCGGAGATTCGCGCGCAGTTCGAGCGGTTCTCTAAAGTGGGGCTCGGGCTGGATCACGTCGACGCTCAGTCCCACATGCACGTGCATCCGACGGTTTTCGGACTGGTCGTGCGCATCGGCCGCGAGTACGGCATGCGGGCGATTCGCATCCCGCGCGAGCCCTTCGGGACGACGGGCAGCATCGCGCCGTGGCTCTGGCTCATGCGCGCCCGCGCGCGCCGCGCGGGGATCGCATGCAACGACTACGCGTTCGGCGTCACCGAGGCGGGCGCACTGACCGAGGAGCGAGTCTTGCAGCTCGTCGAGGCGCTGCCCGACGGCGTGACTGAGATCTTCTTCCATCCCGCCACGCGCGCGTTCAGCGGCGCGGACCGCGGCACCGAACGCTTCGCGTGGGAGGGCGAGCTCGCGGCGCTCACCAGCCCGCGCGTGCGCGATGCCATCGCCGGCAGCGGCGTCGTCAGCACGACCTACGGCGAGCTCGCGGGCGCCCTGACTTGATCCTCTTCATCATCGCGATCGCGGGCGCGGCGTATCTTGCCGCAGCCGCGGTTTGCCTCGTCGCGTTCGCGCAGCGACCCCTGGAGACGGCGACGGAGTTTCTCCCGACAGTCACGATCCTGCTGCCGATCGCGGGACTCGAACCCGAATTATATGAGAACCTCGCGTCGTTCTGCGCGCAGGACTATGACGAGTGGTATCAGGTCGTGTTGTGCTTGCACTCGCACGAGGACGCGGCGCTCGCCGTCGCCGAGCGGATCGCGGCCGATTTTCCATCGCGCACGGCGATCGCGATCGGCGAGGCGGCGGGGATGCTCAATCCCAAGATCGCGAATCTCGCGAAGCCCGGGGTCGAACTGCGCGGCGAGATCGTCGTCATCGCCGACAGCGACGTGCGCATCGGCCGCGACTACCTGCGTGCGCTCGCGGCGTCGTTCGCATCGCGGCGCGTCGGAGCGGCGACGTGCCTCTACTCCGCGATGCCCGGGCCGGGATCGATCGCACGCCTGGGCGCGCTGTACATCGAGAGCGGCTTCGCGCCGTCGGTGTTGGTAGCGCTCGCCGTCGGGAAGCTACGCTTCTGCCTCGGAGCGTCGATGGCGGTGCGGCGCGGCGTCCTCGAAGAGATCGGCGGACTCGCCGCGCTGGGGCAGCATCTCGCCGACGACCACCGGCTGGGCGAGCTCGTCGCGGAAAGCGGCCGCGAGGTGGTTCTGTCGCGATACGTCGTGCGGACGGCGGTCACGGAGACGACGCTGCGCGAGCTGTGGCGGCACGAGTTGCGCTGGGCGCGCACCAACCTCGCGCTGGCGCCGGCCGGCTACCTCTTCTCGATCGTGACCTACGCGCTGCCGTTCGCGCTGATCTACCTGGCGGCGTCGCGGAATCTCACGTGGGGCATTCCGTTGCTCGCCGTCGTCGCAGCGCTGCGCGTCGCGGTGCACTATCTCGCGCGCTGGGCGCTGCGCATCCGCAGGTCCGGCGACCTCGCGCTCATCCTCCCGCGCGACTTCCTCAGCCTCGCGGAGTGGGTCGCGAGCCTGCTCGGCCGAGCTGTGCGCTGGCGCGACAAAGAGTATCCGAGGGTGACGTGAGGTTCGACCGTTGGTCGTGGCTGATGGTCGCGCTCTTCGCGATCGGGATGCTGGTGCGAGCGGCGCTGTATTTTCCGCTCGCGATGTATCAGATCGACTCGGACGCCGTGATCGCGGGGCTGTGCGCGTTTCGCGTGGCCGACGGCCATCTTCCGGCGTTCATTCCCGGCGGCACCCGCATCAGCGCGGCGAGCTGTTACGTCGCGGCAGCGTACTTCCATCTCTTGGGGGCCGGCAGGGTCGGCTTGGCGCTGACCGGGCTGACGTGGGGCGCGCTGTATCTCGCCTTCAGCCTGCTCTTCCTGCGCGCCACGCTCGGGCGCAAGTTGGCCTGTCTTGGCTTCGTGTTCGCGATCGTGCCGCCCGAGCAGTTCATGACGGTCACGTATGCGCCATGGGGATACGGAGAAATCATGGCGTCGTGCGCGGCAACGCTCTGGCTCGCGGCGCTGTGGCGCAACGGCGGCGCCCTTGGGCAGCGCGTCGCGTTCGGATTCAGCGTCGGGCTGGGCCTCTGGTTCTCGATTCAGACGCTGATGATCGCGCTGCCCGCGATCGCCTGGATCGCTCTGAAGCGCGGTCGCGCGGTGCTGCGCGAGGCGATTCCGGCGCTGCCCGCGGCGGTCGTAGGGTTCCTGCCGTATCTGCTCGGCAACGTCACGCACGGCTTCCCGTCGCTCACGCAGAACTGGGCCTCGCGCGCGGCATCGAGCTGGGGACAGGTCTGGGACAACTTCGCGTGGCTGACGACGTATCTACTGCCCAAGCTGTTCATCCGCGAGTACGCGGGGTGGTGGTCGCTGCCGGCGCTGCTGGCCCTCGCATATCTCGTGGTGGCGGTCGGATTCGTCATCGCGCTGCGCGCGCGGGGGCGTGAGCTCGGGTCGCTGCTGCTGCTCGTGCTGGCGGCGGTCGTGCTGACCTTCAGCTTCTCGAACGCCGGTACCGTCCGCGGCTGGACTGTGCGCTACATCGCCCCGCTGTACATCGTGGCGCCCGTGGCCTGCGCGATCGGGGTCGCCGCGCTATGGCGCGGCGCGAGGTGGCTGGCCGTCGCGTCCGTCGCGGCGCTCGTCATCCCCAACCTCCTGCTTTACGGCCTGCCCGGAAGCGCGCTGCGCGCCGGTCTCACCGCGCAGATGCGCGACGACGAACGCTTCCGAGCGCTGCTGAACCAGCGCGGCATCCGCATGGTGTACGGCAATTACGTCTGGGTCTATCACCTGAACTTCGACACGGACGAGCGCGTCGCCGGGGTGCCGTTCGATGCGCCCTTCGACTACTACGACTATGGTGGACGGCTAGGAGCCGCGCCGGTGCGCTGGGCGGCCGAGGGTGGCAAAGACGAGGTGCTTCAGTGGGTCCGCGTGACCGGGACACGCGGCACCGCGACGACCAACGGCGATCTGTTCGTGTTCATCCCGAACCAGCCGGCGCCCAACGCGGCGCAGCTGCTGGCGACGCTGCGGAGCGTGTCGCACTAAGGCGCTCCTACCCGCGTCACAAACCGGGCCTTCACTTGTTAAGGACAAGTAATGAA
>DATDGN010000191.1:0-30301 GCA_036522095.1 Candidatus Cybelea sp. | reverse complement strand
TGTTCCCGGTACCATCCACGAGTAACCCTTGAGGCGAATTGATCGTCATACCCAGAAGCCGCTCACTGCTAAGGCCCGGTCCGAACTCCGCAATAGAGCTATTATACGCCGTCCGCCGGAATGCCACGTAGAGATTGCCTTCCCCGTCTTCAGCCATGCCGTCGTCTTCTGAGCCTAAGCGGGCGTGCGCGATCGGAACGTTAGTGCCGACGTTGTACTCGACTACGTACGCTCGATGGCGCCCCCCGTAATCGGTATCCGATACGAAGACGTGCCCCGCTGAATCAGCCAACGCGTATAACGGGGTGTGCAATCGCTTCGAATACTTCATCGACGGGCTCGAGGAGCCATACGGGTAGACGGCGACGGTGTGATTTCCCGTGTTTGCGACGTAGAGCGAATTGTTGGCGTCGACGCTTAATCCCCACGGCGCGTTGATGCCGTTCGTGATCGAGCCTATCTTCTTCTTGTTCGGCCCCGAAAGCGGAAAGAGGTCGACGGTGCTTGCTTCACCGACATACAACAGTGGCTGACTTTTAGCGGAACGCGGAAGCGGCCTCGACGCACGGTGCGACACCGCGCCGCCGGGCAATGGCGTTGAAGCCGAACCCTCAAGCTCCGGGAGCGCCTTTTGCCCGATTTGCTGCGGCCCCCCGCAACCGGCGTAAGCTATGCCAATCGCAATGGCGAATACGACCCTCAGACGCTTAGAGATTCCAGCCATGGTCTCTCCCTTCGTAGAGCCAGCGCGTGATGCCCGCTCGGACCACGCCGCGCTCGATCTCGTGCACGCGCTCCATCAGCTGCGCTTCTTCCTCTCCCGGGTTCACGCGCAGCGGCTTGCGGGCCATGACCGGTCCGCGATCGGTCGCGCCCGTCACGCGATGCAGCGTCGCTCCAACCCAAGCGCTCGACGCGTTTCGCGCATCGCGTACCGCGCGCGCGCCGCGAAACGCCGGCATGCGTGAACCGTCGGGCAGCACCACGTCGTCGCGCGCCGGATCGAGCGGCAGAAACGCCGGGTGCAGGTTCAGCAGCTCCGGGAAGGCCGCGACGAACGAGCTCGACAGCAGATGCATCCATCCAAGAAGCAGCACGAGATCCGGCTCTGGCGTCCTGGCTGCCGCGAGGAGCCGCGCGTCGTATTCCGCGCGCGACTCTCGCTCGCGATCCCAGCTCACGACCGTCGCCAACACGCCGGCCACACGCGCGCGTTCGATCGCGTAAGCGCTCTCGTTATTTGCGACAAGTCCAACAACGTCCAGCGGCAGCGCTCCGTCGCGAACCGCGTCGAGCACCGCCGCAAAATTGCTCCCGTTGCCCGACGCGAGCACCAGTGTACGCCGCCGCGGACGGAGCAAGGCGGCGCGGTCGAAGCGCTCCGCGACTTCCGCACCGGCATTCTCTGCATAGCACGCCGCAAGCCTCTCGTCGCCGACGGCGGGAACGATCGCGCGCGCGTATCCACTCTCGCGCAGCGCGCCCAGCGCATGGCCGAGTAGCGCACGCCCAACGCCGCGGCCGCGCTCCTGCGGCGCCACGCCGAACGGGCCGAACACGCCGACGCCGGGCTCTCGCGCCAGCCCGTCGAGCCATGAAAACGTCAACCCTCGCGGATCGATCGTCGCGAACCCGATGGGCGCGCCGTCGCGGCGCGCCACAACGCTGCGTCCAGCATAGGCTTCGGAGCTCCACGTGCCGCCGAAGGTCTCGTCGATCCACGCGAGCGTTCGTTCGTCGGTCGGCGCCGGCGCCGCGATCTCCACATCCGCCGGCGGCGGCGGGATCGCCCGTTCGCGCGACAGATCGACGACGAGGTTTAGAATCTCGCGCAACTTAGTCGTACAGCGGCCGAAGCACCGCGGCGCAGTCTTCTAAGAACGCGACGTCCTCGGAGGAGAGCTCGCGCGGGTGATCCGCGCCGGCGTCGAGGGTTCCGATTACGACGCCGCTCTCCGCGCCGAGGATCGGCACCACCGCCTCGGCAGTCGCGCGTACGGTGTCGCGCGTGCTTACCGCCTCACCGTTGGGCCCTGTCGTCACGAGCAAGCGCCGCTCCGCAACCTCGGCCGCTCCCGCAGATCCGATCAGCGTGAGAAGCTCGTCGCCCACGTCGTAGATCCGCACGCGATCGAAACCTCCAGCGTCGCGAATCAGCGTCGCTGCGGCACGCGCTCGTTCTTCGCGCGAAGCCTCGTTGTCGACGGCGGCCGCGAGCTCGGGAGCGATCCAGCGCGGCATCAGTCGCGCGCCGGATGAACGACCACGTGCGGCTCGCCCTGCGCTCGCTCTTCGATCCAGCCGACGACCTTCGCGCCGGCCACCGCCTGCAGCGCCTCCCCGGCGTCGCCGAGCGAGACGATCAGCGTGTAGCCGACGCCCATGTTGAAGACGCGATAGCGCTCTTCTTCTCCGAGGTCCCCGCGGCGCACGAGCTCGCGCAGAATCGGCGGCACGTTCCAGCGTTGTTGCTCGAAGACGGCCCTGACGTTCTCGGGCAGGGTGCGCGCGACGTTTTCGAGCAGGCCCCCGCCCGTGATGTGCGCCATCGCCTTCACGTCCGCGACCGCCTGGATGGCGCGCACGTCGCGGTAGTAGGAAGGATGCTCGGCGAGCAGCGCGTCGGCGTAGGTCGTGTCGCCGAACGGCGCGCCCCACTCCTGCGGCGATATCAGATTGCGCGCCAGCGAGTAGCCGTTCGTATGCAGTCCGACCGCGGGTAGCCCGATCACAGCGTCTCCGGCAACGACGCTCTCGACCTTCGGGAGCGCGTCGACGTCGACGACGCCGACGATCGTTCCGGCTAGGTCGAAGTGTTCCGCTTGATAGATGCCGGGCATCTCGGCGGTCTCGCCTCCGAGCAGTGCGCAGTCGTGACGGCGGCACGCGTCCGCGCAGCCCGCCACGATCTCGGCGGCCACTGCGGGATCGAGCCGCCCCACCGCGAGATAATCCAGGAAGAATAGCGGCGTCGCGTTGGAAACGAGGATGTCGTTCACGCAGTGGTTGACGAGGTCGGCGCCGACTTGGCCATAGCGCCGCAACGCCGCGGCGATCGTGACCTTGGTGCCGACGCCGTCCGTCGAGGCGACCAAGGCGCGCCGCTCGTCACCCGGGAGCCGGAATAGCCCCGCGAACCCGCCGATCGCGCCGAGCTGATCGGCGTGCCGCCAGCGCCCGAGTACCTCGCGATAGCGCGCGACGGCTTCGTTGCCCGAGGCGACGCTCACGCCCGCGCGGGCGTAGCTATCGGCCGCGTCTTTTGGCTCGGACACGAGGATTCTCCCGGCTTTGCGCCATAGGCTGGCAGTACTTCACCGTCCGAAAGGTCCACCATGCAAGTCCGTCTTAGCCACGATGCGCCGCTTGGCGTCCGCGCCGGTGCGCTCGTCGTTCCGGTCTTCTCCGACACTCCGCTCGACGGCACGGCCAAAGAGGTCGACACCGCGCTCGGGGGCGTCATCGCCGACGCGCTTTCGTCCGGCGAAATTCGCGGCCGTCTCGGGGAGCACGTGCTGGTCTACGCAAAAAACCAGCCGTTCCGTCGGGTGCTGGCGGTCTCGCTCGGCGAGCATGCCAAGTTCGAGCCCTACTTCCTCGCGCGCTATGCCGGAACCGCGGTGCGTTATCTCGGCCGGCGCAACGTCGACGAGGTCGCGATCGCGCTGCCCGAAGCGGCGCGCGGTCACGAGGTGGTGGCGGCTTCGTTCGTCGCCGAGGGCGCGATTACCGGATCTTTCGACACGACGATCTATCAAGAGAAGCCCGACGTGCGCGTCGCCACCGCGACCGTCGACGTCGTCGCGGCCGGACTCGATGCGTCCGAAGTCGAGCGCGGCATCGCGCACGGCACGATCCTCGGAGAGGCCGTCAATCTCGCGCGTCGGCTGGCCGTCACGCCCGCCAACGACATGACGCCGACGAAGCTGGCCGAAGCCGCCGCGGACGTCGCGAAGCAGACCGGGCTCGAGCTCGAGGTCTTCGACGAGGCACGTGCCCGTCAAGAGCGCATGGGATCGTTCCTCTCCGTCGCTCAGGGCAGCGCGCAGCCGCCCAAGTTCATCATCCTGCGCTACAACGGCGATCCGTCGAGCAAAGAGCTGCTGGCGCTCGTCGGCAAGGGCATCACCTTCGACTCCGGCGGCATCTCGATCAAACCCGCGGATCGCATGGAGGAAATGAAGTACGACATGTCCGGCGGCGCGGGCGTCATTGCGGCGATGTCCGCGATCGGCAGGCTGAAGCCCAAGATCAACGTGGTCGGCCTCGTGCCGGCGACGGAAAACATGCCGGGCGGCAAGGCGACGAAACCCGGCGACATCTTCGCCGCGATGAACGGCAAGACCATCGAGGTGATCAACACCGACGCCGAGGGACGCCTGATCCTCGCCGACGCGCTGTGCTACGCGAACAAACTCGGCGCGACGCACATCGTCGACGCTGCGACGCTCACCGGTGCCTGCGTCATCGCGCTGGGCCACGCGAGCTCGGCCGCGGTGACGAACGACGACAAGTTCGTCGCGGAGTTCCTCGCCGCGGCCAAGCCGACCGGCGAGCGCTACTGGCAGATGCCGTTGTACGAAGATTACACGACGGCGATGAAGAGCGACATCGCCGATCTCAAGAACACGGGCGGGCGACCGGCCGGCACGCTGACCGCCGCGGCCTTCCTCAAGGAGTTCGTGGAGAACACGCCCTGGATCCATCTCGACATCGCGGGCACGGCGTATCTCGACAACGAGTTCGCCTGGCAGGCGAAGGGGCCGACGGGTACGCCCGTGCGCGCCTTCGTCGCCCTAGTCGAGGCCCTCTCCGATCCGCAGCGCAGGCGCGAAGCGGCGGAGTCTAAGGAGGGTAGACATCCCAATGGAGCCCGAGAGTTAAAAGTGTGAAGACGCATTTGGTGAAGGCGCGCAACGGGATCGAGAGCGCTCGCCCTTACGAGCCCGAGAAGAATCCGGCGATCCGGCGCCTGACGGCGGGCGCGATCAAACGCCGCAAGGGCAAGACGCTCTTCCCGATCGCGACGGCGTACGACGCGCCGTTCGGCCAGTTCGTCGAGCAAGCCGGCATCGACGTGATCCTGGTCGGCGACAGCGTCGGCAACGTCGTCCTCGGCTTCGACGAGACGACGCCGGTCACGGTGGACAACATCATCTATCACACGCAGGCCGTCGTCCGGGGGACGACGCGCGCGCACATCATGGCCGACATGCCGTTCGGCTCGTATCAAGTCAGCAACGAAGAGGCGCTGCACAATGCGATTCGCTTCGTCAAAGAGGGCGGGGCGTGCTCGGTGAAGCTCGAGGGCGGCCGCGACCAAATGGAGCGCATCCGCGCGATCACCGGCGCGGGCATCCCCGTCGTCGGACACATCGGCGTGACGCCGCAGACCGCCGGCCTTGGCCCAGGGTTCAAGATGCGAACGCATCGCGACCGGCTGATGGACGACGCGCGCGCCGTCGAGGCGGCCGGCGCCTACGCGATCGTGCTCGAAGTCGTCGATTTCGAGATCTCGCGCGAGATCACCGAGATGCTCTCGATTCCGACCATCGGCATCGGCTCAGGTCCACACTGCGACTCGCAGGTTCTCGTGCTGCACGACATCCTCGGAATGTATCCCCACTCGCCGAGCTTCGCAAAACGCTACGCCGAGATCGGAAGCCTCGCGACGGAGGCGCTGCAGGCCTTCGCGCAAGACGTGCGCGACAAAGCTTTTCCGCGCGCCGACTAAAGTGCCGACCAGCTGGCACTCTGCGGTGCTAACGTCGGGGCATGTTGGAACAGGACGAGTGGCCGGACCCGCTGGTCATCGCGATGCGCGCTTTCGAACGCGTCCTTCTTGGGCGCGCTGCCAGGCTTCGAGCGCATCCAGACGGCGCCGAACCGACTGCAACGCATCGACCAGCGCGAGGCCGCCCGCCGCCAAGTGACCCGCCTCGGCGGGCAGACGTGATTCCTCTGCGCCCTCCTCGTCGCTCGGGGTAGGCGCCTCCCGGACGCGTGCGCCGGCGCGCTCGAGCGCACCGGCGACGATGCTTTGCGCGCGGCTGCGCGCCGCCTCGGTGATCTTGCGCCCGAGCGGCCGAATCGCGACGACCATGGAGGTCTTGTTGGCGTCGACGAGCAGCCGCGTCTCCTCGCGTTCGATGCCGAGCAGCGCCTCGGCCGTCGTTCCGAGGGCGCGCGCAATCAAAACGACGACGCCGATCGAGGGATTGCGGCGCTGATCGGCCTCGATCTTGAAGAGCGTCGGATGATTCACCCCGGCGCGGCGCGCGAGCTCGTTCTGCGACCAGCCGAGGGCGAGGCGCCGCGTAGCGATGCGTTTCCCAAGCGTCACGCATCTGGACTGTAGCAAGGGCCGAGCCGGGCCCTTGAACCATCCGGTCTTACCGAATGGACTAAGCCTGAGCCCTCTGCAAGCGATGGGCGGCGGGGACGTTGGGGTATTCGCCGATGAGGCAGCCGAGGCACATGTCTTCGCGGCGGCGCCCGACCGAGGCGATCAGCCCCTCCAGGCTGAGGTAACCGAGCGAGTCCGCGCCGGTGCGCTCCCGAATCTGCTCGACGCTGTAGTTCGCCGCGATGAGCTCGTCGTAGGTGGCCATGTCGACGCCGAGATAACACGGGTGCTTGATGGGCGGCGACGTGATCCGCAGGTGCACCTCGCGCGCGCCGGCCTCGCGCAGCAGCGCGACGATGCGCGGCGTGGTCGTGCCGCGCACGATCGAGTCGTCTACGACGATCACGCGCTGGTCGCGGAGGTTCTCAACGAGCGGGTTGAACTTCAGGTGCACGCCGCGCGCGCGCATGCGCTGGTCCGGGCTGATGAACGTCCGGCCGATGTAGCGGTTCTTGATGAGCCCCTCGATGTAGGGCAGGCCGCTCTCGGCCGCGTAGCCGATGCCGCCGGCGACCGCCGAGTCGGGCACGGCCATCACGACGTCCGCGTCGACGGGGTGTTCCTTGGCCAGCTCGCGCCCCATCGCGTAGCGCGCCATGTAGACGGAGCGCTCGTTGAGCCTCGAATCGGGCCGCGCGAAGTAGATGTATTCGAACATGCAGAGCGCGGGCTTGGCCCCCTCGACCTCGATGCGGTGGGACTCCAGGCCGTCCGGGGTGATGCGGACGATCTCGCCGCGCTCGATCTCGCGCAGATACTGCGCGCCGACCGTCCCGAGCGCGCACGACTCCGAGGCCACCACGTAGCCGTTCTCAGCGAGCTTCCCGAGGCAGAGCGGGCGCACGCCCCACGGATCGCGGAACGCGTACAGCTCGTTCTGCGTGCAGAGCACGATCGAGTACGCGCCCCGCGCCGATGTTAGGACGGACGTGATGCGGTCCAGCATCGAGCCCTTCGACTCGACGATGAGCTTGGCGAGCACCTCGGAGTCCGACGTGGCCTGCAGAACCGTCGTCGGCGCGAGCCCCTCGCGCAGCTCGTCGGTGTTGGTGAGGTTGCCGTTATGCGCGAAGGCGAAGTCGCCGAGGTCGGAGCGCTCGAGCAGCGGCTGCGCGTTGACGACGATGGACGAGCCGGTGGTCGAGTAGCGCGTGTGGCCGATCGCGATGTGGCCGCTGAGCTGGCCGAGGATGTCTTCGTCGAAGATGGCGCCGAGCAGGCCCATCTCCTTGTGCGAACGGATCGTGCCGCCGTCCGCGGCGGCGATCCCGGCCGATTCCTGACCGCGATGCTGGAGCGCGTAGAGCGCAAAGAACGCGAGTCGAGCGGCATCGCGTCCCGGTGCGAAGACCCCCGTTATCCCGCACATCGTACTGTCATTATACCAGAGACCGTGTCACCCTGAGCCTGTCGAAGGGTGACCTTAGCGAGCCGGCCGGCTAGTTGCTGGATCGCCGGCCTCCGAAGATCTGCAGCAGAGCCAGGAAGATGTTGATCGCGTCGAGGTAGATGCTGGTGGCCATCTGCACCGCGGTCAAGCCATCGCCGCCGGCACGCAGCCGAGCGAAGTCGATCAGCACCAAGCCGGAGAAGATGGCGAGCGTCAGCCACGCGTAGACTTCGGGATGGATGAAGCGCACGAAGATCGAGACGATGCCGACGACGACCAAACCCAGCAGCGCGATCATGAAGATTCCCTGGAAGCGGCGCAAGTCCAGGCCGGTCGCGTAGACAATTGCGGCGAGCGCGAACATCCCGAGGCCGGTCGTCAGTGCGGCGTTGACGACGACATCGGGACCAAAGGCACGCACGTACTGACCGATGACCGGCGCGATGCCGACGCCCTCTAAGAACGTGAAGGCGTAAAACAGCACGAGCGACAGCCCCTCGTTGCGCCGCGTCGCGTTCATCGCGATCAACAACACGAACCCGACGAGCATCGCAATCAGACCCAAACCCGGCGTCACGAAGCCCTGGGAGAGCCAGGCCGCCAACGCCGTGACGCAAAGCCCGAGCGCCGTGATGCCAAGCACCTGCGCGAGCATCGACTGCGCGGGAACGGCGGGCGCGACGGGACCCCCGTATTGATTCTGCGGTTGCAATCCGTAAGCCATGACGCTCTTTACTAACCTCGGCACGGGGAAAGAGTTTCTCGGATCGCCCTTCGCTCGCTAGGTTCGCCTCACCCGTCCGAGCCCGAATGCCAGCAGCGCAGCGAACGCCGGCAGTACGCCGAGGTAGCGGGGATTAGCCCCGATGATGGCCGAGCCCGTTGCCGGCGCGAGGATCATTGCGACGCTGTTGATTGAGTCGCTCACGCCCAGGATCGCGCCGCGCTCGGAGGGCTTGGCCCGGACGGACAGTAGCGCGGTCAGCGTCGGCTCGACCATCGCCGATCCGATCGCCCACACGATTAAAACGATCCCGAACACCCAAAGATCGGTGACGAACGAGAGTAGCCCATACGCGAGGAAACTCGCGAGCAGCCCGATCTGCGCGACGCGCCGATTCCCCAGCCGCGCGGCCAGCGGCGACACCACGAAGATCAGCGCGGCGCCGCCGACCACGCCCGCCCCCGCGAGGAGCCACCCGACCTCCGATACCGGCGAGCCAAGCACGTGGTTGAGATACAGCGCGAAGTTCGCGAGAAAGCACACGATCGCGAAGATCGCCAGGAAGTGGCGGATCAGCACGAGCCGCACTCCCGGCACGTTGGCCGCCCGCAGCGACGCCTTGACGCTCGTCCGGCTCTTCCGTTGCATGTGCGACGGTAACAGCAGCACGGTGATCAGGATCGTGACCAGCTCGATGCCCGCCGCGACGTAGAACGGCACGGCGAGGCCAGCGTGGATCAGAAAGCCCGACGTCACCGGCCCCACGATGAACGCCATCCCGAACACGGCGCCGTAGAGCGAGTATGCCAGGCCGCGCTGCTCCTCGTTCGTCACGTCCGCGATGTACGACTGCACCGCTCCGAGCGCGCCGCCGCCGCATCCGGAGATGATGCGCGAGACAAAGATCCACAGCAGCGACGGCGCCGTAGCCTGCATCAGGTAGCCTGCCAGCGTCAGGAACTGCGCGATTAGGATGATCGTTTTGCGTCCCAGACGATCGCTGAGCTTGCCCCACACCGGCGCCGCGATCATCGAACAGAGCGCCGGAACGCTCAGCAGTGCGCCCACCATCACGTCCGACGCGCCGTACTGCCGCACGATCTCCGGCAGCAACGGGATCATCAGCGTGTAGCCGAGCGTTTCGACCAGCGTCGTGGTGTAGATCGGAAGCAACGCTCGGGGCAGGCGCTGCATCACCCTTCGACAGGCTCAGGGTGACAGAGGGAGATTCGCGGCAATGTCGGTGCGGCAGGTGAGCGCGTCGGTGCCGAGGCGCCCCGCGAGCTCTTTCACGCTCGCATAGGCGCGAGTGCGGGCCTGGGCGAGGTCGTCTCCAAGCGCGGTCACCGTGAGCACGCGTCCGCCGCCGGTCGAAACAGTGCCGTTGTCGCGCCGCGACGCGCCCCAGAAGGCGCGGCACCCATCGCCCAGCGACACATCCGCGTTCAAACCCGCGAGCGCCGTATTGCTGCGCGGGTAGTCCTGCGTCGCGAGCACGACGCCGACGCACTCCTGCTGTGACAGCGTGGCGAGCGAAAGATCCATCGCACCGCTTGCCACGGACTGAAGCAGTAGCGCGAAGTCGCCGCCGACGCGCGGCAACAGCACCTGCGTCTCCGGATCGCCGAAGCGCGCGTTGAACTCAATGACCTGCGGTCCGCCGGCCCCCCACATCAACCCGCAGTAGAGCACGCCGACGTACTCCTCGCCCTCCGCGAGCAATCCACGCAGCAGCGGCGCGAGGATCAACTCGCGCACGCGATCGTCGAGATATTCGGGGAATCCCACGGGCGGCGAATACGCCCCCATGCCGCCGGTATTCGGACCCGTGTCGGCGTCGCCGGCGCGCTTGTAGTCACACGCCGCGCCGATCGGCACGATCGCGCGGCCGTCGCACAGCGCGAACACGCTGACCTCGCGCCCCTCCAGGCGCTCCTCGAGCAGCACGTCCGAACCGCCGCCCGGAATCTTGCTGTGCGCATACCAATCGGCGAGCAGAGCGCGCGCCTCGCTCGCATTCGCCGCAACCACGACGCCCTTGCCCGCGGCCAGCCCGTCCGCTTTGACCACGACCGCACCGGCCCAGTCGTCGAGCGCCTTGTTCGCCGCTTCCAGCGAGTGCACGACGGCCGCGCGCGCGGTCGGGATGCCGTGGCGCTCCATGAAACGCTTCGCGAAGATCTTGCTCGATTCGAGGCGCCCGCCCGAGCGATTCGGTCCGAACACCGCGAGGCCGGCATCGCGCAGGCGGTCGCCGACACCCGCCGCGATCGCCGTTTCCGGCCCGAGCACGACGAGATCGATGCGTTCATCGAGGGCGCGCTGCGTTAACCGTTTGCCATCGGTCGCCGCGATGTCCCAGTTCTCGCCGCGCGACGCCGTGCCGGCGTTGCCCGGCGCCGCGAACACCGCGTCGCACGACGGCGACTTCGCGATGCGCCACGAGAGCGCGTCTTCGCGCGCCCCGTTACCGACGACGAGAACCCGCATTAGGGAACCGTTACTCCCACTCGACGGTGGCCGGCGGCTTTGTCGTGATGTCGTAGGCGACGCGATTGACGCCCTGAACCTCGTTGACGATGCGCGACGAGATGCGTTCCAGCAGCTCGTGCGGCAGGCGCGCCCAGTCCGCCGTCATGCCGTCCTCGCTCGTGATCGCGCGGATCGCGACGAGGTTGGCATACGTGCGACCGTCTCCCATCACGCCGACGCTCTTCACCGGCGTGAGCACCGCGAAGTACTGCCACGGGTGCGGATCGAGCGTCGCGCCGTCGATCTCGCCGCGCACGATCGCGTCGGCGCTGCGCAGGATGTCGAGCCGCTCCTGCGTGACGACGCCGATGATGCGCACGGCCAGGCCGGGCCCCGGGAACGGCTGCCGCTCGACGATCGCCTCGGGAAGACCGAGCGCGCGTCCCAACGCGCGGACCTCGTCCTTGAACAGCGCGCGCAGCGGCTCGATCAGCGACAAGTCCATGTGCTCGGGGAGGCCGCCGACGTTGTGGTGCGACTTGATCTTGTGTCCGGCCTTGCTCTGGGGCGTCTTGGACTCGATCACGTCCGGGTAGAGCGTTCCCTGGACCAGGTGTCTGACGCCCGGAATCTTAGCCGCCTCGGCCTCGAACACATCGATGAACTCGTGGCCGATCACGACGCGCTTGCGTTCGGGATCTTCGATGCCGCGCAGCTTCTTGAGGAAGCGCTCGCGCGCGTCGACCGCGACGACGTTGAGATGCAGGATCTCGCGGAACGCCGCCAAGACCTGCTCGGCCTCGCCCTGGCGCAGCAGCCCGTGATCGACGAAGATGCAGGTCAGCTGCTCGCCGATCGCGCGCGAGACGAGCGTCGCCGCCACCGCCGAGTCCACGCCGCCCGAGAGTGCGCAGATCACCTTGTCGCTCCCGACTTGGCGCCGAATCTCCGCGACGGATTGCTCGAGGAACGACTCCATCTTCCAGTCGCGCTTCAGCCCGGCGATCTCGCCGAGGAAGTTCTCGAGAACGATGCGGCCGAATTGTGAGTGCACGACCTCGGGATGGAATTGCGTGGCGTAGATCTTCTTCTCCGGATCGCCCATCGCCGCGACGTGGCAGCGCTGGGTCGACGCCAACGCGCGATAGCCGTGCGGCAGCTTCACTACCGTGTCGCCATGCGACATCCATACGCGCGACTCGTTGGGCACGCCGTCGAACAGCGGCGTATCGCGATGCGCGACGACGAGCGTCGCCGGTCCGTACTCGGCGTGATCGAGCTTGACGAGCTCCGCGCCGATCTCGCGCGCAAGCAGCTGCATGCCGTAGCAGATCCCGAGGATCGGCACGCCCGAGTCGAGGATCGCCGGGTCCATCTCCGGCGCGCCGTCCACGAGCGCGCTCTCCGGGCCGCCGGAGAGGATCAGCGCCGCCGGACGCCGCGCGGCCAGTGCCGTCCACGGCGTGTCGTACGGCACGATCTCGCAGTGGACGCCCAGCTCGCGCGTGCGCCGCGCGATCAGCTGGCTATACTGCGCCCCGAAGTCGAGCACGAACGCCGTCTCGGTCATGGCTTCCTTTACGACGCGACGGCGGCCGCCCGCAGCGCCGCGTCGTAGTCCGGCTCGTCGGCGACCTCGCGGACAATCTGCACGTACGAGACGGTGCCGTCCTTGGCGATGACGACGACGGCCCGCGCGAGCAGCCCTAGCTCGCGGATCAGCAGCCCGTAGTTCACTCCGAAATCGCGATAGCGATAGTCGGAAAGCATCTGCAGCTTCACGTCGCCCTGCGCGGCGCACCAGCGCGTCTGAGCGAAAGGCAGGTCCAGGCTCACGACCGCGGCCTGGACGTCGCCGGGAATCTCTCCCAAGCGGCGGTTGAACTTCTGCGATTCGAGCGAGCATACCGACGTGTCAAGCGATGGGACGGCGATCAGCAGCGCCGCGCGCCGTCCCTCGTCGAGCAGGATGTCGCGCGTGACGTTCGAGAGGTCGCCCGCCGTCAGCGAGAATTCGGGCGCCGGGTCGCCTACCCGCAGCTCCGGCCCGAGCAGCGTCATCGGCTGGCCCTTGAACGTTACGGCGCCGGCGCGCTCTTGTACATTGTCGACGGTCATGATTCTCTCCTCACAGGACGGATGTGATGGCTATGTCAACACATCTTCGAGCCGTCCGGTGTCGCGCGCCATGACGAGTTCCATGGCGATCCGCTCCCCGACGGAAACGTCCCGGCCCCAGCGGTACGCCGAATACGGCGTAAAGCGCGTCCCGGGCGATCCGGGGATGCGCAGTGACACGTCGTAACAAACGAGCTCCTTCGGCGGCCCCGCGGCCACGATGCACTGCAGCGCGAACGGGCCGATGACTCCCGGCGGGCACAGCTCGCGGCTCGCCGCAACGAAACGCTCGCCCATTTCGAACGCCGGCTCCAGCATCGATTCCAGGATCGTGGCGGCGACGTGACCCGCCTCCTCCATGCGCAGCGTTACGCCGCGCAGCGCATCCAGCGCGCTCGGCGGCACGTTGCGAAAACCCTCGAGGTTGGTCTGACGCCGCGTGTCGGTGCCGGAGAGCTCGAGCTCGCCTAAGACGGGCGAGTAAAAGAAATTCAGGTTGACCGACGGTCCCAGCGCGAACTCCTCGATGCGCGCCGCCGCGAGCGCCTCCGCGGTCAGCGAGCCCTCGGCGATTAGCCGCCGCGCCGTGGCGCGGTGCTCCTCCGGCGACGACGCGAGGAAGAACGCACGCTCGAAACTCACGCGCGCGTGCGGCGCCTTCACCATCGCGAGACCGTCGATCTCGTCGGCGGACGCATAGCGCCGCGGATGCCGGATCCCCGCCTTCTCAAGCAATTTGTACTGGTCCGTTTCCGCGTCGCCATCGGAACGTTCTTCTGCCTTCAAGAGGCGGCGGTTGCCGAAGAACGGCACGAGCATCTCGCGTTCGATCGCGTCGTAGTCGTAGCGCTGATGCAGGTAGACCTCGAACGACCGGTTCGCTACGAAGAGCACGTTCCGATCGAGCAGCTTCTCCTGGACGTCCGCGCGCAGGATGTCCGGGAACGAATCGAGCTCCAGCACCTCGTCCACGCAGCCGCGCGGCACGGGATCCTGGCGCACCGCGAAGTAGCGCGAGTAGGTTTGCTCGCGGCCCTTGGCGGTGACGACGAGGTTGCGTAAGCCTTGCTGGCGCGCGCCATATGCCACCTCGAGCGCCGAGTGGCTCCCGATGGAACAAAGCGTCAGGCGCGATCGGTCGTATGCAGCGAGCGCGCGAGCGACGTAGTCCGTGCTCACCGGCGCGTCATTCGACGCGAATCTTGCCGCCCATGCGCCGCCACACGAGGGGCGAGTAGATCCCGACGATGACGATCCCCGCGACCGTGACGGTGAGGGCGCACGCCAACGCGACGCTCGAGGGCGCGGCCGCGAAGATCGAGACGCCGCCGCGTCCCTGCGGAAAGGCCGGCAGCAGATACGGGAAGATCGTGCCGGCCGACGCCGTCAGCAATGTGACGATGAAGAACGACGACTCGACGAACGCCGCCGCCGCGTGGCCGCGCGCCGCGCACCGCCGCAGATCGAGGAGCGCCGCGAGCGAGAGCACCGGCATCGCGAACAGCCACGACGCACTCAACGGCGCGCGGATGGCGAACGTGTACGCCGTCACCGCCAGATAGAGAATCAGCACGGCCCACCACAACCGCAACGCCCCGCGCCGCGCCCTCTCGCCCAGGTCGCCGTCCACGCGCAAGGCGACGAACGCCGCGCCGTGCAGCGCGAGCGCGCACAGCGCGAACACGCCTACGAGAAGCGCGTACGGATTGAGCAAGAACGCGAAGGTGCCTTGAAAGTACCCGGCCGCATCCAGCGGCACGCCGCGCAGCAGGTTGCCGAGCGCGACGCCGAACAGCACGATCAGCAGCGCGCTCGACAGCGAGAACGCGACATCCCAGAACTGATGCCAGAGCTCCGACGGAAGATGGTTGCGCAGCTCCAGCGCGATGCCGCGGAACATCAGCAGCCAAAGCACCACGATGAACGGCAGGTAGAACCCCGAGAACGACGAGGCGTACGCGACGGGGAAGAGCGCGAACAGCGCCGCGCCCGCGCCCACCAGCCAGACCTCGTTGCCGTTCCAGAACGGGCCGATGCTCGCGATCATCGCCGCGCGCTCGCGGTCCGAGCGCGCGATCGTGGGCGCGATCGCGGCGACGCCCAAGTCGTAGCCGTCGAGCAGCACGTACATCGTGAACATGAACGCAACGACGATAAATCCTGCGATCGCCATGTGTTACCTCGGGCTCACCCTTCGACAGAGCTCAGGGTGACACCCGAAGCTGGACCGATGCCGATCTCGCGCAGCACGAGATACAGGAACAACGCGCCGAGGAGAAAGTACATCCCGGCGAAGCCGATCAGCGTGAAGACCGTCTCGCCGGCGCCGACGGTCGGCGAGCCGGCCTCGGCCGTGCGCATCAGTCCGTAGATGATCCAGGGCTGCCGGCCGACCTCGCTCACGGTCCAGCCGGCCTCGTTGGCGATGTATGGAAACGGCATCAACAGCATCAGCAGCCAGAGCATCCAGCGCGATCGCCACAGACGGCCGAGCCGGAGCAACGCCACGGCGAGAGCGGTGACGGCGAAGAAGATCGTTCCGAGACCGACCATCACGTGATAGGCGTAGTAGGTGATCTCGACCGGCGGCCACAGCTCGCGCGCGTATGCGTTGAGACCCTTGACGTTCGCCCTGAAGTTTCCATAGGCCAAGAAGCTCAGGAAGTCCGGGACGAAGATCGGATCGATGAGGCGACGCGTAGCGACGTCGGGCATGCCGATGATGGCCAGCGGTGCGCCGTGCGTCGTCTCGAACAGTCCCTCCATCGCGGCCAGCTTGACGGGCTGGTATGCGGTTTCGTCTTCGCTGTTTCGGTCGCCGGTCGGAAATATCGCGACGATCGCGAATATCAGGCCGACGATTGCGCCCGCGCATACGAAGCGGCGCCCGATCGCCTCATCGCGGCGCGAAAGCAGATAGTACGCGCCGACGCCGGCGACGATGAAGCCGCCGGCGAGCAGCGCGCCGGTCAGGACGTGCGCGAATTGCCACCCCAAGAACGGCGAAAACAGCAGCGCCCAGATGCTCACGAGCCGGATGGTCCCGTCGGGGGCGATGCTGTAGCCGACGGGATGCTGCATCCACGCGTTGGTCGCGACGATGAAGTATCCCGAGAGCCACGAGCCCACACAGACGAGCACGGCGGACCACGCCGTGAACGCCGTCGGCAGACCGCCGCGACGATACAGCAGCACGCCCAGGAAGACCGACTCGAGGAAGAACGCGAACATGCTCTCCATCGCCAGCGGCTGCCCGACAACCGAGCCGCTGCGCCGCGAGAACGCCGCCCAGTTCGTCCCGAACTGAAACTCCATCGGAATGCCGGTCACGACGCCGGCTGCGAAATTGATCGCGAAGATTCGCGTCCAAAACCGCGCGATGCGCGCGGACTCCTCGTCGAGCTTGAACGCCGCCTTCCACGAAAATGCCGCCACGAAAGGCGCCAGCCCCATCGTCCCGATCGGGAACAGGTAATGGAACATGATGGTAAAGGCGAACTGCAGGCGATCGGCCAGAACGGGATCCATCGCTTCTCCCCTTCTGCCTAAGGCGTTACGTGCCTAGGAGTTTTCGCGCTTGCGGACTGTCCTGGTACTCGATGGTGAGGATCGCCTTGAGCCGGCGCGCTCCCGTGCGCGACTGCTCGTCGGTCATGCGCTGCAGCGTTGTGTAGCACCAGTACATCAGCATCGGCAGATCCCGGTCGCGCGGGTAGACCTTCTGCATCGCCACGATCGAGTTGACGACGTTGCTGGCCGGATCGCTTTCCCGGTTTCCGTAGTCGTAGTCGAGCATGAAGTTGATGTGCTTGAGGCGGTTCTCGATCTCCAGAATCGACATGCCCATCTGCCCGAAGTATTCGTCTGCCGGCGCGAGCGTGCTGAGGTAGACGTCGTGCGGAAGCGCGGTGACCGAGGCGATGACGCGGATCGGGTCGACGGCCTTCAATCGCGCGATAAACGTCGCCGCGTTCTGCACGTCCGCCTTCGAGTAGCCGTTGTCGGTCGAGGCCCCATTGGCGGCGGCGACGAGCTCGTTGCCCCAGCCCGTCGGGAGGTGCGCCACGGGGAAGTTCGACGCGGCCGCGCGCGCGAGCGCGAGCGAGCGCCACCGTGGGTCGTGCGTCAGCAGCCACGCGCGCCAGTCGGCCTCGACGCGAATGAGCAGCGCGTCGACGTCGCCCGGATACGCCATGACGTTGGCGTTCGCGTCCTGGTCCGCGAGCCGCGCGAGCAGCGCCGGGTCGTCCTCGGAATTGACCCGCTGCAGCAGTTGCTGCGCTTGGCCGATGAGCTGCACGTCCTCGGAGTGCTTGGACACCCAGTCGGCGGCCTCGCGAACCCACCATACGGCGGCGTCGTGATTGATGAGCGGATTGTAGTGCTGGCCCGTGCCGATGCTGACGGTCAGCGTCGCGAGCTCGCCGTAGGCGGGATCGTCCGGATACTGCAGCGAGTATGCCCGGCCGGCGTTGAAGATCGTCGAGAGGTACGTCGCCTCCGCGCGAAAGTTCCAGCCGTCCGCGCCGCCCTTGGCATAGGCGTCCTTCATCTGCTGATAGAGCACGGCCGGATCGACCTCGAGCGTGGCCCGCACGGCGACCGGCACGGCTGCCGCGGCGCCCGTGAAGAGCAGCACGGCTGCCAGCCTAGAGAACGCTCGAATCATCCAACACCAGCCGGAGATTATTGGTTAGCAGCGCGTTCTTGAGCTCCCTGGCGATCCGGCGCCCGGTCGACATGGGTTCCGAGTAATTCAGATAAGAATATGGTGAGCCGTCGATGAAAAGGTTCGTTCCGGCGACGATCCGCGCGGAAATCTCCATGACGTAGAACTGGATGTCCGGCGTGATGATCGTCTCTATGCAGAACGCGCCGAACAGCCCCTTGGGCCCGCAGATCTCCTTGCTGACGCGCACGAGGTCGTCGCCCATTCGCAGCGCCTCGGCGAGCATCGACTCGCGCAGCGACACCGGCTGATTCCCGACCACGACGTAGGACGGGCTCACGTCCATGCCTTCCTGAGCCGCCGCCGGGATGCGTCCGAGCGAGTCCACGTTCGTCTCGTAGCGCCGGTCCATCGACATGATCTCGAGCTTGCTCTGCAGCGGGGAATAGAAGTAGTGGATGTAGAGGGGAACGCCGATGATGTACTCCTGGATCGTGTACTTCTCTTTGAGATGCGCCGCGCGCGCCTCGAAGTCGTGAGCGTCACGGATGAACATGTAGCCCTTGCCGCCCTGCGCGCCGTAGAGTTTTACGATCACGGGCCGGTCGATCTCACCCCCGCTGCGGAACTGCCGCGGCAGCTTGAGACCGGCGCGCGAGAGCCACTCGCGCTGCAGCTCGCGGCTGGCCTCCCAGTCGAGGACCGCCTTGTTTCCGAAGTACGGGATCGTCATTTTCTTGTGCTCTTCGAGCGAGAGGTAGGCCACGAACGAGCCGTGCGGCACGATGATGACCTTGCGCTTCTTGAGCTCGGAGATCAGGCTCATGAACTCCGAGTAGTCGTTGAGCGCGATGACCTCGTCCACGAACCCGAACGACCGGTAGAGCCGCTCGGTATCGCGGTTCGAGATCGCCAGCGTGTGGAAGCCCTCGTCGTGGGCCCCCTTGAGGATCTGCAGCGCCGAGTGCGAGCCGAGCGTCGCGATGGTGTACGGCCGGTTCATGCGTCTCGTTCGTCCGGCGCGCCGGCGGCGGTCAGCGGGCGATCGATCGCGGGATTGCACAAGAGACGCTCGACCGCCGCCGCGAGCACGCCGCGTGCCACCGGCGCTCCGCTTCCGTCGCGGAGCCGCCACGCGATCGCCGCCGGGGCCCCCTTCGAAGCGATCAGCGGTTCGATCCACACTTCGCCGCGCCCGGGCGCGTCGCGCTCGAGCACCGTCAGCCGGTGTTTGTTTGGATTGAAGATCGTTTCGTCCGCGGCGACGCGACCCGCGAGCGCCGCCGCGTCGCGCTCGTCGTCGAAGAAATACAGCTCGCTACGCTCCACGCGGTCCACGGCGACGCCCAATCGGCGCAGCGCGACGAGCGCTGTGTACGCGGTGTTGTCCGGAATCTTCAGGTCGATCGCGACGGCGCGCCTCATGCCAGCGCCTGCACGAAGCTGCGGAAGATCGTCGCGCCGCCGGACGGCGCGAGCACGTCGTCTCCCTCGCGCCGGTCGAGATGGTTGTAGTTCCACGCGTCGCGCTCGGGATGGGGCATGATCGCCAGCACGTTCCCGGTGCGGTTGACGAGTCCGGCGCAGCCGAGGGCGGAGCCGTTGGGAACGGCCTTTGCGTCGACCGTGCCGTCGGCGTGAGCGTAGACGAACGCCAGATGGTCGCCCGCTACGATCTCCTCGAGGTGCTCCGGCGTGGCCGCGAGCCGGCCCTCGGCATGCGCGGCCCACGCCGGAACCAGCGCTTCGGGCGGCAGCCCGGCCGTGATCGGGCAGCGTGTGGGATCGAGCGCGAGCTTGAGATAAACGTGGCGACACACAAAGTGCGGCGCCGGCGCGTTGCGTGCGAACGCCGCGGTGGGTCTGCGCGTGGGGCCCGTGCCCGGCACGAGGCCCGCCTCCAGCAGGATCTGCGCGCCGTTGCAGATCCCGAACACGAGCCTGCCCGCGTCCGCCGCCGTTAGCACGAAGTCCATCATGCGATCGTGCGCCGCGACGGCGCCGGCGCGAATGCGATCCTCGTACGCGAACCCTCCCGACAGCACGAACGCGTCGAACTGCCGGAGCGTGTCGGCCTCCGACCAGTGCACGAGCTCCGCGTCGCCACCGCAGTCGCGCAGCAGACGCACCGTCTCGTCCTCGGAGTTCGTACCGGGAAAGACCGGAACGGCGATGCGCGCGCTCACGGATAGAGCTCCGCGAGCGGGCGCGACCACATCTCGTACAGCCGGCGGATCTCGAAGCGCACGCCGTTGACGATCAGCTCCGGCTTGTCGATGGTTTCGCCGACGCGCAGCACGCCGGTGAGATCGATGCCGCTTTCGTCGCTTACCTCGCACAGGAATCCGCCCGCCTCGCACAGCGGGTTGCCGAAGTCGATCTCGGCGCCGACGGTGCGGCCGCGCAGCATCGCGTCGAACGCGAGTCGCGCGAGCGCCGTCAGCATTCCGCCGTCGCGCACGACGCGGCACGACAGGAACACGCCGCGCGCGATCGCGTCGTGCACGATCGCGACGGCCGCCCGCTCGGCGCCGTACGACAGTTCCGGCAGAGCGCCCTCGATGCCAAGCACGTCCGCGAGGACGGAACCACCGATGACGAGCTCGCGGCTGCCGATCCACAGCAGCGCCGAGCCCGCGGCCTTGAGCCCTGGCGTTACGACGTTGCCCACATTCCCGAGAGCGCCGACGGCGGCGACGATGGCCGAGGCCGGGACGGCGACGCCATCGCCGGACTCGTTGTACAGGCTGACGTTGCCCGAGACGAACGGCAGGTCGAGCTGCGTCGCCGCGTGCGCGAGTCCCTCGACCGCAGCGACAAACGCGCCGTACTGTTCGGGCTTGCGCGGGTTGCCGAAGTTCAGGCAGTCGGTAAGTCCGATCGGTTGCGCGCCCACGGCTACGACACGCCGCATCGCCTCGAGCACCGCATGCTCAGCGGCGTAGCGCGGATCGAGGCGCCCGTAGCGCGGGTTGCCGGCTACGGCGAGGGCGACGCCTAGCCGCGACCCCGGGATTGGTGCGAGCACGCCGGCGTCGGCGCTTCCCCGCGGCAGCACGGTCGCCCCGCGCACGACTGCGTCATAGCGCCGGTACAGCGGCTCGCGCGAACACACGTCGCGATGCGCGAGCACCTGCGGGAAGAGCGTCTCGACGTCCACCAGCGGCAGCTCCTCGACGGCGCCGGCGTGGTGAATCACCTCGGTGTAGGGCAGCTCGTCGCGGATGGCGCCGGTCAGAAACTCGCTCTCGACGTCCATCACGATCGCGCCGCGAGAGCGCATGACGTAGCGGCGCTCCGCTGTCACGTGCCCGATCACCGTGGCGCGCGCGTTGTGCGCGACGTCCGGAAGCGTAAAGACCTCGTTGTAGATGCGCAGCACCTCGGGCGCGATCTCGGGCGGCAATACCCAGAGCAGGCGCTCCTGCGTCTCGCCCACGGCGACGACCTCCGGCGCCATGCCCTCGACGGCGACGTTGACCGTATCGAGATCGATCTGCGCGCCGAAACCACCGTGCGCCGTGACCTCCGCCGAACATCCGAGGATGCCGCCGGCCCCGAGATCCTTGAACGCCGCGTGGATCCGCAGCTCACGCAGCAGCTTGAACACGTGGTAGCTGGCGCGCATGAGCACGTTTTCGAGGAACGGATCCGGCACCTGAACGGCGCCCTTGTTGAGCTCCGCGTCGTCCGAGTCGAGCGACAGCGATGAGAACGATGCGCCGCCGAAGCCGCTCGGATCCGTCGCCTTGCCCACGAGGACGATCTGCCATCCATCGGCGTCTTTGGGCGCGTAGGAGTGGATGATCTCGCTCTCTTTCAGGAGGCCGAGCGCGACGACGTTGACGAGGCAATTCTCGTCGAAGCCGGCATCGAAGTAGACGTCCCCGGCCATGTTGGGCACGCCGATCGCATTGCCGTACGCGCCGATTCCGTCGACCGAGCTCTGCGCGACGTAAGCTTGATGCGTGCCGTCCGGCGCACCGAAGCGCAGCGCGTCGGCGATCCCGATCACCTCGGCGCCCATGCAGAGCACGTCGCGCACGATGCCCCCGACGCCGGTAGCGGCGCCTTCGAATGGAACGACCTGCGACGGATGGTTGTGCGACTCGTGCGCCGCGACGACGCCGTAGCGCTCGCCGTCGTGCATGCCGAGATGCAGGATGCCCGCGTCCTCGCCCGGGCCCAGCACGACGCGCGCGCCGGTGGTCGGAAGCCGCTTGAGATGGTGACGGCTCGACTTATAGCTGCAATGCTCGCTCCACTGCGCGTCGAACGCGTGGAGCTCGACCGCGGTGGGCTCGCGACCCAGCCGCTCCTCGATCCGCGCGAGCTCGTCGTCGCGCAGCGCGACGTTCTCAGTTCCGGATACGCCGGAACTGGTGTCGTGGCTCACGGATTCGGTGTACAAAGCTGGCCGTTTGGCGGAGTGCGGACAAGGAACGATGAGCGACAAAAGCAGCGCTTTGCGAGCGAAGAGTGACGCCGGCCGCGACCGCCAAAACGGCCAGCCCGAAGGGTCGCGGCGGCGGATGCGCTAGCGACTTTATGCATCGAACCCGTGAGCCACGACACTAGCCAAGCGTCGCTCCCGCGGGCACGGGCGGCGGCTGCTGCAGTGAGGCGTCGGCGTGCACCACCGAGGAGCGCGCGTTGGCCTGCATCAACAGCGTGCGGCCGTACAGGACGGTGTCCTCGAGCCCAAAGAGTTTGGCGCACTGCGTGATCAGGCGCTGCGTCTCCGTGCCGCCGTCGAGCACGGGCGCCGATGAGTTCGCGTCCAGCATCGAACGGAGCAGGTCGTTCTCGCCGGCGGCGACGACGATTAGGCGTGCGAAGCTCGCCTCGAGCTGCTGCATCAGCTGCAGCACGTAACCCGGCGTGGTCGCGGGGCTGGCGACGTGCCGGACCGTCGGAACGCCGAGCTGGCCCAGCGCCGTCACGATCTCGTTCGCGCGCTCGACCTGCGACGGCGCGTCGGCGACCACCGCGACCATTCCGGGCCGCATCACGGGAAACGTTCCGACGAGATCCGCGACGCGCTCGTAGGCTCGCTTGACGTTTTCGAGCGCGGCCTCGTCGACGTTCTGGAGGTTGCGGTACATCTGCTTGTCGAGCATCAGCTCCTCGCGGCCCTGCGGCCAGATGCGCCAGGAATCGTTGTCGATCACGTCGGCGATGACCAGCTGGCCCTGGTTCTCGCCGCCGGCCAGGCGTCCGAATTCGATCTTCAGGTCCACCAGCAGCACGTCGCGCCTGCGCCACGCATGCGAGAGGATGTCGAACGTCAGGCGCGCGAGCTCCGTCATCACGCCGATCTCCTGCGGCGCCGCGATGCCTTGCGCGACGATCTGGTCGGGAGAGATCATCGGATCGTGCTGCGCGTCGTCCTTGAGAAAGAACTCGATGACACGAGGAACCAGCAGCGTGCCGCGCGCGACGCCCGGGTTGCGCCGGGCAAACGAGCCCGCGGCCACGCCGCGCGTCACGACCTCGAGCGCAATCATGTTGGCGCGCCGGACGACCATCTCGTTGTTGTCGTCGTCTTCGCCGCCGTTGAGATAGTGGGTCGGCAGCCCGCACAGGTTGAGGAGACGGAAGACGCGAGCCGTCGTCTGCGCCGCGAGCCGCCCCTTGCCCGCAATCTCGTGGCGGCGGGCCCCATCGCCCGCCGAGATCCGATCGGTCTGCGCGACGACGAGTTGATGCGGCTGCCCGGGATCTTCGTACAGCGCCTTGGTCTTGCCGCGCGCGATCTCGATGCCCTTGTTCACGTGAGCCGTACCTTGGTTTGGCGCGGGAAGGGTTGCAGGTTCTCGATGCGGTCGGCGAGCAAGCGCGCGCGTTGCGGCGCCGTGCCCACGTAGCCCCCGGGGTCGAGCAGCCGGCGAATCTCGGCGGGGTCCACCAGAGCGGTCAACTCGCGGTCTTCCGAAAGCAGCGCCGATAGCGGGTTATCTTCCCCTCGCCCGACCGCCGCCCACGCCTCCATCGATGCACCGCGCAGGGCTTCGTGCAACCGCTGACGGTCTCCGCCGGCTCGCACGGCCTCCATCATCACGGCCTCCGTTCCGGCGAAGGGCGCGTACGCGCGCACGTTCGCGGCGATGCGACGTTCGTCGACCCGCAGCCCCTCGATCACCGTGCGAGCGAGCGTCACGAGCTCGTCAGCGCAGAATAACGCCTCGGGCAGGACGATGCGCCGGTTGGCGCTGTCGTCGAGCGTGCGCTCTAAAAAGTTCGTCGCGGCATTGTGCCACGCGACGTCGGCATACGACGGGAGCAGCCGCGCCAGCGAGCCGATCCGCTCGGAAAGAATCGGATTACGCTTGAACGGCATGGCCGAGCTGCCGACCTGCGAGCGCCCGAACGGCTCCGCGAGCTCGCCGAAGCCCGGGCTGCTGAGAATGCGAACGTCCGCTGCGAACTTCGAGAGCGACGCTCCCAGCCCGGCCAGCGCCGAGAGCAACAGATAGTCGAGCTTGCGCGGATAGGTCTGCGTGCTGACCTCGCGCGCACGCAAGCCGAACCTCTCCAAGACGTACGCCTCGACCTGCGCCGAGCCGCCCGCTGCGTTGGATAGGCGCTCGTACGACGCGGCGGTCCCGACGGCTCCGCGTAGCCCCTTCGTCGTGAGGTTCTCGAAGACGAAGCGCAGGTTTTCGTCGTCGACTAGCAGGTCTTGCGCGTACGAGGCGAGCCGGTAGCCCAGCGTCGTCGGTTCCGCCGGCTGCAGGTGCGTGAACGCCATGCAGACGAGGTCCGCATACGCGCGGATCTTCTCGCGAAAGAGTCCGAGCAATTCGTACAAGTTCTCGCCGACGTACGAGAGCGCGAGGCGCAAACGATACGTCTCGACCGTGTCTTCGACGTCCATCGAAGTCGCGCCGAGGTGCAGCTTTCCGCCGCCAAGCTTGGCCTGCCCGGCGAAGACGCGGATCTCGGCCATGAGATCGTGATGAATTTCGCGCTCGATCGCGAGCGCGGCTTCGATGTCGACGTTGGCGGCGTTCGCGCGCAGATCTTCGAGTTCGGCTTCGGCGATCAGACCTTGTGCGGATTGCGCTTCGGCCAGCGCGACCCATACCGCTCGCCACAGCCGGCGGCGCGTCTGCTCGGAATAGAGCGTGCGCAACTCCGCACGGCCATATCTCCAGGAAAACGGCGAGGCGTACGTGCTATGATCCATGGACTCTTTCGTGCGTTCGCCTCACGGGAAGCGGCGGCCTCGTCACCGTACTGCTCGAGCATGAAGGCGACGCGGGCCTGTCTGTTAGCCGCGGTGCTGCTCGTTGCTGCGGGCTGCGCGAAGACTGCGTCTGAATCGAACGGGCGGCATTCGTGGACGAAGCCCGGCGTGTTGCGCGTCGCGATCAGTTTCGAGCCGAAGAATCTCAACCCGCTCCTGTTCGCGACGACGGGAGAGGGCTTCGTCGATCGTCTCATGTTCGAGCCGTTGCTCTCCGCCGATCGGCGCGGGAACCCCGTGCCCATGCTCGCGACCGGCGTGCCGAGTCAGGCCAACGGCGGCATCAGCCGCGACGGCCTGACGATTCGCTATTCGCTGCACCGGAACGCGCGCTGGAGCGACGGGGTGCCGGTCACCGCGCGCGACGTCATCTGGTCGTGGCAGGCCATCATGAATCCGAACAACGACGTCGTGTCGCGCCACGGCTACGACGTCATCCGCTCCATCGATGCACCCGACGCGCACACGGTCGTCGTCCACTTGATCCGGCCTTTCGCTCCGTTCGTCAACACCTTCTTCGCCGAGAGCGACCAGCCGTACGACGTCGTGCCGGCCCACGTGCTCGCGCGCTATGGGGACATCAACCGCGTCCCGTTCGACAGCGCGCCGACGGTCAGCGACGGTCCGTTTCGCTTCGTCGCCTGGCGGCGCGGCGACAGCATAACGTTGACGGCGAATCCCACGTTCTTCGCTGGCAAGCCCGGCCTCGACACGATCGAAATTCGCGTCGTGCCCAACGAGGACACCGCCGCCAACCTGCTGCGCACGCACGCTATCGACTACTTCTTCTCGCCGACGGTGCAGACGTATCCGGTCTTGCGGTCGATCCCGGACACGCGCATCGTCTGGACCAACGTCAACGGCTACGAGGGCGTGATGTTCAATCTCGCGCACCCGATCCTCGCCGATCCGCTCGTGCGCCGCGCCATCGGGGCGGCGATCGACAAGGCGTCGCTCACGCGGCAGCTGACGTACGGCCAGGTGACGATTGCGACCGAGGACCTGCCCAACTGGTTGTGGGCGTTCGATCCGGCGGTCAAGGCGGTACCGTACGATCCCGCGGCGGCGGTGAAGCTGCTCGCGCGCGCGGGCTGGATCGCCGGCTCCGACGGCATCGCGCGCAAGCAGGGAAGCCCGCTCGAGCTGCTGCTCGTGACCGACACGCAGACCGCTCTGCATCGCTCCGAGAGCCTCTTGGTTCAGGCCGCGCTGCGCCGCATCGGGATCCTCGTCGAAATCAAATACTTTCCCCAAGACATCCTGTACGCGCCGCAGGGTATGGGCGGCATCATGCACGGCGGCAAGTACGACCTGATCCTGTACCCGTGGTTCTCGGGGATCGATCCCGACGATTCGTCGCAGTTTACCTGCGACAACCAGCCGCCGCACGGCTACAACGACAGTCGCTATTGCAGCGCGGCGATGGATGCCGCGCAAGCCGCGGCGCTAAGGAACTACGGTACCGCCGGGCGCAAGCGCGCGTACTCGCGCATCGAGCGGCTGCTCTCGATCGACAACCCGCTCGTCTTCTTCTGGTGGCAGCGCGGTCAAGACGCGATCAGCACCGATCTCCACGGCTTCGATCCGAACCCGTCCAACGAAGCCTGGAACGCCTGGAAATGGAACATCTAGGACTTGCGCTACGGCTGGTGCGGCGGCGCGGCGGAAAGACGGTCGAGGAACTCCAGCACCTTCACCCACATGCTTTCGTCGGCTCGCGCATAGCCCGCGGGCGTACCTCCCAAGGCGAGTCGGAAGCTGCCCTCATCAACGACGGCTAGGTCGCTGGTGGGCATGTACGGCACGTCGATTTCATGTCCCGCCTCGGGAAATACGAGCAACTCGTCTGTGAACTTCACTCCGCTCGCCCTGCGAGCCGCCAAGATACGATGCGCAAAGACGTCGGATGGCCAGAGCTGGTCGTCGGCGCCCGCGACCAGCAAGAGCGGGCCCGAGATTTTTTCAACCGCGATCGTACTCTCGGGCTTCGGGGGCGTTGCCAGCGCCATGTATTGTGCCCGAAAAGAAACCGCACGCTGCGCGGCGCGATCGGCTTTGATTTGTGCCTTTACCGCGGCAGGGATCGGATTGTCGGCATAGGACAGCGGCACTCCCGATACCGCCCAAGAAGCGCGTCGCACACCCTGTCTCGTGGAGAATCCTTCAAACGTGCTGCTGGACGGCGCCAACGCTATCACGCCTTTGACGAACGGGTCGCGCGCTGCGATCAGCAGCGCCAGCTCGGCGCCTTTTGAATCGCCCTCAATTACGAGCGGAAGGTTCCGGGTCTGCGGTCGTTCGCGAACCCAGGTGATGGCGCGCTCAACGTATTCGAGCGGAATATCAGCCAACTCGGCCGGCAGGCCGTCCATACCAAAATACGCGAGTGCCAAAGTATCGAAGCCATGCGAAGCGATGATCGCCGCGCGGCTCTCATCCGCTCCGCCTTCGGAACCCCCAAGCACGAGGACGACTCCGTGCGCGGTCGCTTCACGCTGGAGGAAAAGGGTTCCAACGATGGATCCTCCGTGCAGCTGGACACGCGTTACATCCGGTGCGATCCGGGTGCGCGTTACGATCACGCTTCGCGAGCCGGATCGCGTAAACAGGGTCATGCGAATCCGGATCGGGTCGAGCGATGCCGGCGTGTAGCCCCGGTTCTTGACAACCTGCATCGACCAAAATAGCCCCATCGGATCCACGCCCGCGTAGGTGCCCCGTCGCGGTGCTGCGGCGGCAAGATCTACTGCCCCCGAACGATCGGTTCGAAACGACGCCCAACTGCGGTACGTCGTTCCGTCGATAACGGCCCTAGCCTCAAGCGTGACCAGCGCGTCGGGCGCTCTCGTCCTAACCCAAATGTGGGCGGGGGCATCGAAGAGCGCGCTTTCCGGCGTTACGATCAGCTGCGTGCCGTCTGACGCAGAAAGCGCCGGGGCGCTCGAGCCAAACAACCCAAGGGTAAGCACCCAGACCAACCAACGAGGAATCACGGAAACCCCCGGCGGGATTGACAACTAATTAATTAAGAGCATACCAGCGACGGCCTCCGTCGTCAACTATAAAATTAAGAGCGCGAGATTTTCGAGAGTTCGATGCTGATGCGGTCGACCAGCGCGCGGTGGTCGTCGGGGTCGCTGCCCGCGCGGCCCGTGACGATCGCCTCGAGGCCGCGCACGGCGCGCTCGTACGCGATGCGGGCGCGGCGCTCGCCGACGCGGCGGGCGACGGGACGCAGGACGCGCTCGCGCCAGCGCGCGCGCGACGGAAGCTCGCCGCCCGGCCGCGCGAGCTCCCAGATGTAGTTGCACTCCGTCGCGAGCGCATGGAGCAGCGGCACGGCGGCGCCGCGGTCGCCCGAGAAGGATTCGTGCGCGATGGCGAGCGCTTCGGCGATCCTGCCTTCCGCCAGCGCGCTCGCGTATTTATAGGCCTTCGGATCCTCGATGGCCAGCGCCTCACGTTCGAGGTCCTTGATCGTGATGCGCTTGCCGGCGAGCCCGAGTTTCTCGAGATCGTTGCGCACGGCGGCTAAGTCGGCTTGGCTGCGCGCGAGCTCGTCGACGACGCGCGCCTCCGCCTTGGCGCCGATCCGTTCGAGTGTCTCCCGCACGAAACGCTCGCGCGTCTCTTCGCCCGCCGTCGTGTCGATGCGCAACGCCCCGCGCCCGGCCATCGGGCCGAACGGAGCGGGCCGCTGCGCGCGCGGCGACAACAGATCGAGCAGCACCAGCGTGTTGCCGTCGGGCACGTTTTGCGCGACCTCCCACAGCTCTTGGCGCGGCGCCGAGCGCATCGTTTGCGTGTCGGTGACGGCGACGACGCGCCGGTCCGCCAGAAACGGCATCGCCTGGACCGCCTCGCGCACAGCAGTGACATCGCTGAGACCCTCGCCGGCGAAGCGCGCGAGGTTCAAGTCGCGCACTTCGGCCGGCAGCACGCGATCCAACACGACCTCCAGAGCGCGGTCGGCCAGCGCGCGCTCCGTGCCCTCCACGACGACGAGCTTGCCGATCGCCGGCTCTTTATCGAGAAAGTCGTAAAACTTCAGGCCTGAACTCCAAGTCGGGAATGGATTCGGCGTACGGCGGCCGCACGATGCCGGATTCCGTGACGAACGCCGTGACGAGGTGGCCCGGCGTCACGTCGAACGCGGGGTTGTACACAACCGCGTCCTCGGGCGCCGCGCGCTTGCCGGCGAACGCCGCTACTTCGTCGGCGGCGCGCTCCTCGATCGGGATCGCGTCGCCGCTTGCGAGGCTGAAGTCGAACGTCGAGCGCGGGGCCGCCACGTAAAACGGAATCCCATGGTGCGCGGCGAGAATGGCGAGCCCGTAGGTTCCGATCTTGTTCGCGGTGTCGCCGTTGCGCGCGATGCGATCGGCGCCGACGATGACCAGATCGATGCGCTGCCGCCTCATCGCGATCGCGGCGGCCGCGTCAACCATCAGCACCGCGTCCACGCCGGCCTGACGAAGCTCGAGGTAGTTGAGGCGCGAACCTTGCAGCAGCGGCCGCGTCTCGTCGACGAAAACGCGCGGTTTCTTCCCCCCGCGATGTGCGGCGATGATGACGCCGAGCGCCGTGCCCGCGCCGCCGGTGGCCAGCGGGCCCGTGTTGCAATGGGTCAAGACGCGTGCGCCCTTCCCGATCAACTCGAGTCCGTTCTCGGCGATCGCCGCGTCGATCGCCATCTGCTCTTCGTGGATCGCGCGCGCTTCCTGCAGCGGATCGGAGGCGGCCAGGACCCGGTCGACCGCCCATCTGAGATTGACGGCGGTCGGGCGCGCGTCGCGCACGCGCCGAGCGGCTCGCGCAAAGAGCTCGTCGTCGTCGATGGTTTGACGCAACAGCGCCGTGCCGTACGCGGCGAACACGCCAATGCACGGGGCTCCGCGCACGGCCAGGCTCTTGATCGCAGCCTCTATATCGTCGACGCTTTCCGCTCGCTCGTGGCGCACCTCGTGCGGCAGCAGACGCTGGTCGAGATAAACGACCGCGTCGCCGTCCCACGCGACCGGCGTGAACGACGTCATCGAAACCCCGCCCTAGGAATGTTGGAGTTCACGCTTAAGAGCGCCGCGGCCGCGAGTGCCGCCGCGTAGCCCTTGTTGCCGCGCCTCGGATCGGCGCGCTCCTCCGCCTGCGCTAAGTTGTCCGTCGTGAGGATGCCGAAGCCGATCGGAACGCCGGTCGCGAGCTGCACGTCCATGATCCCGCGCGCGCACTCGCCCGCGACGAAATCGAAGTGCGGCGTCTCGCCGCGCACGACC
>DATDGN010000190.1:0-6396 GCA_036522095.1 Candidatus Cybelea sp. | reverse complement strand
GTGACGTTCATCCCGAGCGCCACGACCACGACCGCGGGCGCCATCGTCACGAGGCGGCGCAGCCACAGCGGCACCGTGAAGCCGACGAAGCTCTGCATGATGACCTGCCCGGCCATGGTCCCGACGACGGAGCTCGAGATTCCCGACGCCATCAGCGAGACGAGGAACACGAGCGCGGCAAGGCTGCCGAGCAGCGGAGTCAGCGTGCGATAGGCCGTCGTGATGTCGGCGACGTTCGCGTGTCCGGTCGCGTGAAAGACGGCCGCCGCCATGTACATCATCGCGAGGTTCACGAGGCCGGCGATCGTCAGGGCGACGGCGACGTCAATGTAGGCGAAGCGCACGATCTTTCCGACGTGTCCGCTCTGCTCCGGGACGATTCGTTCCTGCGTCAGCGCCGAGTGCAGGTAGATCGCGTGCGGCATCACGGTCGCGCCGACGATGCCGACCGCGAGCAGCACGCTCGACGAACCGCCGAGCCACGGGACCACCGAGTGATAGAGCACCTGGCCCCAGTTCGGCCTGGCCAGCAGCGTCTCGGCGACGTAGCAGATGGCGATGACGCCGACGAGCGACCCGATCACCGTCTCCATCGTGCGGAATCCGTAGCGGTGCAGCGCGAGGATCGCGTAGGTCACGACGCCGGTGACGATCGCGCCGATCAGCATCGGCACGTGGAACAGCAGGTAGAGCGCGATGATGACGCCGAGGAACTCGGCCAGGTCGGTCGCCATCGCGCCGATTTCGCTGACGATCCACATCCCGAGCGCTACCGGCCGCGGCGTGTGCTCGCGCGACAGCTCGGCGAGGTTCTTGCCGGTCACGATGCCGAGCTTCGCCGAGAGGCCCTGAAAGAGCATCGCCATGAGGTTCGCGAGCACGACGACCCAGAGCAACCGATAGCCGAAGCCGGCGCCGCCCTGAATGTTCGTGGCAAAGTTACCCGGGTCCATGTACGCGACCGACGCGACGAACGCCGGCCCGGTGAACGGCAGCAGCGCGCGCCAGCCGCCGCGGTTGCCGGCGAGCACGTCGCGCGCGGCGGCCACCGTGCGCGAGCTGCTCGTGCCGACGCCGTAGCTACGTTCCAATGCGCACCAGTGCCGCGTGACTGCGGCGCAGCGCGACGCTGCGCGCTCCGCGGCGAACGCGCACGCCGCCCCGATCGTTTTGCTCGACGCGCAGCGTCGATCCCGGTAGCACGCCCGCAGCGGCGATCGCCGCGACCGCCTCGTCGTCGCGGTCGTCGAGGCTGACGACGCGCGCCCGCGCTCCGACCGCGAGGGTGTCGAGCGTGGCGAGCGGCTTCGCGTGCGGCAGGCCGTCGCCGTAGGGAATCGGATGGCCGTGCGGATCGCGGCGTGGTCTGCCGAGCAGCGTCGCGATGCGCGTCGCGAGGTCGTCCGATACGACGTGCTCGATGCGCTCGGCCTCGGCGTGCACGCGCTCGAGTGGAACGCGCAGCGAGCGGTGCAGGAACGTCTCGAGCAGGCGGTGGCGCCTCACCATCGCGACGGCAAGGCGGCAGCCGCTCCGCGTCAGCCGCAGCGGCGCAGAGGGCGCCGAGTCGGCCTCGAGCAGGCCGTCCCGTTCCAGCTGTCGCTTCGCCTTGCTCACGGAGACGCGGCTCACGCGCAGGTAACGCGCCAGCGCCGCCCCCCGCACCGGCTCGCCCGCGCCGAGCTGGTAGATCGCCTTGACGTAATCCTCTCGGGCGCGCGAGTGCGAGCGGTCCGAGCCGACCATCAGGAGGTCGGGCTTGCCTTTGTTAGCCATGGGTAACGCTAACCATGGTTAACGGGTTTGGGACGCCGCTCCGGCGCCCCTTCTGCGGCTCTTTTTGGTTAGCCGGCCTTGAGCAGGCGGATGCTCAGCTTCGGGTCGATCAGCTTGAGCTTGCCGCCCGGCGCCGGCCGCGCGCCCTCGACGATGAGCGCGCGCGCCTGCACCGGCGTGAGCGACGGGTCGAGTGCGAACAGCTTGGCGGCGAGGTTGGTCACGTTCGGCGAGGCCATCGACGTGCCCGAGAACTTGACGGTGTAGCCCTGCGGGATCTTGCTCGGCACGTGAAAGCCGTCGGCGTAGACGGCGACGGTGGGGCCGTAGCTCGTGAAGCCCGTCGCATCGCCGGCCTGATTGACCGCGCCGACCGTGATGAGGTTCGGATAGCTGAGCGACGCCGGCACGTCTTGCGCGAATGCGGCGTCGTTGTCGCCGTTGCCCGCGGCGGCGACGAACAGCGTCCCCGGCGTGTTCGCGATCATGTTGGCGATGGCGGTGCGCCAGATCGCGTAGAGCGCCTTGGCCTTCGCCTCGCGTTGTTTGGCGTCACCGGCCGGATCGGTTTTCGCAAGCCACTGCTCGAATTCGCTCACCTGGTCACCCCAGCTCATGTTCACGACGCGCACGTTGTTGTCGCGGAAGAACGCGCCGATGAGCGCGAAGTTGGCGGCCATCCGGCTCACCCATTCGGTCGTTGGGGCGAACGCGAGGTTCGGCAGGTTGTCGTCGAAGCGCGTGACGACGATGCGGGCACCCGGATTTCCGCGCGAGGCGATGCCGGCGACGTGCGAGCCGTGCGAATACTCTCCGACGAAGTCCATCTCGTGCGCGAGGGCCTCGTCCTGCGCCACGTTGAGCGAGCGCAGATAGGCCTGGGTCGCCGCCGCCTCGGGCGAGAGGATGCCGCTCTGCATGTCGCTCATGCCGGTCATCAGCTTCACGAGCCTAGGATAGTCGGCGGCGACGTTCGCCGGCAGCGGAAACGTGTCCGACGTCGACGGCGAGCCGTCGTCCGCGAACGCGAGGCCGTGCTGCTGCGCTGAATCGCCGCCATACATCTGGCCAGGATAATCGTGCGGATCGACGCCGGAGTCGAGGATGCCGATGCGCACCGGCGCCTTGACCTGCGACGGGTGCAGCGTGACGTCGCGAGCGGCCCAAATGTCGGGTTTCATCACGTTGTGCTTGGCGATGTACGCGTCGAGGATCTTCGCGTCGATCGGCAGGTACGGCAGGAGGGCCAGCTGCGCTCGCGTTTGTACCAGCGTGCGACCCGAAGGCCCGTCCAGCGTGCCGGTCTTGGCGGCGATGGGATCGAGGTCGTGGCCTATCTGGCCGACGATTCGATCGCGCGTCGTGACGGGCTCGAAGCCGGCGGTAGCCTTCACCGAATCCTGGACGACACTCCACGGCAGGGGCACTACCGCCGCGCGATCCGCCGCGGCGAACGCCGCGTTCAGCGAGGTTCCCTTCGTTTTCTTCGCGGTGAGCGCGTTTGAGTAGACGAGCTGCAGCCGTCCGGCAAGCAGCGCGCGGTCGGGCTTGCTCTGCACCGCGCGCAGCTGCTCGACGGTGGCGCGCGCGCCCGCGGCGTCGCCCGCGAGGACCTGCCCGGCCAAACGCGTCGATAGATACTCGCTCAGCGTGGCCTTGTCTCGGATCTCGTACGTCGCGAGCGTTTTGTCGACGTCGCTCTCGACGGCTTGCAGAAACGCGGCGAACGCGGCATCCGAGGCGACGACGAGCTGCGACGGCGGCGTCGGCATGGGATAGGAAAAGCGCGGGAGCTGCGTCTCGTCGGTGACGACGGTGCGCGCGGTTTGCGCCGCGGCCGGCGTCGCGAGGCCGACGAAGCCCGCAAAAATACAAAAACAGATTGAACGAATCACGAGGCCCTTTTTACGGGCTGGGATAGTGCGACTCATCCCCATAGGGCAAAAACAGCGTGAATTCGCGCTGGAAACGCAGCTTCACGGCGCCCGTCGGCCCGTTGCGATGCTTGGCGATGATGAACTCGGTCATGTCCGGCTCCGGCGTCTCCGGATTGTAGTATCCGTCGCGATACAGGAAAGAGACGACATCGGCCTCCTGTTCCAACGAGCCGGAATTGTGCGTGATCAAGTCATCCACACAGAAATTGTGCAGATCGCCAACGGTTAGGTCGTAGGCTTCCTCAAAGCCGTCGGATGTTATCGAAGCGATAGTTTCCCAAACGAGATCGGAAAGCGCGGGGCTGTTGCGTTCGTTTTCCTCGAAGCGCTCAGCCACCGCGAGGGCCGCGCTGCCGCCCAGGAGGCCGTCACCGATCAGCCCCCCGAGCAGCAGCGCCTTCCCTAGTGAAATGCTTGTCCCTCGCCAGACAGGAGCAGCATCGCGCCGTACCCCGGCCACGGAGTCGCCGGTACGCAGCCGTCTGAGTTCCCTCCAGCCTTCCGTCGTCGAGAAGCGATGGCCGTCAGTGCAACGGATGGTGCGCCCGGTCTGTGTCGTGACTCGAAAGATTTGCCGCGGACCTACGCCCCATGCGTCCACGATCGGGCGGGGCACGAGCTTGAGCCGCTCGTCCGCAGCCCACACGTTGAAACGCAGCCGTTTTTCGACGATCGCGGAAACGGTGATTCGCTCGCCGGTGTCGGCGTTCGTCACGAGCGAGTCGCCCGCGAGACAATCGCGTAAATCTGCGAGCATCGGGCGTTTTTCGCTGCGAATCTCGACGCCGCGGTTGAGCTGCGCGAGCGCGATGATCGGCACAGCGAGGTCCTTGGCAGTCATCTTCAGCGAGCGGCAGATCTCGGAGAGCTCCTCGTTGCGGTTCGTGTTGCGCGTGAGCGCCGCGGGCCGGACCAGCTGCAGGTAGTCGATGAAGATCGCCGCGAGCCCGACAGTTGACTTCAATCGACGGCAGCGGCTGCGCACGTCGCTGATGGTGAGCGCCCCGAGGTCGTCGAGATAGATCGGCAGCTCGTTGAGCTCGCCCATCGCGCGGGAGATGTCTTCCCATTGGTGCGGCTTGATGTTGCCGCGCCGCATGTCGTTCATCGAGATGCGGGCCTCGGCGCAGATCAGGCGCTGGATCAGCTCGCTGTTCGACATCTCGAGCGAGAAGAACGCGATCGGCTGGGCCTCGACGCGCGCCGCCGCGACGGCCATGTTGAGCGCGAACGACGTCTTGCCCATGCCCGGCCGCGCCGCGATGATCACGAAGTTGCCCGGCTGGAAGCCGGTCGTCATCGTGTCGACGTCGCGGTATCCCGACGTGAGGCCCGTGCGGTCGCCGCGCTGGTGGAAGAGCCGGTCGATGTGGTCGAACGCATCCTTCATCAGGCGGCTCACGGGCATGAACTCCGTGACGCCGCGCCGCTCGCCGATCGTGTAGACCAGCTGCTCGGAGCGGTCCAGCGCCGCCGGGACGTCTACCTCGCCCTCGTAGCCGAGCTGCGTGATCTCGGTACCGGCGTGGATCAGCGAGCGCAGGACCGACTTTTCACGCACGATCGTCGCGTAGTAGCGGGCTGACGCCGCCGTCTGCACGGTATCCATCAGCGCGCTGATGTACGACAGGCCGCCGACGCGCTCGAGGACGTTGCGGCGGCGCAGCTCCTCGCCTACCGTGATCTTGTCGAGCGGCTCGCCGCGCTCGTAGAGCTCGTATAACACGCCGAAGATCGTTTCGTGCACGTGCGCGTAGAAGTCGCTCGGGCGAACGATCTCGCCGACGGCGGCGAACATCTCGCGGTCGACAAGCACCGAACCGAGGACCGCCATCTCCGCCTCGAGGTTGTGCGGCGGGATGCGATCGATGGTCGACGGAAGCGGCTGCGCGGTCATGGCCGCGTGCGGAGTCCGGCGCTCCGGCGGTGAACGCCTTGTGAGCGCCTTGTGGGCCGGCTGTGCATAGCCTCGATTTTATGGGGACAGTGTGCCACACGTGGTGGCACTTTAGGCCAAGCGCCGGGCTACCGCTCGGGGATACCTCGCCAGCGAACCGCTGTCAGCAGTTCAGTGCAGAGACGCCGGATAGCTCGATTCGACCGTGAAGCCGCCCTCTAGGGTCCTGAATGTCAACGGTATCGCCTGGGGATTCTGGTTGAAATGCGCGCGCAGAGCTTCGCATATGCCAGTCGCCACCTCGCTGACCGTCTTTCCGCTACTCACACAGCCAGGCACTTCGAGAACATATCCGGCGTAACCGGTTCGGGTTTTCTCAATCATGCAAGTCATTGTCTTTACTCAGCTCGCTGCCTTACTCACTTTCCGATCCAGGTGCCAGTCGCGGCGCTGCCCGAAATCGAAATGGTATCGTACGGCGACACCAGGTAGATCGATGCTGCCGTGGCCGTATAGGAAACGCTGTTAAGCTGGAATGAGAAGGCCGGTCCCCAAAAACGCGACCTGCTAAGAATCGCTTTGCGCACTCGAAGTGTCACGCGCGAGCTCCCGGACGCGGCGGCGAATCTGTTGTTCGGTATAGATCACACGAAGGTTGCCCGGAGCGAGGCTGCTGGTTGGGGGAGCTGCCGAAGGGTTCGACTTGACGCGCGAAGGCGCGATCTTCAATGCTTCCTCGGGGTGGGAGTCTCTCGCCTGAGTCTTTCCCCGGCGTCCTCTTCGACG
>DATDGN010000189.1:0-6885 GCA_036522095.1 Candidatus Cybelea sp. | reverse complement strand
GCGAACGCGCGCGCGGTCTGCTGCGCGATCGCCGTTGCGTAGCCGCTCACGTTGGCTCCGGTCTCGCGGGCCAGCGCGTCGGCATACGCGTTCATGGCGCCTGCGGCGCCGTAGCGCGACGCCGCGACGGCGGACAGCGCGTGGGCCTCGAGTGCGCGGTAGCGCTCGTCGGCGGCCGCGATGCGTTGGACCTGGTTCTCCGCTTGGGCGGCGTCGCGCCGCAGCGCCGTCGCCGCATCGCCGGCGCGCGCGGCAGGGTCGTCGAGCCCCGGAGTGGTGCGGGTGACGCGCAGGGCTGCGATCTCGCGATCGTACGCATCGAGGACCTTGTGCAGCGGATGAACGGCGAGCAGCCGCGGGAGGTTGACGAAACCGACGGGCTCCGCGCCGTTCGCGGCCGCGCCCAAGCAGATCGCGAGTGCCAGCGTGCCGGCTTGGGCCGCGCGCGTCGTCATGGGAACTTCACCTGGTAGGAGAAGGTGACGCCGTTGGTGCCGGTGAGTGGCGGGAGCTGCGTCAGCGGATTGAGATTCATGACGTCCATGCCGATTGGCGCCGGCTGCTGCAGCGCCAAGAGCGTCGGCCCCTGCGCGGTGAACGCAGTTGCGCGGAGCCCGGTGGACGGATTTGGGTGCGCCTCGAGCGTGATGCTCTGCGTCCTTGGATAACCGAAGGTCTGCGCGAAGATCGCATTGACGTATTTCCCGAACGCCTTGACCGCGCTGACGCCGACGCCCGTCTGGATGTCGCTCGAGATGCGCACCTCGTTGAAGCCGAGTGTCCCAGCGAGCGAGGTGGAGAGCGGCTCGAGCATGGTGCGCGTGAAGACCGTGTTGAGCTGTCCGAGCGCTACGTTCGTCGCGGCCGCGCCTGCGGAGAAGCTCCCTCCGCTCGATCGCACGCCCCGCACGGCGCCGAACTGCTGGGCGCCGACGAGTATGCCGAGGATCTGCTGGCGGCTGTACGAGGGATCCGAGGCTAGCGCCAGGTTCATATGGGTAGCCGGGCCGGTGACATTCAGTCGAATCGCGGTCGCAGGATCGGAGACGAAGGTCGTGGCGACCGCGTCGACGTCGGGAACCACGCCGCTATTCGGATCGAAGGTCACGAGACCGCTCTCCAGGTTGAAGTTGCGATAGAAGTTCAGGGAGCCGCCCGTGGACCGGAAGCTTCCGGCCAGCTTCGGGGCGCTGAGCGTGCCCGCCAGCGTGATGTCGCCGGTCGCGCCGATGTCGACGTTTTTGCTCTGCACCCGCACGTTGCGTCCCGCGGCAATAAGCACGTTGCCGAAGGCGACGTCGGGCAGGCCCGGGCCTTGGCCGCCGGTTTGCTGCTTCAAGAAAGCATCGAGCGGAATGCGCGCATTCGAAACGGTAACGGAGCCGGACGCGGTCGAGCTGGCCGCAGCCGTGCGCGCCAGGGAGACGTCCGCGTCGAGGACTCCTTGAAAGTAGTCGGGCATGTCGAGGCGCGCGTTGGTCGCCCTCAGCCGGGCGTTGACGGTCGACTCGCTCGCGCGTCGCAGGCTCGGCAGAGCCGCGGTCGCCTGCGCGCTCACACTGCCGCCGCCCACGCTCGCATGCGAGGTCAGCTGGGCTCGGCTTCCCGTGAACGACAGGTCGCCGGCGATGCCGGTGATCGGCGAGCGTTCCATCGGGCCACTGAACGTCGCGTCGCGCAGCGACAGCGTCCCGTTCAGCAGCGGCGCGTCGACCGTGCCGCGCCCGAGCAACTCGCCGTCGATCCGTCCGCTCGCCTTCGTGCCCTTGGGCCAGAGCGCAACGAAGTTCGACAGCTCGACGTCGTCGGCGTGCAGCGAAACGGCGATTGGTCCGCTGGCGGGGCTCACGTTCCGCGGCGCGACGCGGATCGGCAGAGTGGCGGACGCGAGCATTCTGCCGCGCTGTAGATCGACCTCGGCGTCGCGCACGGCGACGGAGTGCCGGTCGGCGTCGATCTCCGCCGCGATTCGCGGTATCGTGAGATCGCGGTATCGGACCGACTGCAGGGCGAGCGTATCGCGAAGCCGCGGGGCGGCGAGCGTCCCCTCGATGCGCAGCACCGAGTCGAGCGCGCCGGTGACCGGCACCTTCCTCGCGGTCGCCGCGAAAACGAAGGCGCCGAAGTCCGGGCTCGTGCTGTGCACCTGCAACGCGAGCGCATCGTTCCGCCGCAGGCCGAACGTGCCCGACGCGGTCGTGCTCATGTGTGGCAAGTCGACGCGCGCGGATCGAATCGTTCCGCGTCCGTTCGAAGCCGAGGCGCTCACGTCGAAAAGCGAGACGGGCATGCGGCCGACGGTTCCGCCGAAGACCGCGGCGTGCAGGCTCAGCGCGATGTCGGGATAGCGTCCCGCGACCGTCGTCTGCGCGTCGAGCCGTCCCGTGATCGGTGCGGTCAATCCTAGCATAGGCAGCCACGTCGCGAGATCGACGCCGCGCGCGTTGGCGCGCAGGTTCACGGCCATCGTCGCCGGCGTCACGCTACCTGCCGCGACGACCTCCCCCGTGGGGCCGCCGAACCGCAGCGCGCTGTCGATCGTCCCGCGAGTCGTCGACCAATGCGCGGCGACGGCGCCGAGGGCGAGCCGCCGGAAATGCGCGCCGCTGAGGCGCGCGTCTCCCCTGCTCTCGACCACGTGTGTCCCGGCAAGCGTCGCGCGGAGCGCGAGGCTTCCGGTTCCGGCGAACGTGTCGCCGGTGTCGAAGAAATCGTTGAAGTCGGCGAGATTGGTGCGGGGCGCGTCTATCGTGACGTTCGTGCTGCGCGTCGTCGCGTCGCCGTGCAGCGCGATCGCCGTCGATCCGACGACCACGCGGCCGCCGGTCAGCGTCAGCGCGCCCGCGTTGCCGCTCACGCCGCCGCGCAGGTCGCGAAGCGCCAGTCCGTTGACCGAGCCTTCCGGCGCGGCGATCGCGCCGGAAAATGACGGCGCGGTCCCGACGCCGCGCACCCGCACGTCGGCGTCGATGCTTCCCTGAACCGGCCAGGGCGCGTGCGGATAAGCGCTCGCGAGCAGCCCGCCGAGGTCCGAGGAATGCAGCTGCGTCGCGAGATCGTAGCGCGCCGCGTTCGCGCCGCCGCCCGAGTCCAGCCCGGCGATCGTTCCGGCGACTCCCGCGAACAACGGCCCGACGGCGACCGCCGCGTCGTGGACGCGCAGAGTTCCGTCGGCGTATGCGAGGCCCGCATTGCCGTTGACGCTGAAGTCGCGATAGCGTCCCCCGGCGACGACGACCGTTCCGGCGACGCGCGGTGATTGCGGCGGCCCGCTCAGCGCAGCACCAAAACTCGCTTCGCCCGCGACGTCGCCGAACACCGCCCCGCGCAGCTCGCCCTTCGCAAGAGCGAGATCTGCGCGTGCGTTCGCCGTTCCGAGCGGCGTGCGCAGCCGCCCGACCAGCCCCGCGCCGATTCCGGCTCCGATCTGCCCGCCGAAGATGGTGCCGTCGAGCGTCGCCCGGGCCGGCGCGACCACGAGCCTGCGCACCTCGGCGATTCCGAGGCTCGAGCGGCGCGGGCGGTCGAGCGCGACGCGCGCGTACAGCGAGCCATTGGCACCGGCGTAATAGAGCGGACCCACCGTTCCCACTCCGCGCTGGTCCACGTTGAAGATGGCATCGAGACGCTGCGGCGCGCTTGCGCCCCACAGCGCCCCGTGCAGCGCGAGCGCCTTCGGATCGTCGGCCGTCGCGAGCGCGGCCGCCTGCAGCCGCATCCCGGGCACGAACGATCCGACGTACGGAACTCCGCCCGGGCCCGCGCGCACGCCGAGCAGCATGTCGACGGCGCCGGGCCGCCGTTCGAATGCGACGCGTCCGCGCGCGCTCAGATCGACTCCGTCATACGCGCCGCGCAAGCCCAAAACGTCAGCCTCACGCCTGTCGAACGCAACGAGTCCTTCGACGCCCTCTAGTGACGCGGCCGCGTAACTCAGCCGAGGCGACCGGAGCGCGATCCAGGTGACGGGCTTATAAGCGCTGCCCTCGACGAGCAGCCCGAAGCGCAACGGGCCGCGTATCGGCAAGCGTGCCGCCTGCGTGAACGCCGAGCGCAGCACCGCCGCGTCGGCGCGGCCCCGCACCGTCATTCGCACTCGAGGGCTGCGCAGGCCGTAGATGCCGCCGCCGATCGTCACGAGCGTGCCCGCCAAGCTCGCATCGAGCTGCGGAGTCATCAGCCCGTCGTCGTAGACGTCGACGGGACCGCGAACGTCGTCGACCGGTTGCGAGAGGCCGGCGATGGCGATGCGCGCTCCGGACAGCGACGCGCTCGCCGTGAGATGGCCGTGCAGCGTGCCGCGATCGTCGGGCAGGCCGAAGTACCGCGCGTCGACGTCGCGCAGCGTTCCACGCAGGAAGCGCAGCGACGGCGAGCCCGCGACGAAGTCGATCGCGGCGGCGATCGGAAGCTCGCGCGCCGTCCAGCGCTGATCCACGTATCCGTCCGGCGGGTTGATGTCGCCGCGTCCGTCGATCGGAAAGAGACGACCCGTCGTTTCACCGTAACGCAGGCTGGCCGTGTATCGCGAGCGTGCCGCGCTCGAAACGTCGGCGTCGACGTTGAGGCCGCGCACGTAGAAGTTCCGCTCGTTCTTGAAGCCGGGCCGCAGGTCGACAGCGTCGAGCGAGCCGTTACGAACGCGCGCCGTCAGGATCAATGGCCTCCCACCGGTCGCGCGATTCGCTTGCAGCTGCGGAATCGGAACGTTGTACGTCCCGTCGGGTCGCCGGAGGATCGTGACGTGCGGCGACTCCGCGTCGACGGACCGCAGGCCGGAGAACCGCTTGCCTCCCGGAAGCAATTCGCGCAAGTCGTACTCGACGCTGAGGCGCGGGATCGCGGCAATGGGCTCGTCGCGGGTCGACGCGACACGTACGCCCTCGAGAACCGCACGATTTGCGCCGAGCGTCATTCGGGCAACCGAGATGCGCGTTCCGGTGTAAGCGTCGGCGGCGGCGAGGATGCCGAGCCGCGCGAGATTCTGCGATTGCCAGAAAGCTAGCCCGATGATACAAAGAACCGCAATTGCTGCGCCCCACCATAAGCGGCCTGGCCTGCGCTTCATGTTCTGGTCTTTCCCATTCCGCGGAGGTCATTATCCTCGCAGGGGCTCGCTCGCTCCAGCGAGTATCGCGTTTCCGGGAGTGTTTCTTACATGAAATTAATCGAGAGCTTCGATCGGAACATCCTCGAGCGCGGGCGCCTCATCGCCGAGTCGAGCGAGTTCGCGATCTACGACATCGGAAACGATACGTACGCGCTGGTGCACCGTCACGAGGCGGTGGAGTGGCAGGGCATAACGATCTCGGGCGATGGCCTATTCCGGGTTACGGAGTTGCTTTCCCGCGCCACCCGCTCGCTCTATCGCGACGTTGCCGCCGAGCTCTCGAAGGAGCGGAATCGCTGACGCTTTCGAGGAGGTTGGGCCGGCAGTTGTAGAACACGCGCGTCATCGTTCGCACGAGGGAGGTACTCGACATGGAGCTCAGGAGCGCGCGAACTCTCAGACACGGCGTGATTGCCGCCGTCCTTTTGAGTTCGAGCGGCTGTGGCGCAAGCGTGGTGAACCCGTCAGCACCCGCGCCGCCGCTCGCCGCCCCGCCGCAGGCGCGAAACGGTCCGGGCGCCCTGCGCCCGCTCATTCTCGTCGCCGACTTCAGCGGCAACGCCGTGCTAGGCTATCCCCTGACCGCCAAGGGCAACGCGGCGCCTACGATCGACGTAAGCGGCAAGCTAACGGGGCTCGGTCACGCCGACAACATCGCCCTCGACGCCGCGAGCAACATTTACATCTCGATCAACGACAAGACAATCGGCGTGTACGCCGCCGACGCCAACGGCGACGCTCGGCGAATACGAAAGATCGGCGGCAGCAACACGCAGCTGAGTTTTCCGATCGGCGTCGCCGTGGATTCGAAGGGTCATCTGTACGTCGCTGACTGCGGCAGCGGCGACGTCAAGGTCTTCGCTCCGCGAGCCAACGGGAACGTCGCGCCGATCAGGGTAATCGGCCTCACCACCGGCTGCACCATCGAAGACGCGGTCGATGCGAAGGACGACTTGTACGTGACATCAGGCGACAACGTGATCAGCGAGTTCTCTTCCTACGCGCACGGCAACAACCCGATCAGACAGATCGACGAGAAGGAGGGCTCGCCGGGCGTCGGCATCCGTTCGGTCGCGATCGACTCGCTGGGTAACCTTTACGCCGGGAATCTCTTGGCGAAGGACATCCGGGTATTTTCACCCAGCGCATCGGGGACGGCGTCGCCGATCCGCACGATCAAGGGCTCTCAGACGCACCTTGGGGCGCCGACGGGTCTCGCGCTCGATGACAACGATCACCTCTATGTGACGCTCTGCGAATACTGCCATCAAGGCTCCGGCACCGACAGCGTGCTGATTTTCCCGTCGAAGGCCAACGGCAACGTCAAGCCTAAAACGGTCATTTTGGGAAGTAAGACGGAGCTCAACGCTCCGACCGACCTGGCGGTGCGGGACTGATGGCGTTTCAGTTCGTGCGACGCGCTGCGCTGCTCGCGGCAGGCTGCATCCTCGCGCTCGGCGCGGCCACGCCGCCGGCGCCGGCGGCGCTGGACATGGCCGTCGGTGCGCGCAAGGTCGTCAAGAGCCAGGCCGTGAGCAGCTGCAACGCCGCCGCGAAGAACGCGCTGAACTCGGTGCTGCAAGATGCCTCCGAAGTCGGCAGCGGCGACACCGGGGAGTGGCGGGGCTACGGCCCGGCGGACTCGGCCGGTCACTCGTCGTCGGCAGCGGCGGTCCACTGCTATCCGCTCGACGACGGGTACATCGTGACGTTTACGTGCGCCGTGCAGACGCCGGACAGCACCGACACCGCGAGCGCGCTGTGCACCAAACTCG
>DATDGN010000188.1:0-17762 GCA_036522095.1 Candidatus Cybelea sp. | reverse complement strand
GAAGCACGCGGCCTTTTTCGGCCGACGCTTTGGTCGGATCGCCCATCACGCCGCTGCGGCTGAGCCGGCTCCAGTGCTCCATCATCGCGAGCGGGCCGTCGCCGGCGATCAGATCCGTCCAATAGTTTTTCGACGGCCCGTGCGAGAGCTCGGCGACGGCCTTCGTCATGTCGACCAGCTCCGGGCGCAGCGCCAAGTAGAGCGACGTCTCGAACTCGCACGCGTGGTTCATGCCGCCGACCGGCTCCGACTCACGCAGCGCCTCGGCGGCATCGCGCACGCCCGGCGCGGCCCAGTAGTTGACGGCGGCCGCCAGCGCACCGGTATGGACCACGCACTCTCTGGCGATGATGTCGGCGAACGGCGTGTTGCTGCCGTGGCCGTTGACGATGAGGATGCGCGCGAATCCGTGATGCGCGAGGCTCTTGCAGACGTCCAAGCCATAGTCGATGAGCGTGTGCGGACCGATCGTGAGCGCGCCGGGAAAATCCATGTGATGCGGGCTATACCCGTGATTGATCGCCGGCACGAGCACGACGCGATCCGCCGCGCGCGAAGCCGCGAGCTCGCACACGCTCGCGCACAACATCAGGTCGGTGTCGATGGGAAGATGCGGTCCGTGGTCCTCCAGCGTGGCGATCGGCAGTATGGCGACGCACGGACGCGTCGCGGCCTCGCGGACTTCGGGCCAGGTCATCTCGCCGTAGCGGTACTTGTGCGGCATGCGCGCGTATTTCTCGGCAGCGGCAGAAAGTAACTCTCGCGCGGCCTCCAGAATACCGGCGCTCATGTACGCAAAGACGGCGGCGGTCTTAGTGGGAGCGCTCCTCACGGCGGCGTGCGCGGGCGGCGCGGGAACCGCGCCGATGCCCCACGCGGCAGGCGCGGCGCGCGCGCTCACGCCCGCTCTCACCGGATTGCGCGTGTCCGGCAACCAGCTCGTGGACGCTAACCATAACGTCGTGCACTTACAGGGCGTCAATCGCTCGGGCACGGAGTACGCCTGCGTCCAAGGATGGGGGATCTTCGACGGGCCGAACGACGCCGCGTCGATCGCGGCGATCGCCGCATGGCGCGTCAACATCGTGCGCGTTCTCCTCAACGAAGACTGCTGGCTCGACATCAACGGGATGAATCCGGCGTACGCGGGCAAGAACTATCGGGACGCCATCGTCGACTACGTGAACCTGCTGCATCGCCACGGGATGTACGCCGAGGTATCGTTGATCTGGGGCGCGCCCGGGAAATACAAGGCCACGTACCAGCCCGACGCCCCCGACGAGGACCATTCCCCCAAGATGTGGTCCAGCATGGCCGCAACGTTCAAGAACGATCCCAACGTGATCTTGGCGCCGTGGGGCGAGACGACGGTCGGCTGGAAATGCTTCATGCGCAAAGGCTGCGACAACGAGGCCACCTACGGGCCGAGCAACCAATTCTATCTGACCGCGGCGATGCAGCAGGCGGTAAACGCGATGCGTAAGGGCGGATATCACGGCGTCATCTCGATTCCTTGCATCGACTACGCCAACGCGTGCGGCAAGATCAACGGCTCCGAGTATAACGGTTCGACGTGGTTGAAGTCGCGCCCGAGCGATCCCGACGGGCAGCTCATCGCCGAGGCGCACGTGTACGGGAAGAACCTCTGCGATACGGTGAAGTGCTTCGATTCGAGCATGAAGCCCATCACCAAGGTCGTGCCGATGATCTTCGGTGAGACCGGCGAAACCTACGACGCCTCGGATTGCGGATCCAGTTACATCTCGACGTTCATGGCTTGGGCCGACGCGCACGGCGTCGGCTACGAGGCTTGGACGTGGGACACTTGGGGCGGCTGCGGCGTGCTGATCAAGTCCTACCGCGGCATGCCGTCCTCCGCGTGGGCCCGGTGGGTCAAGCAGCACTATCTCTCTCGTTGACCGCGCGCCCGTGACCGTCGACGCGAAGCGCGTGCTGCGCTTCGTCGCGATCATGGGCGTCGTCAATTTATTTGCGGACATGACGTACGAGGGCGCGCGCGGCGTCGGCGGCGCGTTTCTCGGCCACCTCGGCGCGAGCGGCGCCGCGGTCGGAGTGGTGGCGGGGGGAGGCGAGCTCGCAGGGTACGTCATCCGCTTGGTCTCCGGCGCGATCGCCGACCGCACCGGACGCTATTGGCTGGAAGCCTGGGTTGGGTACGCGATCAACGTGCTGTGCGTCCCCGCGCTGGCGCTCGCCGGCAGCTGGCCGGCCGCGGCGGGCCTGATGATCGGCGAGCGCGTCGGCCGCGGAATCCGCAAGCCCGTCATGGCCGCCGTGCTGTCGGAGGCCGGGCATACCATCGGGACCGGACGTGTCTTCGGACTGAACGAGGCGCTGGATCAGATCGGCGCGACGGCCGGCCCGCTCCTCGTCGCGTTTGCGATCGCCCGCGCCGGATACAGCCTGGGCTTCGGAATCTTGATCGTCCCGGCGCTGCTGACGCTCGCGTTTCTGGTCGCGGCCACGGTCGCGGGGCGCGCGATCGCGCCGCACGCGGAATCGGATGGCGCGATCGTGGCCGATCCGCGCGCGTTTCGACGTTACGCGATCGGCGGCGCGCTGATCGCCGCAGGATACGTGGACTTCGCGTTGATTGCGTTTCGTTTCGCGCGGGACCACGTCGTCGGCGTCGCGGCGATCTCGCTGTGGTTTGCGGTAGCGATGGCCGTCGGAGCGATCTCTGCGCCGATCCTGGGCCGGCTCTTCGATCGGTCCGGCAAGATCGTCGTCGCTCCGGCGATCGTCCTGACGTCGGCGGCGACGCCGCTCGCGTTTCTGGGAACGGGCGCGGTCGCGCAGGCCGGCGCGGCATTGTGGGGCGTCGGGACCGCGGTGCAGGACGCACTGTTGCTCGCGCTGATCGCGGGCGTGATCGCGCGAGGCAGACGGGCGACCGCGTTCGGCCTCTACGATTTGGTGTTCGGCGTCGCCTGGTTCGCCGGAAGTGCGATCGCCGGTATGCTCCTCGACCAGTCGATCCTTGCCCTGGTGATCTTTTCGACCCTCGCGCAGCTGCTGGCGATCCCGTTCTTCCTTTAAAAGTGTCGCGCGCGAATGCGGGCGGGCGTTTGCCTCCGCTTGAGCTGTCGCCGGTTGGGAATCATGGGAGGCATGAGAGCATTGCTTATTATCGTCAGCAGCCTCGCCGGGATGGCGGCTTCAGCCGCGATCGCGGCCGCCCAGGGTGCTCCGCCTCCGCCGGCCCCGCCGCCATACGTCGACACGAACTGCGGAGCGTGGCAGGGCGACTCGTGGGTTCCGAACGGCAACTGCTCAACGGTGACCTATCGCCATGAGGTCGTCACCGGGACGATCGTCTCCGTCAAGGGACACCTGGTCACACTCCAGCAGACCAAGGGCCAGGTCGTCGTCGACGATAGCGCAGCGTTGAATAATCAGACGACCGGCAGAGTCGCCGTGGGACGGCAGATCATCGCGCACGGCTACTGGCAGGGCGACAACTTTTACGCGACCGCAATCACGAGTGGTCAGCCGCCTCCGTAAGATCCTCCGGCAGACTGATCGTGAATGACCGGACCGGCACGAGGGCGTGCCGGTCCGGGTTTTTTTGTCTACTTGACCGTGACGTTGACGGGCTTCGACGCGATGCCGTTCGCCACGACGACGAGCGTGCTCGCTCCGGTGTCCGCGTTCTTCGGCACGTCGAAGTTCGTGGACACGGACTTGGTTCCGGTAGCGACGCCCATCGTGCTGTGATCGTGCGTCCGCGCGTAGAAGACGTGTTTGGTCGTGTTGTTCGTGATCCTTACGAGCGGGTAGTTCGTCGCGTTTTCGTACTCGTCGCCGAACGCCATCGCCATCGACAGGCCGTTGAACTGCGTTCCCGAGATCTTATAGGTCTGTCCGCGCGTTACGGTGCTTGGCGCGGTCGCGATCGCCGGCGCCCAGCTCGCCTTCGGCGACCCCGAGGGGTTGAAGAGCACGGCGCTGCCGTAGTTCATCATCAACACCTGTCCAGACGGCAATAGGAGCGGCGGGCCGGATGCGCCGCCGTCTTGCGCCCAGGAAGTGCCGTTGAACTCGTACATCTCGCCGCTGACGCCGAACACGAGCACGTTGCCGCTCGGCAGGAGCACCCCCCAGCTGTCGCCGGCGTTGTCGCCGTTGGGGAAGTCCGGTCCGGCGGCCCACTTGCCGGTCGCGATGGTGTAGACAGCCGTGTGCCCGGTGCCGGTGCCGTTGGGCGCCGAACCGGTCGCGAAGACCGTCCCGTCGGGACGCAGCATCGCGGGGCCGATCTCGCCCGGCGGATAGTAGCATAGGCTGGGCCCGTAGAGCAGACATCCGTACGGCGACGGCGAGTGCAGATCGACGATGGTCGAACCCGCGCTCGTCCACTTGTGCGTAGCGGGGTGATAGATCTCCGAGTTCGGGGCGTTCTTGACGTCCGCGGTCAGGATCGTGCCGTTGGGGAGCAGCGTCCAACCCTCCTCGGAGTTGAAGTCCGATTTGCCCTTGTCGCCCACCGTCTTCCACTTGAGCGTATGCGGGTTGAGGACTGCGTCGTTGTGCGTCAGCTTTTGCCCGACGAGGTAATCGCCGTTGGCTAACACGGCCGACGGCGAGTCGCCGATCGTGGTCCAGCTGTTGGGATGGCCGAGCGGCGTCCAGGTGTTGGCAACCGGGTCGTAGACGGCGCCGAGGTCCGTCAGCTGCAGCTGGTAGCCGTTGCCCGGATAGTTGTACTCGCCGCCGGTGATGACGAAGCGTCCGTCGATCTGCACCGCCGATGCGAAGGCAGAGGGCCCGTATGGCGGGTCCTGTAACGACGCGGCCTGCTTCCACGTTCCGTTGGCATAGCTGCCCGACGAGTCGGGCGTTAAGCGGTACCACGTGCTGTTCGCGGAGGTTTGCGCGAGCACCGTGCCGTCCGTCATCAGGAACGTCAGCTGAATTCCCGGCACGGGCGGCTGATGCCGCAGCGGCACGAACCGCTGCATTCGGCCGGCCCGCAAATCGTTGGCTAGCTGCGGTCCGACGCCCGGCAGAAGCGAATGGCCGCCGGAGCACCCCGCCGCTCCGACTGCGAGCGCGGACGCGGCCGCGAGACACGCTGGTCTAAGGGTGAAGCGAAACACTAAAGACCTCCAAGCTTGGGAGCTACGAGCAAGACCCGCTACCTTTTGAGGTCCACAAAGCGTTTCCCGCTAACCTTGCTTTTGCGGCGTGTGCGTTGGATAAGGCGGATAAAGGGGAACGAGCAAGCTATCGGGCAACAGCGAGCGAGGAGGTTTCGGCCGTGTTTTCACTGGGTTCTCGGATTCTGAGCGGCGTGCTGCTCGCCGCGCTCGCCGTCACGGGCCTGCCGCGCATCGCCGTGGCTCAAACGGTCACCGTCACGATCAACGGACAACCGCTGTACCTCAGTCCGGGGCCGATCGAGCGCGCGGGGCGAGTCTTCGTGCCGCTGCGCGGAATCTTCGAGCGGCTCGGAGCTACCGTAGTCTATGCGTCCGGAACGATCAATGCGACCAAGGGGCCTACGACGGTTTCGCTGCACATCGGCTCGACGCAGGCTACCGTCAGCGGTCAGCCGCAGAGCCTCGACGTCGCGCCGTTCATCGTCGGTGCGACGACGTACGTTCCGCTGCGATTCATCGCGCAAGCGCTCGGAGCGCAAGTGGGTTACGACGCGAACACGCGCGTCGTGGCGATCAACATGGCGCAGCCCGTCCCGCCGCCGCCGCCGCGACCTCCGCCTCCACCGTATCCACCGCCGGCGCCCGTCGTGCGGCTCCGGCTCCAGCACCCCGACCCGGGCGCGAACGTCCGCGACCGCTTCACCGTGATCTCGGCCGAGTTCACGGCGCGCGTCGACGCCGGCAGCGTTCGCGTGTATCTGGACGGCAACAACGTCACGTACCGCAGCGGCACGTCCTCGACGGGCTTCTCGTATAAACCGCCCGCGCCGCTTGACTTCGGCTCGCGCTCGGTCCGCGTGACCGGTCGCGGTCCGGGGGGCACGCCCTTCGACCGGTCGTGGTCGTTTGCTGTGATCCGCTCGGGGCCGCCGGCGATGCGCCTGACGGTCACGCAGCCGGCGCCCAACGCCTCCGTCGGGCGTACGTTCGATATCGTCGGGAACACGGTTCCGAACGGCCACGTCAGGGTGACTGCGGGGCCGCGGCCGCAGACGACGGGGCAGTTCGCCGGCGAGACGGATGCCGGGCCGAAGGGCAACTTCCGGATGACCGTCACGCTCACGACGATGCCGGGCCAACAGGCCGTCTCGGTACGCGTCGTAGCGACCGATCCGGTGTCGGGGCAGAGCACCGAGACGACGCTGCAGCTGCGGTTGAACCAGTAGCGGGGGCCGTTTAGACTTTCTTAACCCCCCGCTCGTAGGCTGGACCAATGGGCAGAAAACTAATTGCAATCGCCATCGCGCTCGTCGGCATCGTCGTGAGCGCGTGCGCCGGGCACATGACCGGCGGGAATGCTGGGGCGCCCAGCGGCGGGACCTATGTGCTCCCGCCGCTCGACTCCGATCTCGTCATGACCGCGGTGCTCCCCAAGGACACGATCGGCGAGGAAAAGCCGGCCGAGGGCCTCGGCATGGTCAAGTCGCCGAAGTGGCAAGCCGAGGTCGGCGGATACACGCAGCAACGCTACTCTCAGACGCTCGGCTTCCCGCCCGGGACGAAGATCATCGTTCGCAATCTCTCGAAGACCACCGAGCATACGCTGGACGTGATCAAGGTGATCTCCAAGCCGCCCGCGATCTTTCCGAAGTATCCGAACCTATCGGTCAAGGCGCGCGGTGGCGGCAAATTCCAGGCCGGATATGCGAGCGGTCCGATCAAACCCGGCAAGTCCGTCACGATCACGCTCGTGAAGGACGGCATCTACTTGATCGGGTGCGCGTTCCACTACCACGAGGGCATGCACGACGTCTTCGCCGTCAGCAAATTTGCCCTTCCGGGTAAACAGGCGACGCCGCCGCCGACGTCGCGTCCGACCATCAGTCCGACGTCGCGCTCGAGCTACGGTCCGTAATATTCGTACTACGACGCATGAGCTCGATGCCTCGGCCCCGCTCTTCGCGCCGAACGAACGGATGACGCTCGATCGCTAGGCGAATCAAACCGGGATTGCCTCCGCGGTAGGCGTGCTCGATGGCGTTGGCGATTGCTTCTCCCAGCGCCACGAGCACGCATTCGGTGCGACGATCGGCACCGCGGAAAAAACGTAGGAGTGCACGGGATCGCTGCGCGACAGCAGCAAAAACAGCGCGCGCACGACCTCCATCGGGCGCCGCAGCGTCAGCGCACGGCCGGCTTGAACCAATACGTCAAGGACGCGGTTCAGCCGCTCGGCCGAGCGATCAAGCGAGCGCACCACTCGTTTCTTTTCCAGGCTGCGGTCACGTTAAACCGGCGCCACTCCGCTTTGCCGGCGGTTCGGCGATCCATCGCCGCATTCGCTAGGATAGGAGATACTCAAAAGGAACCTGGTGCTAATAAGGAGGTTCGCAGTATGCGTATCGGCACGTTGTTCATTTGCGTCGCGGTGCTGGCGGGCTGCTCGAGCGCCGCGGGGACTCAGGCAGTGCCCGGGAGCTCGGCCGCCGCCGCGCCGGCCGCGTCGCGCGCGCTGGGGCGCGAAACGCCGCTCTACAGTTTCGACGGCCACACGAGCGGGGGCGCGCCCATGGCGGGACTGCTCCTCCACAACGGCCTGCTCTACGGCACCACGTCGGCATATGGCAAGGGCTACGGCACGGTCTTCGATATCGACGCGTTCGGTAAGCTGCACGTCCTGTACGCGTTTACCGGATATCCGGATGCCGAATACCCGCAGGCCGGCCTGATCTTCTTCAACGGCGCGTTCTACGGCACGAGCTCCGCCGGCGGCGTGTACTCCGGCGGGACGATCTTTTCCGTGGCGCCCGACGGCGTCGAGCACGTGGTCCACAGCTTTGGCAACAGAGCTGACGGCGTGATCCCGCTGGCCGGTCTGGTCGACGTCAACGGTGTGCTCTACGGCACGACCCAGGACGGCGGCACTTACACCAAGGGAACCGTTTTCGAGCTCGACGCGTCCGGCGAGCGGGTACTGCACAGCTTTAAAGGCGCGCCGGCCGACGGGGGACACCCGACGGCCGGACTCATCCGCTACAAGGACGCGCTGTACGGCACGACGCGCGCCGGCGGGTTGATCGCCGCGGGCGGCGCCGTTTATAAGGTTACGCCGTTCGGCTATGAGACCGTGCTGCACAGCTTCGGCGTCAACCACGGCGATGGGATGAACCCCGCCGGCCCGCTGGTCGTGGTCAACGGCGAGTTCTTCGGCACGACGCTGCGCGGCGGAACGCACCGATACGGCACGGTCTTCGCGATGAGTCCGTCGGGTTCGGAACAATTGCTCCACTCTTTCGCCGCGGGAAGCGACGGCGCCGATCCGCTCTCGGGCCTGATCGCCGTGGGCGGCGAGCTGTACGGAACGACCATGAGCGGCGGCCTCACCGAGAGGAGATCCGGCGACTGCCTCACCGGACCCGACTCGACCGGCGTCCCGACGTGCGGCACGATCTTCAAGGTCGATGCGTTCGGTCGAGAGCAAGTCGTCTATCGCTTTCGTGGTTATTCCGACGGAGCCAATCCGGAGGCCGGCCTCATCGACATCTCGGGAACTCTTTACGGCACGACCACGTGGGGCGGCGCACACGTCGATTTCGGAACCGTTTTTCGCTCGTTACCCTAAGAGTCTAGAGGTTCGCTCTAATGCAGATCGCCAGAGTGGTTTTAATTGTCGTGGCGCTCGGCGGTTGCTCGAGTGTCTCTCCGTCCCCTTCGATCCCGTCCAATGCACCGGCCGCCGCGCACGCATCGCCGGCGCTGGGACGGCATCGGACCCTCTATAGTTTCGACAACGCGAGCGGTGGAGCTCCGGTGAGCAGGCTGCTGCTCCACAACGGCCTGCTCTACGGAACGACGTCGGCCTACGGAAAGGGCTACGGCACGGTCTTCTCGGTCGACGCGTTCGGCAAGCTGCGCGTTGTCTATGCGTTCGGCGCGTATCCGGACGGCGAATATCCGCAAGCCGGCGTGATTTGGTTCAACGGCGCCTTCTACGGCACGACGTCCGCGGGCGGCCTTTACGGCGGCGGCACGGTCTTTGCCCTCACGACCGACGGCCTCGAACACGTGGTCCACAGCTTTGGCAACCGGGCTGACGGAGCGCTCCCGCTGGCGGGTCTGGTCGACGTCAACGGTGTGCTAGTCGGCACGACGGAGAACGGAGGTGTGCGCGACAAGGGAACCATCTTCGAATTAGGTGCGTCCGGCGAGAGCGTGTTGCATAGCTTCGGCGGCGCTCCGTACGACGGGGGCCATCCGACGGCCGGCCTCATCCGCTATAAGTCGACGCTGTACGGCACGACGCGCGCCGGCGGAAAGGTCGCCGCGGGCGGCACGCTTTATAAGGTGTTGCCCTATGGGCAAGATCTCATGCTGCATGCCTTTGGCGTTAGTCACGGCGACGGCGCCAATCCCGCCGGCCCGCTGGTCGTGCTCAACGGAGAGCTTTTCGGCACGACGTTGCACGGTGGAAGCCGCGGATACGGTACCGTTTTCGCGATGAGCTCCGGTGCCGAACGGGTGCTGCATTCTTTCGCGGCAGGAACCGACGGCGCGTTTCCGCTTGCCGGCCTCATCGCCGCGGGCGGCGAGCTGTACGGAACGACGATGAACGGCGGCCTCACCGAGAGGAAATCCGGCGACTGCCTCAGCGGACCCGACTCGATCGGCACCCCAACGTGCGGCACGATCTTCAAGGTCGACGCGTTCGGCGACGAGCACGTGATCTATCGTTTTCACGGCGACCCCGACGGAGCCAATCCGGAGGCCGGCCTGACCGACATCTCGGGAGCTCTTTACGGCACGACCGCGTGGGGCGGCGCACACGTCGATTTCGGAACCGTTTTTCGGAACTTGCCATAGACGCAAGGCCGCGCGTGGCGAAGTTGTGCAACGGAGCTTAGCACTTTCGTAATCGTCGCTTAAGAGTCGCTTGCTAGCATGGCTGCGCATGCTAGTTACGGACGGGGCGATGGAGGCGGCGCTCAGCGGTGACGATCGCGCGCTGGCGCGGATCGCGGATCCGGAGCTGCTCGCCTGCCGCACCGCCGACGACGTAGCGGCTTACTACGAGCGCGCCGGCGCCGGCTCCGCAGAGCCGCTGGTTGCCGGGATCGTGTTGACGTGGTCGGGCGACGCGCCGGGCGCGTACGCGCTGCTGCGCCAAGCCCACGACCGCGCGGTGTCGCAGGGACGCTTTGCCTTTGCGGTCGCGGCGCTCGAACGGCTGGCGCACGAGGCGCTGCTCTTCGGCGACGTCGACGCGGCGCGCACCGCGATCGACGATGCGTCGCGCCTCGCGGCGGCGCATGGCCTCGCGCCGTGGCTGCCGCGGTGCCTGATCGCCGCGGCGCGGCTCGCTCTCGACGCCGGCGACCTCGGCTCAGGCGCGCATTTGCTCGAGCGTGCGGTGGCGCAGACGCGTCCGCTCGGAACGCTCGCTTTGTGCGCGCCGATCGGCGCTCAGCTCGCCGTCGAAAAGGGCGATCCGGCGGCGCTTGGGATCTGGACCGGGCCGGAGATCGTCGCCGCCGCGCTGCGTTCTGACGACCCCGAGCTCGCCCGTGCGGCGACGACCGCGCTGCTCGTCGGCGTGGAGAGCCTAAAGAACCATCCTCAAATTCGGTTGGCGCTCCGCCGCGCGGTACTCGGGACCGGCAATCCCGCGCGCTGCCCCGAGCTGTTTTCGATGGCGGCGCGCTACGGTGATCTCGACGAGGCGCGGCTCGCGACGCGCGCGCTGGCCGCCCTGCCGGCGGCGAATCGGCGCTACCTGCGCGCGCACCGGCTGCTGGCCCGCGCCTACCTGGCCTTTCGATTCGGCGGCCGGACCGCGTGGGCGGATCACGCCAGCGACGCGGCGCGCGCGTTCAACGCGATGGGCCTGCGGCGCTGGACGAACGAAGCGATGCTGCTGCTCGTGCGCCAACCCGGCGGCGGCGGACGCCACGCGGCGCAGGGCCGGCCCCCGAACTCGATGCTGACGGAACGCGAACAGCAGGTGGCGGATCTGATCCGGCGCGGCGCGCGCAACCGCGAGGTCGCGCTCGCGTTGCAGATCAGCGAGCACACCGTGGAGCGTCACGTCAGCTCGATTCTCGGGCGCCTCGGGCTGCGCTCGCGCTGGCAGATCGCCGACACGCGGAAGAAGAACGAAGATTAAGCTTCGTTCAAATTTCTTAGGATAACGTAATTCTCCATGCCGGTGCGTTAACGGCCGGCCGGAAATCCGGGATGCAGTCCTTACTCCCCATCCCCTAGCATCGGTTTGAAGAATCGGCCAGTATGCCGGCTCTTCGTTGCTGCTGGGAGTTGACGTTGATCGATAGTCTCCTTCGATTTGGGAAGCTCGTGGCGTTTGCCGGCTTCTGCTGCATGGTATTGCCGCACGTCGTGGCTCGCGCGGAGACCGCGGGCATCGTTTCGGGAACCGTCACGGACGATCGAACGCATCGGCCGATCGCCGGCGTCGCGGTGGTTGCGAAGTCGCCGAGTGCGACCTATCGCACGGTGACCGACGCGCAGGGCCGCTTTCGCTTCCTGAGCGTGCTGCCCGACACGTATTCGATCTCCTTCGCTTACGCGGGCTATGCGGCGTACTCCACGTCGTTGGTCGTGCTCAACGGTTCGCAGCAGACGGTCAACGTGCCGCTCTCCCACACGTTGAAGACGATCGCCTCGACGCGTGCGCGCTCGACCGGCAGCGCCTTTCAGCGCGGGATGACGATCGACACGTACACGGTGACGGGCGCGCAGATCGAGACGGTCACCGGCAAGGCCTTCAACGCCAACGAGAACGACCTGCTGCGCAGCATCCCCAGCGTCACGATCGACAAGACGGGCACCGTCTCGATCCGCGGCGGTTTCGCGTTCGAAGCGGCGTACGAGTTCGAGGGCATCGACTACACTACGCCGTCGGCCAACTTGCAGAACACGCTGCAGAACGTCGCCAACTTCAACCTGCTCAATGGCGTCGGGAGCGTGCAGCTGGTTCCCGGCGGCGGCGACGCCACGCACGGCGACACGGGCACCGGCCTCGTGCTGTTCACGGCCAAGCACGGCACGTATCCCACGTACCTGCACGTCGATGCGGAGGGACTGGTATTCCCGTATTTGCACCAACTCGGGCTGGAGTGGGGCTGGGCCGATCCCTCGCAGCGGCTGTCCAACTACGCGGGGTTCATCGGGATCCGGCGCGCCTTTCAGTACGGCATTCCCGGCGCGGCGGCCAACACGCTGGGCACGCTGGGGACCAACGCCGCGACGCTGGGCAGCACGATCGATCCGAACCTGGTGTACTACGCGCCGTCGTTTCTGAAGTCGAACGACTTCGTCGACAACCTGATCTACCGTTTCGGGCGCAACAACAACCAGCGGCTGCAGTTCTTCATCCAGGATCAGGCGATCACGCAGACGCTCGACTACGGCGGCTTTCAGTTTCTGCCGTACATCTCGGGCGGCACGACCTCGGGAAAGTGCGCGCCTTATCCCGTGATCGGGTCCAACGGTATTCCGGTCAACTCGTCGCAGCAGAACTACGCGTGCGACTCGCTGATCCCGCTGTTTCCGGGACAGCCCAACACCTACGCCTTCGTCTCGTCGGCCGACACGCTCAAGAGCCCGTTCCTGGCCTATAAGCTCGAGTACGGGGTGAATCTGGGCACGTCGTCGCTGCTGACGGCGCGCTACTTCCGGACCTTTACCGAGCAGTCGCAGGACATGCCGGCGCAGGGCATCTTCGCCGATCCCTACGGCGGCACGCGCACCGGTGGGCAAGTGGACGTAACGACGCAGATCGGCAGCAAGAACCTCTTCAAGTACGGCGGCATCTATCAGTTCGTCGTTCCCTACGGCAACCGCTACGACTTCACGTCGTACACCGCGTTCACCACGCCGCCCTACATCATCACGTACGCGATCACGCATCCGCTGCAGCCGCTGCCGCTTCCGTACACGTATAGCGGGCTGCTGCCCAACAATAATCCGTCCGCGCAGCAGGGTCTGGAGCAGGATTTCTTCTCGCCGGCCTTCTGCGCGCAGGTCGGCGTGCATTCGAACTGCGGCTATCTGAGCTCGTATTTTCCCGGCGGCGTGCGCTTTCCGTTCGAGGAAGACGTCGCGACCGTTGGTCAGCAGCAGTACGGCGCGTACCTGCAGGACACGATCGACATGTCCGCCCGCTGGAAGACCGAGCTGGGGCTGCGCCTAGACGGCTACAACTTCCAGATTCCGCAGCAGGCCGGCGCGCCCGCCTCGATTCCGGCGGTCGAGCATCAGCGGCTCTACGAGCCGCACTTCGATCAGTCGTTCTCGCCCGATCCTCGCGACACGTTTCGCATCGGCTTCGGCCACACGCTGGCGATGCCGCTGCCCAGCCTGCTCGGCGCCGACGTCAGCCGCGCGCCGTACGCGCCCTTCGAGAACATTCCGTCCTACGACAACTCGACCGGAAAGCCGGCGCAATACTGCGGTCCGCGCGTCAACCAGCTGTGCGCCAGCTATGCCGATCAGCTCTACTGGCTGACGCGGGATTATCGCTTCGGCAGCTCGACGCTGGAGGCGCCGCTGGTGGGCGCGACCTTCACGAACATCGACCTGTCGTGGGCGCACGAGTTTCGCGACGGGGCGGCGATGAAGATCACGCCGTTCTACCGGCGCGGCTACAACGTCGTCGAGCAGACGGCGCAGATCCTGGGCTTCAACTACCAGACCGGCTCGCCGGTTTTCGGCGACGTCGCGTACTCCAATCTGGGCATCCAGCGCGCGACCGGCATCGAGGCGCTGTACACCAAGGAAGTCCAGCTAGGGCTCTCGATGCAGCTGGGCGCGACCTACATCAGTCAGTTCGGCAACGAGCCGCCGGGGGCGTTCTTGCAGCCGGCGGCGCTGGCGCTCGGTACGCAGTATCGCTCGCCCGATCTCTCGCCCTTCCAGATGAACGCCGCGTTCAACTGGAAGAACAGTCACGGCTGGCGCATCAATCCGGTCGTTTCGTTCAACGTGGGCTATCCCTACGGGGCTGGATACTACACCGCGGTCTATTGCAACGGCATCCCCGTCATCGTGCCGAGCACGAGCCTGTCGCTGATCTACTCGCAGACGCCGGGCTACATCGATCCGTTGGACCCGGGAACGTGCACCAAGCCCAACATCGCGGCGACGCGCGGCATTCACGAGCCGAACTTGGCAGGGGGCTTTTTGACCACGCCACGTGTGGACGCCGATCTCACCGTCGAGTACCGCCCGCCGATCAAGTCGCTGGCGCAGTCGGTCTTCGGACTGCAGGTCGTAAACCTATTCAACCAGCTCTATAACGTGCCGATCGTCAACGGCTGCTACGGCGCGCCCGTGACCAGCGGCCTGCAGAGCGGCAACGCCCCGTGCACGTTCTCGAGCGCGCCGTACGCGCCGCCGGACGTCGCCTCGCATAGCTCCTCGCCGTATCTGACCTTCCCCAACGAGCCCCCCATCTCGTTCCGCCTCTACTACCAGGTGACGATATGAAAATAATTCTTGTATGCGCGTCCATCGGTTTCTGTGCCACGCTCGTCGCGTGTGGGAACGGCGGCGCGTCGGAGCCGCCGGTGACGTCGTTCGATCCGGCCGCGACCAGCCGGCTGCAGTTCGCCGTCGGCGTCGCGACGATCGCGTTCAACGGCGGCAAGAGCGTCGCATACGGGCTCAACAGCGTCGAGACGCTGCGCCAGCGCAACGGACTGTCGGGAACGCTCTTCAATCAGCCGATGATCATCGGCCCGTCGAGCTTCGACGTGCTGATCTCAACGATGACCGGAAACCAGGTAACCGGCGCCGGAGCGGATCTCGGCACCAACCACATCACGTGGTCGACGCTCAATCAGAGCGCGTGGACCGGTCCGCCGCGCGGGCCCAAACAGTCGAGCAGCGGCGCGTTCGGCTATGGGCTGTGTCCGTGCAACTCCGATTCGGGTCCGGGCAACGGATTCACGCCGCTCTACCAAGCCTACAATCTCCCGATCTACACCAACAGCGTCTACGGCGCCGGCGCGGAGCTGTGGTACGGCGGGCCGCCGGCGTTCCCGCAGGCCGGACCGTCGCTCGTGGCGCTGGGCTGGGACGGCTATTCGTTAGGATTCAGCGACTTCGCCGTGCAGCCGGTGCTGGGCGTCTATCATCTGTACGCGGCGGTACCGCCGGCGTATGACACGCCGCAAAACCCGACGCCCAGCCCCAATCCCAACGGCACACCGACGCCGCCGCCGGGAATCCTCGCGGCCGCCGCGCAGCTCACCAACCTCTCCGCGCTGCCCGCGTTTGGTACGCCGTCGTTCAAGCCCGACCGTAAGGGCGGCGGCACGGTAGTCCTGACCGTGCCCGCCGGCGCGACCGAGGCGATGGCCGTCGTCCACGCCAACGCCCGCAGCGGCGTCGGCATCTGTGCACAATCGCATACGAGCGACACCTATTACACGCTCGCCGCGCACGGAGCGGGCCCGGCGGCGCTGACGCTGGCCGACGATCTCGGACCGCTCACGCAGTCCGGCAAGAAGACGCCGACGCTCTGCTCCAAGGGGACGTACGAGATCTATGCCGTCGGTGCCGACTACCCGGCGTACGAGGCGTCGTATCCCAAGAATCTGTCCCAGCTTCCGGTGATCCGGGGCCCCAGCGGCCAGGCCGACGTCACCACCTCCGATCTGCTCACCGCCACGTATCCGTGATTGATGTGCGCGCGCGCGCGATTCTGACGATTGCGGCGCTCGCCGCGAGCGCGGCGTGCGGAGGCGGCTTCGGCACGCCCAACGGCCCCGTCGTGAACTCTCCGGGAGGCCCGACACCGCCGCCGCTTCCGCTCGTGAACGTGCACGTGCGCGTCACGATTCCGGGATCGGGCCACGCGGAGCGCGTCCGGCCCGACTACGTTTCGCCCAACACGGAGTCGCTCGTCATCCAGCTCGCGTCGGTCGATGGACAAGGCGTGAGCGGCGTCAACGCTACGACGATCGAAACGCGCTTACACTCTCGCGGCTGCGCGTCGCAGGGAAGCCAAACGGTTTGCACCGGCACGGCGCTCGGCTCGCCCGGTGATGATGTCTTCTCGGTCACGACCTATGCTGGAGCCAACGCCACCGGCGCCGTCTTGTCGGTCGGCAGCGTGAAGGCGAAGATCGGGTCGGGCGACGGCAACGTGCAGATCAACAGCCTTACGCTCACCCTCTACGGGGTGATCGCATCGCTGCGTCTGTCGCTGTCACCTAACGCGGGCAAGCGCGGCACGCCGATGACCGCGGCGGTCTCGTTGACCGCATTCGACGCCAGCGGCGCGCAGATCGTCGGTGCCAGTCATTACCTCTCGCCGATCGCACTGACGATTCAGGGCGATTCGGCGCACGCGTTTCGCTTGCACGCAGGCCGCAAGTCGGGCGCTGCGCTGTCGATCGTGCAGCCGACGACGGGCATTACGCTGACGTACGACGGCAACCGCCAGGCGTCGCCGATCACGGTGCAAGCCGCCGTCGACGGGCCGAGCTCGATCGGCGCGCACGCGCACTTCGCATTGCACGGCAAGCAGCCGCCCCCGCCGGTCGGTACGATCTACGCGCTCAATCTCGGCAGCCGCGACGGACGCGGCGCCACGGTGACCGAGTACGACGGCAAGGCGAAGGGCAATGCCGCGCCCAAACGCACGCTGCAGCTCAGCACGAAGCTCTACGCCCGCAGCATAGCGCTCGACGCAAGCGGCAATCTCTACGTAGGCTTCTTCGACAGTCAATTCGGCTTCTCGTCGGTGAACGGCACGCCGGACGCCGGCAACGTGATCGCGATCTACGCGCCCGGTGCGAGCGGCAAGACCCCGCCGACCGCGGTGCTGACGCAAGACAGCCAGACCGGCACTGCCATCTTCCCGCTGTTCATGAGCTTCGATCCGTCCGGCGATCTCGTGACGTACGGCGCGACCACGGTCGACGGCAACACCGGCGACGCCGTGCTCACGTACGCGCCCGGCAGCCAGGGTGCCGCGAAGCCGCTCCACGGATTCGACTTCGCGAACCCGACGCTACGCTACGGCGGTCCCACCGGCTTGGCGCTCGACGCCTCCGGAAACTTCTATGTCAACGGCGCGCTGCACGCTCCGCTCGGGCCGGACTACGGGCTCTACACGGCGCTGGCGTCCGACGTGGGGAACCCGCAGACGAATCCGGCGCGCACGATTCCGTGGAACCCATCGACGACCCAGCTGACGCCCGGCATCACGACGAACGTCGCGCTCGATTCCAGTGGCGAGATCTTCATCGCGAACACGCGGCTGGGCGGCGGAAGCAGCTCGACCACGTGTCAGGGTCTCGCCAACGTCTACGCCGCGGGCGCGAGCGGCGGCGTGACCAACGTTCCGCCGTTGCGAGTCCTGTCGCTCGACGGCGTCTTCTCGAGCAATCCGCTGTGCGCTTCTGCGCGCGATCCGCGACAGCCGTTCTTCCCGTCGATCGCGATGTACGGCGCGACGCTGTTCGTCGCCGACGACTTCAACAACGCCATCGACGCGTATCCCGCCAGCGCCGGCGGTAACGTCAAGCCGACGCTGACGATCTCGGGCTCGGCGACGCAGCTCAACGCGCCGATCGCGCTCTTCATCACGAAACTTTCCGGTCGGGCCATGGCTCG